>NZ_VFXM01000010.1:0-173957 GCF_006519705.1 Ornithinimicrobium kibberense
AAGGGCCCCACCCCCGAACAGCTGCTCGGACTGCCCGCCGAGCGGAGGGCCACCCTCGCGCCGCGCACCACGGAGGGCCTCACCGACAGCGCAATCCAGGAAGACGCCGACAGGTCGACCCGTGCGGACACCGGCTGGGACACCCGGCCCGGTCCCGGCGAGCCGCCGCCCTTCTGACGATGACGCCGCGGCTCAACTCACGAGACCGCTGCCGGGTCACCGGTGTCATCAGGTCTCCGGACTCTGTCCGGGGTCGTGCGCTCCACCAGCAGGACCATGGCGGCCACCAGGCAGGCCACCCCGACGAGCGGGACCGGACGTGGTCCGACCCCGGCGTGCCAGGCGATCGCCGTGCCCGCGATCCCCAGCACGGTGGCCGTGAGGACGGCGGGCCGCGACGTCGACACCTTCCACGAGCGGACCGTGCGTTCCCAGGCGATCACCGGGACCAGCACCAGCCCCATGAGCAGGACGGCCAGGACGAGGTAGAACGGCCGGAGGGCCAGCCAGGCCCCGGTGCCGGCAGGGAGCAGGACGTCCGGTGCGATCAGTCCGACGAAGGTCACCGCACCGAGGGCGGGCACGTGCCACAGGTAGACGAGCAGCAGCCGGGGCCCGAGCCACCGCGTCGCCGTGCCCACCCACGGCCGGGGCGGACGTGTCCCCACGGTCCGGCCGACGAGGGTCAGCACGGCGAGCTGCGCGACGCCCACCACCGAGAGGGCCGAGTTGGGTGGGGTGAGGTTGGACACGGGCCGGTCGGCCATGCCGACGTTGGTCGCGGCGTAGGGCCCGAGCTGCACCATGACCACCAGGGTCAGCACCGCCAGCAGCAGGACGACCACAGGGACGGGCGATGGCAGGCGCTGCACCGTCCCCCGGGCGTGCAGCACGCCGAGCTGGTGGCAGAAGAGCCACACCAGCACCAGGTTGGGCCAGCGCGCCTGCTCGTAGCCCACGCCCCCGGAGAACCACGCGAGATCCACCAGCAGCGACCCGCCGAGGAGCACCGCGGGAAGGACCCACCACCCGGCCAGGTCGTGCACGCGCACAGCTGCGGGCCCCACGACGACGCACAACAGGTACACCGCCATGAACCACAGGTGGTTCCCGGTCACCGCCGTCAGCCGTGCCCCTGTCCCCGGCGAGGAGACCGTCACGACCACGACCACCGCCAAGGAGACGACGACCAGCGCGAGGACGGGGCTGACGAGGCGCAGCAGCCGAGGGGCCAGGTAGTCGGTGTAGCTCCACCCTTTGGCCCCCTGCAACCGGTCCACGACCCGCGTCCCCGCGAAGCCCGCGGCTACGAAGAACAGGGGCAGCACCATGAGCACCCAGGTCAGCAGCGCGACGACCGGTCCAGCCAGCGCCGGCTCGGACCGCATCGTGCCCTCGACGACGGTCACCTTGAGGAACAGCCAGTGCAGGACGACGACGACCACCATCGACCCCGTCCGGGCCACGTCGACGACCCAGTCCCTGGCACCGTCGCCCGGGGCCTCGCCCAGGACAGGCAGGCCGGTCGGGGCGGAACCGGCGCTCAGAACCCCTCCGACGCCTCGTCCAGGCGACGCACGTCCTCGTCGGTCAACGTCGTGCTGGCTGCCGCCAGCAGCGGCTCGAGCTGCTCGGGTCGGGAGACGGACGCGATCGGAGCCGTCGCACCCTTGGCCAGCAGCCAGGCCAGGGCGACCGTCGCGGGCTCCACCCCGTGCCGACCGGCGACGTCCACCAGCACGTCCACCACCCGAAGTCCACCCGCCTCGAAGTATCGCCGGGCGGCCCCGCCCCGGGCCGCCCCCTCGAAGTCGGCCTCGCCGCGGTACTTGCCGGTGAGGAAGCCCGAGGCCAGCGCCGGGTAGGGGAACACCATGACCTGCTCGGCGGCCACGATCGGGGCGTAGTCCTGCTCGTACGTCTGCCGCGACACCAGCGACCATCGGGGCTGGATCGCCACCGGCACCGTGGCACCCTCCCGGTGCGCCGTCGCGAACCACTCACGCATCCGCTCGGGGGAGAAGTTCGACAGACCCACCGCCCGGGCCCGGCCCGAGCGCACGACCTCGTCGAAGGCCGCGACCTGCTCGCCCACCGGCACGTCCTCGTCGTCGAAGTGCGCGTAGTAGAGGTCGACGTGGTCGGTCTGCAGCCGTTCGAGCGACTCGTCGACCGCCGCGAGCACGTTCGCCCGTGACAACCCCTCACGACCGGGCTTGCGCGCGACCTTGGTCGCCACGAGCACGTCGTCCCGCCGCCTCCGCGCGGCCAGCCACGAGCCGATGATCGTCTCCGACTGCCCGCCGCGCCCGTCCAGCCAGGCGGCGTAGGAGTCGGCGGTGTCCACGAAGGTGCCGCCCGCCTCGACGAAGCGGTCGAGCACCGCGTGCGAGGTCGCCTCGTCGGCGGTCCAGCCGAAGGCGTTCCCGCCCAGGTTCAGGGGGAAGATCTCCAGGGGGCTGCCCGGCAGCTGCGGCATGCGTGGTCCTCTCGGGTATGCGGTGCGCTGGCAGCACTGTAGGCCCGCCGGCCGCTCACCCGCCCCAACCGCGCGGACCCCTATCCCCGGGCCGACGTGTCGACGCCGTCACCCCGAGCAGGTCGGCCAGCCGCATGGCGTCGTGCGGGGCGTGCACCTTGACGTCGTTGTCGAAGTAGACGAACACCTCCGCCTGCTCCGCCCAGCCCCGGATCCGCTCGGCCCACACGCCCAGGGCCTCCTCGCCGTACCCGCTCGTGTAGAGCTCGGTGTCCCCGTGCAGACGCACGTATACGACCGGGGCGGTGACCACGTCGTAGTAGGGCCACAGCCCCGCGGCGTCGGCGACGACGATCCCGACCCCGTGCCGGCGGAGCAGGTCGAGCAGCTCGTCGTTGTCGGCGAAGGTGGGGTGCCGCACCTCGAGCACGTGCCGCAGGGGTCGGTCGGGGTCCGGCCCGGGATCGGTCCACGCCGGCTCGCGCAGGCGGTCGTCGTGCCCCGCGGCCAGGACCGAGGCCTGGTATGCCGTGCGCGGCAGGCGCCCGAGGAAGTCGTCCAGCCGCTCGTGGTCGTACCGGAACCGCGGGGCCAGCTGCCACAGGAACGGACCGAGCCGGTGCTCCAGCGCCAACGGCCCGGACGCGAAGAAGTTGGCCAGGGCCGTGTCGACGTCGCGCAGCTTCTTCATGTGCGTGATGAACCGGCTGCCCTTGACCGACAGCACGGTGTCGTCCGGCGTCTGCTCCGCCCACGCCCGGTAGCTGCTGGGTCGCTGCAGCGAGTAGAACGACCCGTTGATCTCGACGGTGTCCAGGCACCGGGAGGCATACTCCAGCTCGCGCCGCTGCGGCAGCCCTGGCGGGTAGAAGACACCGCGCCAGGGCGCGTAGCGCCAGCCGGAGATGCCGATCCGGATCCGGTGGGTGCTCACCTCACCGACGGTAGGACAGCCGGGCCGTCAGCGACGGCCGGAACGACCTCCGCCGCTGGAGGTGGAGAAGGCGACGGCCGAGCCGCTGCCGGCGCCGATCCGCGAGCGACCCGCGCCGCCCGAGCGACCGGAACCACCGCCCGAGCGACCGCCGCCGGCCGACCGACCGGCACCGCCGCTGCCACGCCCGGAGCCGCCGGTGCGACGTCCACCGCCACCGTTGGCGCGACCGCCGCCGTTGCCACGGCCACGACCCTGCCCCTGGCCACCGGACTGCTCCCGCGTGGCCAGCTGCAGACCGCCGGGGACGAGCGTGCGCTCGCCGGGGGCCAGCTCCACGAGCACGGGGTGCTCGGGGTGGGCCTTGGTGATGGTCGGCCGGATGCCGGCGGCGCGGGTCAGCGAGCGGACGTCGCGGACCTGGTCGTCGGTCATGATCGTCACGACCGTGCCCGAGGCGCCGGCCCGGGCCGTGCGGCCCGAGCGGTGCAGGTAGGCCTTGTGCTCGACCGGCGGGTCGGCGTGCACGACGAGGGCCACGTCGTCGACGTGGATGCCGCGGGCCGCGATGTCGGTGGCGACCAGGGTGGTGGCGGTGCCCGTCTGGAAGGCGTCGAGGTTGCGCACGCGGGCGTTCTGCCCGAGGTTGCCGTGCAGCTCGACGGTCGGCACGCCGGCCCCGTTGAGCTGCTTGGCCAGCTTCTTGGCACCGTGCTTGGTGCGGGTGAACATCACGACCCGGCCCGGCGCGGCCGCCAGGTCGGTGAGCACCGGGAGGCGGTGGCCGGCGTCGATGTGCAGCACGTGGTGCGCCATGGAGGACACCGGCGACTGGGCCGAGTCCGCGTGGTGGGTCACCGGACGGTCCAGGTAGCGCTTGACGAGAACGTCGATCCCGGCGTCCAGCGTGGCCGAGAACAGCATCCGCTGTCCCTGCCGCGGCGTCCGGTCGAGCAGACGCTTGACAGCCGGCAGGAAGCCCAGGTCGGACATGTGGTCGGCCTCGTCGAGGACGGTGATCTCGACCGAGCCGAGGTCGGCGTGGCGCTGACCGATGAGGTCCTCGAGCCGCCCGGGGGTGGCCACGAGCACGTCGACCCCTGCCTGCAGCGCCCGCACCTGCGGGTTCTGGCCGACGCCGCCGAAGATCGTCAGCGTGGACAGGCCCG
Source organism: Ornithinimicrobium kibberense (assembly GCF_006519705.1). Taxonomy (NCBI): domain Bacteria; kingdom Bacillati; phylum Actinomycetota; class Actinomycetes; order Micrococcales; family Ornithinimicrobiaceae; genus Ornithinimicrobium; species Ornithinimicrobium kibberense. Next base: position 4,583 of record NZ_VFXM01000010.1, read on the forward strand.
CGGACCGGGCGAGCGGCGCCAGCGCCTCGTCGATCTGCCGGACCAGCTCACGGGTCGGCGCCAGGATGAGGGCCCGGGGCGCGCGGCCCCGGACGGAGGAGCGCCGCGCGGCCTCGCCGGCGGTGAGCCGGGTCACCAGCGGCAGCAGGAAGGCGTAGGTCTTGCCGGAGCCGGTGCGGCCCCGGCCCAGGACGTCCCGACCGGCGAGCGAGTCGGGCAGGGTGGCGGCCTGGATGGGAGTGGGCACGGTGATGCCGCGCTCGGCCAGGAGGGAGGACAGGGAGGCGGGCACGCCGAGGTCGGCGAAGCTGGAGGTCACAGAGGAGTCTTTCGAGACGTATGCGGTGTCTCACCCGGCGCGCAGGCTCCGGTGGGGCGGCGCGACCTTGGGGGCGGCCCGGGGCCGCGCACAGATCAAGCGCCCCGAGGCGAGACGGTGCGGGGCGCTGGGACCAGTGTAGCGGTCGCCGGGCCCTCCTCCGGACAGCGACGGTCCGTCGCGGCATGGGCCTACCCTGGGAGCGACGAAGGAGGAGCCCTGCCCGCCGACGACATCCCGGACCGTCACCCGGACCGGCCCCGACCGCTCCTCGTGCTGGCCAGGCCCTCCCACGACGCCGAGGACCGCGAGCAGGTCGACCGCGTGCGGCGTGCCCTGACGACGGCCGCAGGTGGTGCGTCCGTGGAGGTGCGGGCCCCCGCCTCGGACGAGGAGTATGCCGCGGCCGTCGCCTCCGCCGTCGAGCCCGTCCCGCGCGACGTGGTCGTCCTCGGGGGTGACGGGTCGGTCCACCGGCTGCTGCAGGAGCTGCACGACCAGCGGCTGCTGCCGGCCACGGTCGGGCTGGTCCCCGCCGGCACCGGCAACGACCTGGCCCGCTCGGCCGGGATCCCGCTGGAACCGCAGGACGCCGCCCCGGTCGCGGCGACGGGTCGTCCCGCGCCGCGCGGGCTGCTCCTCGACGACACCGGCGGCGTCGTCGTCAACGCCGTCCATGCCGGCGTCGGCGCCGAGGCGACCGCCTCCGCCGGCGAGGTCAAGGGGGTGCTGGGCAGGGCGGCCTACGCCGTCGGCGCCCTCCGGGCCGGGCTCACCACTCGCGGCTGGCACCTGCGCGTCGTCGTCGACGGGCGGACCGTGGCCGACGGCTCCGAGCCGGTCCTCATGGTGACCCTCGCACTGGGCTCCTCGGTCGGCGGCGGGACCCGCGTGGCCCCGACCGCCCGTCCCGACGACGGCCTCGCGGAGGTCGTCCTCGCCCGGGGCAGCTCCGCCATCGCGCGCACGAGCTTCGCCCGCGACCTGCGCAAGGGACGGCATACCCGACGTCGCGACGTCACCGTGACCCGCGGCCAGGAGGTGCTCGTCGAGGCGGTGGGGCCGCAGGACGCGTTCCACGTCAGCGTCGACGGCGACGTCCAGCCCGGCCGGATCCGTCGACGGACCTGGCGGGTGGAGCCGGACGGGTGGCGGCTGCGGGTGCCCGCGGACCCGCCGGCCACGGCGCCGCCGTCCCCATGACCGACGATGGATCCATGACGCAGACCTCGCGGGACCTGGACATCACCCTCTACGGCGCGACCGGCTTCGTGGGTCGGCTCGTCGCCGAGCACCTGGCCGCAACCGCCCCCGAGGGCGTGCGCGTGGGCCTGGCCGGCCGCTCCCTCGACCGGCTGGCCCAGGTCCGGGCGACCCTCGGTGCGCGGGCCGCCGACTGGCCCCTCGTCCAGGCCGACGCGACCGACGAGGTGAGCCTGCGCGCGATGGCCGCCCGCTCCGCGGTCGTGGTGAGCACGGTGGGGCCCTACCAGCGCTACGGCGTACCCCTGGTCGTGGCCTGCGCCGAGGAGGGCACCGACTACGCCGACCTGACCGGGGAGGTGCTCTTCGTCCGCGAGGCGATCGAGCGGGTGCACGGGACCGCCCGCGGCACGGGCGCACGGATCGTCGTCTCCTGCGGGTTCGACTCCGTCCCCTCCGACCTGGGCGTCCACCTGCTGCACCGCGCGGCGCAGGCCGACGGCGCGGGCGGGCTGACCGACACGACGCTGTGGGTGCGGCGGCTGCGCGGCGGGATCAGCGGCGGCACGATCGACTCCCTGCGCGCGCAGCTGGAGCGGATGCGGCAGGACCCGTCCCTGCGACGTGTCGTCCTGGACCCCGAGGCGCTCAGCGGCGGGGCGACCGGCGCGCCCGGCCAGCGCGACCCCTGGCGGCCGTTCGTGGAGGAGGGCAGCGGCCGGTGGGCGGCACCGTTCTTCATGGGCCCGTACAACACCCGCGTCGTCCGGCGCTCGCACGCGCTGACCGGGGGTGGCTACGGCCGGCGGTTCCGCTACCGCGAACTGGTCCCCACCGGGCGTGGCGCGAAGGGCGCGCTGCGTGCGCAGGCTCTGGTCGGCGGGCTCGGTGCGCTCATGGGCTCGCTGGCGCTGCCGGTCGTCGGTCGGGTGGTCGACCGGCTGCTCCCCGCGCCGGGGGAGGGGCCGGACAGGGCGAGGCGGGAGGCGGGCTCGTTCCGCACCGAGACCGTCACCACCACCGAGGACGGGACCCGGTATGCCGCCACCGTCGCCGCCCAGGGCGACCCCGGCTACGCCGCCACGTCGGTGATGCTCGGGCAGGCGGCGCTGACGCTGCTCGCCACGCGCGGCTCAGGGCCCGGCGGGGTCCTGACCCCGGCGGTGGCGCTTGGCGACGCCCTCGTCGAGGCTCTGGGGGGACAGGGGTTCACCCTGGACGTGCGCCGCCTCGACGCCTGATCCGCAGGACCGCCTCGACGAGGTGGGCCAGCCCGCCGAGCGCGAAGACGGCGGCGAGGACCCACCGCCACCAGTGGCCGTCCCCGGCGAGCACGCTCACCGCCAGCAGGGCCGCGACGAGCAGCTCGAGGACCCCGAGGCCGACCGCTGCCCCGGGGTGGCGCCACAGCAGCCGCTCGAGCGCCGCCCACGGCGTGCGGCCGGTCGGTTCCTCGTCGTCCAGCCCCGCCATCGCCTCGGCGACGAACTGCGTGCCCGTCGCCGCGGGCCGCAGGGCCGTGCCGCCCTCCGGCTGGGGGTCGCCCGGGCGGCTCTCCACCAGCTCGGCCGCCACCGGAGGCAGGCCGAAGGTCGCGGAGACCTCGCGCAGGAAGTCCGTGCCGACGCGGTGCGCGTCGCGCCAGCCCAGCAGGACCCGGTGCTGCTCGTCGGTCATGCCCTCGGGCCGCTCCGGAGCCTCGGCCGGATCCGCCGGGTCGGCCAGCCAGGCCGCGAGGTCCACCGCCGCGGCGTCGGCGCCGTCCGGCGGGGCGGGGACCAGGCGCGGCTGGTGGTCGGCGGCGACGCGCAGGTCGGACTCCTTGGCCGAGGCCGCCCAGAGGAAGACGCGTCGCTCGCCGCGCCGGTCGAGGACGGCGAACGGGTAGCCGCCGGTGAACCGGCGCGGCGGCCCGGCCAGGACGCGCTCGGGCCCGAACCCGGTCGCCACCACCACCCAGCCGTCCACCCGGTGGGCCGTCAGCGGCATCCCGAGGTCGCGGGCGAAGGCGGCCGCGAGGACGGTGTCGTCGCCGCGGTAGGCGTAGACCACCCGGCTGTCCTCCTCCGGCCGGCGTGCGGCCTCGACGATCTCCGGGACCGGCAGCCACGGCGGCCCGACGAGCTCCTCCGGGCCCACGGCCGCACACGTCCGCAGCTCCGCCAGCAGCTCCTCGACGAACTCCTCGACCGGCGGACCGGGCACCGGCGCGCCCGCCTCGTCCAGGAGGGCCACCCGCCCCTCGGGCGAGACCGGCAGCCGCAGCAGGACCAGGTCCCGGGTGGCCAGGGCGGCACCGGGCAGGTAGGCGGCCACGGCACGGCGGGCCGCCAGCGCCGTCAGCAGCTCCTCGTCGTCGAGGAACTTCCACGACGCGTGCGACCGGTCGCGCATGACCTCCAGCGTCAGCTCCAGCCAGTCGGTCATCCGCGCAGGCTACCGGTCCGGTCCGACGGCACGTCCGCCGCTCCGCTCGAAGGCGGCCCAGACCTCCTGGGGGATCCGACCGCGGTCGGAGACGGCATATCCCTCCTGCCGCGCCCACGCCCGCACCTGCGCAGGGGCGGGCGGCCGCGCGGACGGCAGAGGGCTCGCCTCGGCGCCCACGTGGGCCTCCTCGGCCGCGTGGGTGAGCGCCGCCCCCAGGAAGCGGTAGGTCCACTCCTGTGCCAGGGACCGGTTCTCGCAGAACACGATCGGCACGGCCGGGAAGCGTGCCTGGCACTCGCCGAGGGCGTCGGCGACGACGGCAGGACGGACCCGGTCGAGCGTGAACACGGCTGAGTAGCGTTCCTCCACGACGACGGCGGCCGCGGGGAGCACCGCCAGGTCGGCCAGCACGTAGCGCATCCGGCCGCTCGTGAGGGTGGCGACCAGGTCCGGCAGCGACTTCCGCTCGACCGAGGCGACGAGCCGGCCGTCGACCTCGACGCCGTAGTCGCCGGCGACCAGCGACTGGCGGCGGGTGAGGACCTGCTGGTGGTCGAACGTCCAGGCGTAGCGCTCGTGGCTGTCGACGAGCACCTCGAGGTCGGCGACGCCGGAGGCGCGGGCCGTGGGGAGGGCGACCGCGGGCCGCGCCTGCCTCGCCGTCCGAGCGGTCTGCCAGAAGATCGCCTCGCGGCCGCCGCGGACGCGGGTGAGCACGAACTGCGAGCGGTTCTCCCGGCCGCGGGCCAGGACGAGGTCGATGCTCGCCCCGCGGCGCACGCACGAGCGGGTCGGCACGGCCTCGACGATCTCCGGGTCGCGGGGCCAGCCCGCGGCGCGGTGGCAGTAGACCTTGCCGGTGCGCGGCCAGGTGTCGCGCGCCTTGAGCACCACGCCCTCCGGCCCCAGCGGGACGCGCAGCAGGTAGGGCAGCGAGGTGCCCTCCTCGGGGTTGCGGGCGATGAGGAAGTCGTCCGGCACGAGGTCAGGGTATGCCGAGCTCGTTCACCAGGGCGGTGACCGCCGCGCGCCCGGCCCGGTTCGCGCCGATCGTGGACGACGAGGGCCCGTAGCCGACGAGGTGCAGGCGCGGCTCGTCGGCCACCTGCGTGCCCTCCATCCGGATGCCGCCGCCGTGGCCCCGCAGCCCGAGCGGCGCCAGGTGGTCCAGGGCGGCCCGGAAGCCGGTGGCCCACAGGATCACGTCGACCGCCAGCACCGACCCGTCGACCAGGCGGACCCCCTGGGGGACGATCTCGGTGAACATCGGCCGGCGGTCGAGGGCACCGCGTTCCTGGGCCGCCCGCAGCGTGGGGGTGCGCAGCAGGCCCGTGACCGAGACCACGCTCTGCGGGGGCAGGCCCTGCCGGACCCGTTCCTCGACCATCGCGACGGCCTGCCGACCGGCGTCGGCGTCGAAGTCGTCCTCCCGCCAGACCGGCTCCCGGCGGGTGAACCAGCTGGTCGTCGTCAGCTGGGAGATCTCGTCGAGCAGCTGCACGGCCGAGATGCCGCCGCCGACGACGGCCACGTGCTGCCCGTCGAACTCCTCGGCCGCGACGTAGTCGGCCACGTGCAGCTGCCGGCCGGCGAAGGTCTCCTGCCCGGGGTAGATCGGCCAGAAGGGCTTGCGCCAGGTGCCGGTGGCGTTGACGACCGCGCGGGTCGAGAAGGTCCCGGCGGAGGTCTCCACCCGCAGGCGTCCGCGCGGGTCGTCGTCCTCGCGCTCCACCCGCCGCACCTTCACGGGCCGCAGCACGGGCAGGTCGAACTCGTCCTCGTAGCGGGCGAAGTAGTCCACGAGGAACTCCGAGCTCGGCGCGCACGGGTCCGGCTCGGGCACGGGCATCCCCGGCAGCTGGGCGATCCCGTTGACCGTGGCCATCCGCAGGGAGCGCCACCGGTGCCGCCAGGCGCCGCCGGGGCCCTCCTCGCCGTCGAGGACGAGGTAGGTGCCGGGGGCCTTCGGGTCGTCGGCACCGTCGCCGCCCGCGGGCACGAAGCCCCGCCGGCGCAGGTGGGACGCCGTGGACAGGCCGGCCTGCCCGGCGCCGAGCACCAGCACGTCGAGGTGGTGCACGGTCAGCCGAACGCCGCGGCCAGGCCCCTCGCCACGTCCTCACGCAGGTCGTCCAGGTCCTCCAGCCCCACCGACAGGCGCACGGTGCCCTCCTCGATCCCGGCCGCGGCCCGTGCCTGCTCGGGCAGCCGGCGGTGGGTGGTCGTGGCCGGATGGGTGGTCAGCGACTTCGCGTCCCCGAGGTTGTTGGAGATGTCCACCACCTGCAGGGCGTTCATGAAGCGGAACGCCTCGGCCCGTCCGCCGTCGAGGGTGAAGGTGACGACGGTCCCGCCGCCGGTCATCTGCCGGCGCGCGAGCTCGTGCTGGGGGTGCGAGGGCAGCCACGGGTGGAACACCCGCCGCACCCGTGGGTCGGCCTCGAGCTCGGTCGCCAGGGCCAGCGCGCTCGCGGCCATCCGCTCCACCCGCAGGGTGAGCGTCTCCATACCCTTGAGGGTGACCCACGCGTTGAAGGGGGACAGGGACGGGCCCGTGTGGCGCACGAGGGTGCGGATCGGGCCGCCGACCAGCTCGGCCGACCCCACGATCGCCCCGCCCATCACGCGGCCCTGGCCGTCGATGTGCTTGGTCGTGGAGTAGACGACGACGTCGGCCCCGTGGTCCAGGGGGCGGGAGAAGACGGGCGTGCCGAAGACGTTGTCGACCACCACGACCGCCCCGGCCGCGTGCGCGAGCTCGCTGACCGCGGCGATGTCGACGAGCTCCTGCGTGGGGTTGGACGGCGTCTCGAAGAACACGGCCGTCGCGGGCGTCGACAGCGCCTGCGCCCACTGGTCCAGGTCGGTGCCGTCGACGAACGTGGCCTCCACGCCCCAGCGCCGCAGCACCTCGTCGACGACCACGAAGCAGGAGCCGAACAGCGCTCGGGAGGCGACGATCCGGTCGCCCTGGGCGCACAGCCCGCCGAGGGTGGTGAAGACCGCCGACATGCCCGAGGCCGTCACCTGGCACGCCTCGGCCTGGTGCAGCAGCCGCAGCCGTTCCTCGAGCATGGCCACCGTGGGGTTGCCGTAGCGCGAGTACACGAACCGCTCGATCTCGTCGCCGAACGCCGCGTCGGCCTCCTCGGCGCTGGAGTAGACGTAGCCGGAGGTCGGGTAGAGCGCCTCGGCGGTCTCGTCGAACCCGCTGCGCATCAGTCCGCCGCGGACGGCCAGGGTGTCGGGTCTCCAGGCGGCGGGAGGCTGCTCCATGGGAGGTCAATCTAGGGCGCGGACGGGTCGGGGGAGCAATCCTCGGTATGCCGTCGTCCGGCCCGGTCCGCCGGTGATCTTCGCCGGTCTGCGGGTGGGGGACGCGGATCCGAGGTCCAGCCGGGGACCGGCCGCACCATGGTCGGAGGAGGGTGGGGACCGACGAATTTTCGCCGTGCTCGCACGCCTCGCGCGATGTGAGCGACGTCACCGCAGCATCCGGCGGCCACATCCTGTCGGTGAAGCGGGAACGGGAGCATTCTTGGGGGGAGGAAGGAGAACGACCAGAGGACGTTGTCATGTGCCCCGGCTGCGCGACGAGCCTCCTGGAGGTCACGACGAACCAGCTCGCGGAGCTGCCTGCCCTGGTCGATGGGGTGCTGGCCGCCTCGCCGGTGACCCGGGACGTCCACGCCACCCCCGAGTCGTGGGAACCTGTCCTCATGACCAGGACGGACGGACCGCGATGACAGGACCGGTGCTGACGGGGCAGTGGCTGACCCCCGACCGCGGACGACGCCTGCTGGTCGTGGGCCCCTCGCTGGGGACAGGTGTCGTCGCCCTCTGGCAGGAGTGCTCCCACCACCTGGGGGACCACGAGGTGGACGTGCTGGGCTGGGACCTGCCGGGGCACGGGGACGGGGAACCGTCCGGCGAGGTGTTCACGGTCGAGGACCTCGGCCGCGCCGTCGTCGACCTCGTGGAGCGGCACCGACCGGGAGCGCCGTTCGCGTACGCGGGGGTGAGCGTGGGTGGACTCGTCGGCCTGGCCCTGGCCACCGGCCGCTCGGGGGCGGACGACCGGCTCACGGGCAGCGCGGTCATCTGCTCGGACGCCAAGGTCGGGACGGCCGACGGCTGGCACGAGCGGGCCGCCGCCGTCCGCCGCGACGGGACGTGCAGCATGGTCGAGGGGTCCAGGCAGCGGTGGTTCGCCCCGGGGTTCGTCGAGCGGGAGGCCCGTGACACCGCGGCCCTGCTGACCAGTCTCGAGCACGCCGACGACGAGTCCTACGCCCGCGTGTGCGAGGCCCTGGCGGTGGCCGACCTGCGCCCCTGGCTCACGAAGGTGTCCGTGCCGGTGCTCGTGCTGGGCGGGCGGCACGACCAGGTCGTTCCCCCCGAGTCGCAGGAGCGGCTGGCGGCCGCGATCCCGGGGGCCACGCTGGTCATCGCCGAGCAGTCGGCCCACCTCGCCCCGGCCGAGCAGCCGCGCGAGGTCGCCGAGGTGCTGGCCGGCTGGCTCGACGAGGAGGCCCGGTCCTGATGGCACCGCCGCTGACCCGGTCGCTCGCCTGGGCCGACGAGGGCACCGACATCTTCGCCAGGGTCCTGTCCGGGCTCGCCGACGAGGAGCTCCGCGCGCCGTCGCGCCTCGAGGGATGGAGCCGGGCGCACGTGGTCGCGCACGCCGCGGCCAACGCCGAGGCCCTGTGCAACCTTGTCGCCTGGGCGCGCACGGGGGTCGAGACGCCCATGTACGCCTCCCGGGAGCAGCGCGACGCCGACATCGAGACCGGCTCGCGCCGGACCGCCCCCGAGCTGCGTGACTGGTTCACCACCTCCGCCGCTGCCCTGCGGGCCGACCTGGACGAGCTGTCCCAGGAGCAGTGGGAGCACCGCGTGCGCACCGGCCAGGGGCGGATGGTCGAGGCCACCCAGGTGCCCTGGATGCGGGCCCGGGAGGTGTTGATCCACGCCGTCGACCTGGGGGCCGGGGTGTCCTTCGCAGACCTGCCCGAGGGGTTCCTGCACGACCTGGTGGACGACGTCGTGGCGCAGCGGACGGCGGCCGTGGCCGAGGGCGGGCACCCCGTCCTCTGGCTGCACGACGAGGCTGGGGAGCGCACCTGGCGCATCGGCGAGCCCGACGACCCGCCGGCCTCGCCCGAGGCGCGGGGCACGGCCGCCGAGCTGGCGGCATACCTCACCGGGCGGGGCGACGCCGGTTCGGCGCCCGCACTGCCCCGCTGGCTCTAGCCGGTCCGGTCAGCCGTCGGTCTTCACCGGTTCCGGGCCGGCGTAGCCGAACCGTTCGCCGCCCTGGAGCGCGTCCCGGTCGTTGCCGTAGGTCGGCAGGCCTCCGGCCCGGCGCAGCAGGTCGGCGGTGTGCATGAGGTTCCAGGACATGATCGTGGCGTTCGTGCGGGTGAAGTCGCTGTCGAAGCCGACCGGCACGTCGTCCTCGCGCGGGTCGCCGTAGGAGGGGCCGGGCCCGATCTCGCCGATCCATCCGACGTCGGCCTGGGGCGGGATGGTCAGGCCCAGGTGGGACAGCGCGAACAGCAGCGACATCGCGGTGTGCTTGACGCCGTCCTCGTTGCCGGTGATGACCGCCCCGCCGACCTTGCCGTAGTAGATCGACTGGCCGGCGTCGTTGAGCTGGCCGGACATGGCGTAGAGCCGCTCGACGACGCGGCGGCAGACCGATGACTCCTCACCCAGCCAGATCGGGGTGCCCAGGACGAGGATGTCGGCGGCCTGGACGCGGGGCCACAGGTCGGGCCACTCGTCGCGCTCCCAGCCGTGCTCGCGCATGTCGGGCTGGACGCCGGGGGCGATGTCGTGGCCGACCGCGTGCAGGCGGTCGACGGTCACCCCGGCACCGGTCATCAGGTGGTCGACGACGTCGAGCAGCCGGCCGGTGTGCGAGCGGGCCGGGTCCGGCGTCAGGGAGCAGTTGACGAGCAGGGCGGTGAGGTCTTCGTAGCGGGGTGCGTCCATGGTGGCTCCTCGGGGTGGGTGGCGGGACCTCCCAGCCTGCCACCGTCGACCGTCGCGTGCCGGACGACGGGGGGCGGACATGGACCGGGCGTGCGAGGCTGGGCGCAGCCCATCAGCAGGACGACCGCGGAGGTATGACGTGGAGCAGGACAGGCAGGCCGTGCGGGACGGGGAGCGCACCACCGTGCGGGAGGTGACCTTCCCCGGGGCCACCGGGGCGGACCTGGCCGCCACCCTCGAGCTGCCGGACGGACGCCCGCGGGGCTACGCCGTCATGGCGCACTGCTTCACCTGCACCAGCGACGCGCACGCCACGACCCGCATCTCCCGGCTGCTGGCCGAGCGGGGGTATGCCGTGCTGCGCTTCGACTTCACCGGCCTGGGCGACTCCGAGGGCGACTTCGCCGAGACGACCTTCACCACCAACGTCGAGGACCTCGTGGCGGCCGCGGCGTGGATGGGGCGCGAGTGGGGCGACGTCGGGCTGCTCGTGGGGCACTCGTTCGGCGGCGCGGCGGTGATCGCCGCGGCCGGGCAGATCGACACGGTCCGGGCCGTCGTCACCGTCGCGGCTCCCGCCTCGACCGACCACGTGCGCCACCTGCTGCGCGGCGCCCGCCCCAGCGACGAGGGCGAGGACCGGTTGCAGGTCGACATCGGCGGCCGGCCGTTCGTCATCGGCCAGAGCTTCCTGGACGACATCTCCGAGCAGTCCCAGACCGAGCGGCTCGGGGCGATGGACGCGGCATTGCTCGTGCTGCACTCGCCGCAGGACCGGGTCGTCGGGATCGACCAGGCGGGCAAGATCTTCGCCGCGGCCGACCACCCCCGCTCGTTCGTCTCGCTCGACGGCGCCGACCACCTGCTCTCCGACCACGCCGACGCCGAGTTCGCCGCCGGGATCATCGCCACCTGGGCCGGGCGCTACCTGCCCGAGCCCGACGCGGCCGCGGCCGACGAGACCGGCGCGCAGCCCCGGGACGAGGCCGCGCAGGCGGTCGCCACGGCCCAGGTCACCGAGCCGGTCCCGGAGGGGGTCCGGGTGACCGAGCGCAGCGCCGACGCCGGCTACGCGCACACCGCCGAGGCGGGACGGCATACCTGGGTCCTGGACGAGCCGACCGCCGCCGGGGGCGACGACGACGGGCCCGACCCCTACCAGGTGATGCTGTCGGCGCTGGGCGCGTGCACCTCGATGACCATGCGGATGTATGCCCGGCGCAAGGGCTGGGACTACGGCACGACGTCAGTCACCGTGCAGCACAGCAGGATCCATGCTAAGGACTGCGAGGACTGCGAGACGAAGGAGGGCCGGCTGGAGCGCATCGACCGGACGATCACCCTCGACCCGTCGTTGTCGGAGGAGCAGCACGTGGCCCTGCTGCGCATCGCCGACAAGTGCCCCGTGCACCGCACGCTGACCGGGACCGTGGAGATCTTCACCGAGGGCAAGGTCTCCCGGGACTGACGGTGGGCCCCCGGCCGTTCACCGCAGCTGGATGACGAGCTTTCCGTCGTTGCTCCCGTCGTAGAGCATGGCGATGGCGCCGGGTGCCTGGTCGAGGCCGTGGAGGACGTGTTCGCGGTGGGCGAGCTGGCCGGTGCGGATCTTGTCGGCCAGGTCGGTGACGGCCTCGGGGAGGGCGTCGAGGTGGTCGAAGGCCAGGAAGCCCTCGATGCGGGCGCGTCGGGTCAGGATGATGCGTTCGGTGCGGGGGCCGGTGGGCCAGGGGTCCCAGGAGGTGATGGCGGCGGTGCCGCAGACGAGCACGGAGGAGTGGGGTGCCAGGCGGGCCATGACGGCGTCGGTGACGGGGCCGGAGGTGTTGTCGAAGTAGTGGTCGACCCCCTCGGGGGTGGCCTCGGCCAGCTGGTCGGGGAAGTCGGGGGCGCGGTAGTCCAGGCCGACGTCGTAGCCGAACTCCTGGACGCACCGGGTGGCCTTGGTGGGGCCGCCGGCGATGCCGACGGTGCGGGCGCCCAGGTCGGCGGCGAGCTGGCCGACGACGGACCCGACGGCGCCGGCGGCGGTGGAGACCACGACGGTGGATCCGGGCCGGGGGCGCAGGACGCGGTGGACGCCGGCCCAGGCGGTGAGGCCGTTGAGGCCGAGCACGCCCAGGGACAGGGAGCGGGGCAGGTCGGTCTCGGTGAGGGTGCGCCAGACGGTGGTCGCGTCCACGACGGCGTGCTCGGTCCAGCCGAACATGCCCATGACCACGTCGCCGGGCTGGTGGTCGGGGTGGCGGGAGGCCAGCACCTCGCCGACGGCGAAGGAGCGCAGGACCTGACCGATCGCGACGGGTTCGGCGTAGTTGGCCACCGGGCTGACCCACCCGCGCATGGCGGGGTCGACCGAGAGGTAGTCGTTGCGGACCAGCAGCTGGCCCTCGGCCAGGTCCGGCACCCGGGCCTGGCGGATCTCGAAGTGCTCGGGCCGGGGCACGTCCTCGGGGCGGGCGACCAGCACGACCTGCCGGGTGGTGGCGGGTGTCATGGACCCAGTCTCTCCCGTCCCCGCCCTCGCCGACCGCTGGCGCCCACGGCATGATCGGGGGCAGTCCGCCACACCGACGAGGGAGACGACGATGACGACGTCCGGGTCACTGCCCACCACGATGCGCGCGGCCGTGTGCCGCGAGGACGGCCACCTCGTCCTCGAGGACCTGCCTGTGCCGCAGCCGCAGCGGGACGAGGTCCTGGTCAGGGTCACCGCCTGCGGGGTGTGCCACAGCGACCTGCACGCGCTGGACGGCCACATCGCCTTCCCCCGGCCGGCGGTGCTCGGGCATGAGATCTCCGGCACGGTCGCGGCGCTGGGGCCCGGGGCCGGGCGGGACGGCCTCGCCGTCGGGCAGCCCGTCGTGGGCGCCTTCCTCATGCCCTGCGGCCGCTGCCGCTACTGCGTCCAGGGACGGGACGACCTCTGCGAGGAGTTCTTCGCCAGGAACCGGCTGGGCGGCCAGCTCTTCGACGGCACCAGCCGGCTGCGCACGACCGACGGCGAGACGGTGGCGATGTACTCCATGGGAGGGCTGGCCGAGTATGCGGTCGTCCCCGCCACCGCGGTCGCGCCCGTGCCGGAGGGGATGGAGCTAGCACCCGCCGCGGTCCTCGGGTGCGCCGGGCTGACCGCGTACGGGGCCGTGCGCCGGGCGGCCGACCTGCACCCGGGGGAGAGCGTGGCCGTGGTCGCGGTCGGCGGCGTCGGGTCCAACGTCGTGCAGCTGGCGCGCGCGTTCGGCGCCTCCGAGGTGGTCGCGGTCGACGTCGACGCCGACAAGCTGGCGGCCGCCTCGCGCATGGGGGCGACGGTCACGGTCGACTCGCGCGACCCCGACGCGCGTGAGCAGGTCCTCGCCGCCACCGGGGGACGTGGGGTGGACGTGGCCTTCGAGGTGCTCGGCCGCCCGGAGACGTTCGAGCTCGCGCTGCAGCTCGTCGCCCCCGGCGGCCGGATGGTCCCGGTCGGCCTGGGCCGCGCCGGCCAGGACGCCCCGGTGGAGATCAACCTCATGGTCCGCCGCAGCCTGCGGATCATCGCCAACTACGGCGCTCGCACCCGCACCGACCTGCCGGCCGTCGTCGACCTCGCCGACCGTGGCGTGCTGCGCTACCGGGACGTGGTGACCCGGACCTTCGACCTGGCCGACGTCGACGCCGCCTACGCGGCGCTGCGGGCCGGGGAGGTCACGGGCCGGGCCGTGGTAACCATGGGGACCTGAGGGGTATGCCGCACCGCCCCGTCGAGGAACACCTCGCCGGGGCGGACGTCCCCGGTTCCCGCCGGATGCGTATCCCCACCGGTCGGCCGGACGTGTCAACCTGATGGCGTCGGATGCGACTAGTGGGCATGAGGGACGTAGCCGAAGAGGCGGTGACAGGCATGTCGCAGGCGGGGCGGGAGCCGCGTGCGCCCGCGGACGCTGACGCCGCCACCACCCCCGTCGGCCAGGTCCGGCCCGAGGCCGTGGAGCTCACGAGGGACGAGGTGGTCGAGAGCCTGTTCCGGGAGCACTACGAGGGCCTGCTGCGCCTGTCGTACTGCCTGCTGGGGGACCGGTGCAGCGCCGAGGACGTGGTCATGGAGGCCTTCTGCTCGCTGCAGAGCCACTGGTCGACCCTCCGCGACCGGACCGCACCCCTGGGCTACCTGCGCGTCTGCGTGCTCAACCTCTCCCGCTCCCGGATCAGGGCCCTCGTCAGGGAACGGTCCCGTCCCGGGTGGGTCGAGCCCACGCCGTCACCGGACACGAGCGTGTCCGTCGTCGACCGGGACGAGGCGCACCGGCTCGTCGAGGCCGTGCGTGCCCTGCCCCGGCGGCAGTGCGAGGTCATCGTCTGCCGCTACTTCCTCGAGCTGAGCGAGGCCGAGACGGCCTCGCTGCTGGGACTGAGCACCGGGTCGGTCAAGCGTCACGCCCACCGTGCCCGCGCGACCCTTTCGACCACCCTGGAGGAGACCCGATGAACATCGACGAGAGGCTGCGCAGCTCGCTGCAGACCGTGGCCCGCGAGGTCTCGGTCACGGACGAGGAGCTCGTGCACGCCGAGCACCGGTTCGTCCACCGGCGGGAGCAGGCAACTTCACGGCGGCGCTGGAGCACGGGCCTGGTCGCGGCCGCGGCCGTCGGCGCGTTGGTGCTGGCGGGGGTCGTGGGCTGGCGAGAGCTGCAGGAGACGGCGGCGCCGCAGCCGGCGGCGCCCGTCCCCGAGCCCGTGACCGAGCTGCCGCTGGACGTGGAGAGCCTCGCGGGCGTCTGGCTGACCGCAGACTTCAGCGGCGAGCTGTGGAACTTCCACCGCAACGGCACCGTCACCCTCGTCGACCCCACCCACAAGGGGACCGACGTCGAGGGGCCGGTGTCCTACACCTTGACCCCGACGGGGATCGAGCTGCCCGAGGAGATGTGCGACTGGGCGCTCCGCCTCACCGACGACGGCCGCCTGGGTGGGCGGGTCGTCCGGACCGCCGCCTCCGACAGCCCCTGCGCGGGCGTGGACCAGATGTCCTGGATCCGGCTCTCGCCGATGTCCGAGGCCGGCGCGGACCTGGTGTGGACCGGCACCACTCCGGAGGGGAACGCCGAGAGCGCCAGGGTGCACCACGCCCCCACTGAGGTCAGAGGCCTCCCGCACGTCTCCCGCGCCTGGCTGCAGCAGGGGACCGGGCGTGTGCTCGTCGTGACGACGCCGGAGGACTCGGAGACAGGCCGCTACGTCCTCGACGACGACGGCGAGCTGCTCTCGACCCCCGACGACGTCGGCGAGGTCTCGATCGACCCCTCGGGCGACCTCGTCCTCACCAGCAGCGAGGAGTCCCTGGGGTGCCCGGCAGGGTCCACGGCCGTCCTGGCGGAGCCCGTGCTCCGCGGGACGGGCGGCACCATCCCGCCGGCGCCCGCCCCCGCGCTCATGGTCAGCTCCGGCGCCTCCGAGTGCGCCGAGCACGCCGAGCTCGGCGGGGTGTGGATCAGGGTCTCCTGACGACGTCCGCACCCCCGGGCCGACCCATCTCACTAGCATCGGCCCGTGGACACCTTCACCCGCGACGGCCTGACCTTCGAGGTCCTCGACGGCGGACCCGAGGACGGCGAGGTCGTCGTCCTGCTCCACGGCTTCCCGCAGGACGCCACCGCCTGGGACCGGGTGTCGCCCCTCCTGCACGCCGCCGGCCTGCGGACCCTCGCCCCCACCCAGCGCGGCTACTCGCCCGGCGCCCGCCCGCGGCGGGTGACGGCATACCGGATCTCCGAGCTCGTCGCCGACGTCGTCGCGCTGCTCGACGCGGCCGGCGTGGAGCGGGCGCACGTGGTCGGGCACGACTGGGGCGGCGGCGTGGCGTGGGCGCTGGCCGCCGCGCACCCCGACCGGGTCGCGAGCCTGGTGGTGCTGTCCACGCCGCACCCGTCTGCGCTCGCGTGGGCGTTCCGGCACGCCGACCAGGGGCGCCGCAGCTGGTACATGCTCGCCTTCCAGCTCCCGGTCCTGCCCGAGCGCGGGCTCGCCCGGATGCTGCGCTCCGGTGGCCTCCGACGCACGGGGCTGCCGGACCAGGACGCGCGGAGGTATGCCGCGCGGCTGGGGCGGGCGGGCGCGCTGCGGGGGCCGCTCAACTGGTACCGCGCGGCCCTACGACCGGCCCGGGACGGCCGGGGCGGCCTGCGGGTCGGGCCGGTGGCCGTGCCCACGACCTACGTGTGGGGGACCCGCGACCCCTTCCTCGGCCGGGCCGCCGCGGAACGGACGGCACGCCACGTCAGGGGGGACTACCGGTTCGTCGAGGTGGACGCCGGCCACTGGCTGCCCGAGCGGCAGGCGGACGCCGTGGTCCGCGAGGTGCTGGCGAGGGTGCGAGACTGCCGCCCATGACCCTGACGGCCTCGATGATCGCCTTCATCGTGGTCGCGATCGTCGTCGGGGCGACCCTGCAGCGGGTGTCCGGGCTGGGGATGGGCCTGGTCGTCGCGCCGCTGCTCGCGGTCCTGCTGGGGGCGGCGCCGGGCGTGCTGGTGGCCAACGCCACCACCACCGTCTCCGCGTTCATGCTGACCGTCGCGGTGCGGCGCGCGGTCGAGTGGCGGCGGGCGCTCCTCATCGGGGTCGCCGCGGTCCCGGGCGCCGTCCTGGGCGCCCTGCTCGTCGGGGCCCTGCCCGGCCCGGCCCTGCAGATCACCGTCGGGGCCGTGGTCCTGCTGGGCCTGGGCACGGGGTGGCTCGTCGACCACCTCGGCCGGCTCCCGCACGTGCGGCGCTGGTGGGTCACGCCCGGGGCCGGGCTGGTCGGCGGCGCCCTCAACACGATCGCGGGCGTGGCCGGGCCGGCGATGATCGTCCACGCCCGGCTGGTGCGGTGGGGCCAGGCCGGTTTCGCCGCCACGATGCAGCCGGTCTTCATGGTCATGGGCGGGCTGTCCGTGCTGGCCAAGACCTTCGTCACCCCGGTGACGGCCTGGGTGCCGCCGTGGTGGCTGGCCCTGGTCGTCGTGGGCGGCGTGCTCGTCGGGATCGCCCTCGGGGGTGCCCTGGCCGACCGGGTCTCGGCCACCGCGGCCCGGCGCACGGCCACGGTGGTCGCGGCACTGGGCGGCGCGGCCGCGCTGGTGAGGGGTCTTCTGCTGCTCGGGTGAGACCCGTAGGGTGGCGGTCACCGACCCCCGTGGACAGGAGCGAGACGATGAGCACGATCGCCTTCGTCGGCCTGGGGATCATGGGCAGCCCCATGGCCGTCCACCTGCAGCAGGCCGGGCACGAGGTGCGCGGCCACAACCGTTCCCCGGCGAAGACCGGGCCGCTCGTCGAGGCCGGCGGGACCGCCTGCGGCTCGGCCGTCGAGGCCGTGGAGGGCGCGGACGTCGTCTGCCTGATGCTTCCGGACGGTCCCGACGTGGAGGACGTGCTGCTGGGGGACGGGCAGGTCCTCGAGCACTCCCGGCCCGGGAGCCTGGTCGTCGACTTCTCCACCATCCGCCCCGACGTCGCCCGCCGCATGGCCGACGAGGCGCGCGACCGGGGCCTGCGCATGCTCGACGCCCCCGTGTCCGGGGGCGAGGCGGGCGCGCGGAACGCCACCCTGTCGATCATGGTCGGGGGCGAGGCGGAGGACGTCGAGACCGCGCGGCCCCTGCTCGAGGTGGTCGGGCGCACCGTCGTCCACGTCGGGCCCTCCGGCGCGGGTCAGACCGTCAAGGCCGCCAACCAGCTGATCGTCGCCGGGCACCTGCAGGTGCTGGCGGAGGCGGTCGCCCTCCTCGAGGGGTATGACGTGGAGCTGGGTCCCGCCCTCGACGTCCTGGGTGGGGGGCTGGCGGGGTCGGCGGTCCTGGAGCAGAAGCGGGGGAACATGACCGAGCGACGGTTCGACCCCGGCTTCCGGGTGGAGCTGCACGACAAGGACCTGGGCATCGTGACCGGTGCGGCCCGGGAGGCCGACGTGGTGCTCCCTGTGGGCGGGCTGCTGGCCCAGCTGATGACCTCCGCCGTGGTCAACGGCGACGGACGACTGGACCACTCGGCGCTCCTGCGCGGGGCGCTGCGACTGAACGGAAGGCTGTGACGATGGATGAGCAGGTGAGGGTGGCCGTGATCCCGGGCGACGGGATCGGCACCGAGGTGATGGAGCCGACGCTGGGCATCCTCGAGGCGGTGGGGCGCCGCCACGGCATCGACTTCGCCTGGCAGCACCACGACTGGAGCTGCGAGCACTACACCAGGACCGGGCGGATGATGCCCGAGGACGGGCTGGAGCAGCTGGCGGAGGCCGACCAGATCCTGCTGGGGGCGGTCGGCTACCCCGGGGTGCCGGACCACGTGTCCCTGTGGGGCCTGCTCATCCCGATCCGGCGGGCGTTCAAGCAGTACATCAACCTGCGACCGGTCCGGCTGCTGCCCGGGATCGAGTGCCCCCTGCGGCTGAAGGAGGGCACCGAGATCGACTTCCTCGTCGTGCGCGAGAACAACGAGGGGGAGTACTCCGAGGTCGGCGGCCGGATGTACCGCGGCACCCCGGACGAGTTCGCGGTCCAGGAGTCGGTCTTCACCCGGCGGGGCGTCGAGCGGGCCGCCCGCTACGCCCTCGACCTGGCCGCCTCCCGCCGCGGGAGCCTGGCCTCGGCGACCAAGTCCAACGGCATCATCCACACGATGCCGTTCTGGGACGAGGTCGTCCACGAGACCGCCAAGGACTACCCGGGCGTGGAGGTCCGGGACTACCACATCGACGCCCTGTCGGCGCAGTTCGTGCTCGACCCCGGCCGCTTCGACGTCGTCGTGGCCTCCAACCTCTTCGGCGACATCCTCACCGACCTCGGGGCGGCGATCATCGGCAGCATCGGCATCGCCCCATCGGGCAACCTCAACCCCGAGGGCGAGCACCCCTCCATGTTCGAGCCGGTGCACGGCTCGGCCCCGGACATCGCCGGGCAGGGCATCGCCAACCCGCTGGGCCAGATCTGGGCGGCCTCGATGATGCTGGACCACATGGGCCACCCCCAGGCGGCCGCCGAGCTCGTCTCCGCGATGGAGGCGACCCTGACCGGCGGGGTCCGCACGCCCGACCTCGGCGGCACCGCGAGCACCACCGAGGTCGCCGAGGCGGTCCTGCAGCAGGTCGGGAGCGACGACTAGAGGCGACCGCTCGCTGTCAGTTGTGGCACATCGGTCGTCACGGCGACCGATGTGTCACAAGCGCGTGGGCAGCTACAGCGCCAGCGCCCGGTCCAGCCCCTCGGCCAGCCGCGACACGGTCCCGTCGACGTCGCCGAGCTTGTCGAGGCCGAACAGGCCCAGGCGGAAGGTCGACCAGTCCTCCGGCTCGCCGCACATCAGCGGCACCCCGCCGGCGACCTGGAGGCCGACCTCGGTGAACTTCGCCCCCGACTTCAGACCCGGGTCGTCGGTGTGGACGACGACGACGGTGGGCGCGGCATACTCCTCCGCCGCCACGGAGGTGAAGCCGCGCTCTGCCAGCAGCGACCGCACCCGTGCGCCCAGCTCGACCTGCGCCTCGCGCAGCGCCGGCAGCCCGCGCTGGGTCCCCTCGAGCATGACCTCGAGGTTGTGCGCCAGGGTGTCGGTGGGCATCGTCGCGTGGTAGGCGTGCTTGCCCTCGACGTAGCCCTGGGAGATCGACAGCCACTTCTTCAGGTCGGCCGAGAAGCTCGTCGACGTGGTGGCGTGGATCGCCTCTCGCGCCTCCTCGTTGACCATCACGTAGGCCGCGCCGGGGCTCCCGCTCCAGCCCTTCTGGGGAGCGGTGATGAGCACGTCGACGCCGACGTCCTTCATGTCGACCCACAGCGCGCCGGAGGCGATGCAGTCGAGCACGAACAGGCCACCGGCCTCGTGCGTGGCCTGCGCCACCGTGCGCAGGTAGTCGTCGGGCAGCACGATCCCCGCGGAGGTCTCGACGTGCGCGGCGAAGACGATCTGGGGGTTGTGCTCCTTGATGGCGGCGGCGACCTCCTCGGCGGGCGGCGGCGCCCAGGGCGAGGGGGAGGTGTCCGCCGTCGGACGTGCGGTGAGCACGGTGACGTCCTCGGTGATCCCGCCCATCTCGAAGATCTGGGACCAGCGGTAGGAGAAGAAGCCGTTGCGCACGACCAGCGCTCGACGCCCGGTCGCCAGCTGGCGGGCCACGGCCTCCATGCCGTAGGTGCCGCCGCCGGGCACGACCGCCACCGCGTCCGCGGTGTACGTGCTCCTCAGCAACTCGTTGAGCTGCTGCATCACGCCGACGAAGCGCTTCGACATGTGGTTCAGGGAGAGGTCGGTGAAGACGACCGAGTACTCCAGCAGGCCGTCGGGGTCGATGTCGGGGCGGGGAAGCGTCATGAAGGCACGATATCGGTCGGGGGCGACAGGACGGTCCCGCACCGACCGGGACCGGGCTCAGGTATGCCGTGGGAAAGCCACCAGCATCGGCCCCGCCGCCCGGGACACCGCCTCGGGGAGCTCGTCGACCCCCGCGAGGTAGCGCTCGCCGTGGGCCGGCGGGGCCACCGGGGCAGCAGCCCGGCGTCGCCGTTCTGCGGCCGCCAGCGTCGCGAGGTCGTCGTGCCGCTCGTCCAGCAGCCCCAGCCGCACGGCCTCGTCGGTGCCCACGACGTGGCGGCCGTCCACCAGCCGCTCGGCCTCGTCGTCCCCCACGAGCCGGTGCAGCCGCCAGCGCGTGAAGCCGTCCAGGCTCATCCCGTGGTGACCGAAGGGGAACACCAGCGTCGGCTCCCCGAGCGCGGCCCTCCGGTCGCAGGCGGCCATGATCTCCACCCCGCCGCCGGCCGCGCCGCCCTCGACGACGGCCACGACCTCCCGGTCGACCGCGTGGATGCTCAGCAGCGCCGACACGACCGCGTGGACGAACTCCTCGGCGTGGTCGGGGCCGGACCGGGCGAACCGCAGGGCGTCGAGGTCTGCCCCGGAGCAGAAGTACCCGCCGGCCCCCACGACATACAGGGGGTCGGGGCCGTCCCCGACCTGGCGCACGAGCGCACCCAGGTCCTGCCACATCGCCAGCGTGAGCGCGTTGCGCCGGGCGGGCCGGTCGAGGACCAGCGTGGTGCCGAGCGGGCCGTCGGTCAGCCGGACGCCCGTCACGGCAGCCGGTAGGTGCCGTCGGGCACGTCGGTGACGAACATGTGCCCGGGTGCGTGCGTGATCGCGAACGGCGGACGGGAGGCCATCAGCGCCGCCTGCGGCGTCACCCCGCAGGCCCAGAAGACCGGCACGTCGCCCGGACGCGCGTCGATCGGCTCGCCGAAGTCGGGCGCGTCCAGGTCGCTGATCCCCAGGGCCTCCGGCGCCCCGACGTGGACCGGCGCTCCGTGGACGGCCGGCATGCGGGCGGTCACCTGCACGGCCGTGGGCACCAGGGCGGCCGGCACCGGGCGCATCGAGACGACGAGCTCGCCGGAGAGGCGGCCGGCGGGACGGCACGGGCGGTCGGTGCGGTACATCGCCACGTTGCGTCCCTGCTCGATGTTGCGCACGGGCACGCCCGCGTCCAGCAGCGCCCGCTCGAAGCTGAACGAGCACCCGACGAGGAAGGCCACGAGGTCTTCCCGCCACAGGTCCATGACGTCGGGCACCTCCTCGACGAGCTCGCCGTCGCGCCACACCCGGTAGAGCGGCAGGTCCGTGCGCAGGTCGGCCTCCGGCGCCAGCGGGGTCCGGGGTGACCCCGGCTCGGTCACGTCCAGCAGCGGGACGGGCTGGGGGTTGCGCTGGGCGAACAGCAGCATGTCCCAGGCCCAGTCACGCGGCAGGACGACGAGGTTGGCCTGGGTGGACCCCGGTGCGTGCCCGCTGGTGGGGGAGACCAGGCCGGCCCGGTATGCCGCGCGCGCGGCGGCGGGGGAGTCGAGGCGGTCGGCGGAGGGGGCCTGGGTCATGCGGTGAGCTCCTGGCGGGAGAAGGCGGTGAGGATGGCGTCCTCGGAGTCGGCGAGGTAGGTCTCCAGGGCCGTGGCCGCCTCCGGGAAGCGGCCTGACAGCAGCAGGTCGGCGATCCGGGCGTTGCGCTCCACGAAGGGACCGAACAGCTCCGCCGGGTGCTCGACCACGGCGAAGACGAGGCGCAGCTCGGCCATGAGCCGCCGCATGGTGGCGTCGAGCCGTACGCTGCCGGCGAGGGCCACCAGCGACCGGTGGAAGCGCATGTTGGCCGACCCGGCGTGCGGCCAGTCCTGCCGGGCTGCGGCCGACCGCGCCGCGTCGACGGCAGCGGTGAGCGCCTGCATCCGGGACACGTCGAGCTCGGTGAGCCCGCGCACGACCGCCGGCTCAAGGACGCGGCGCACCCGGTAGATGTCGCGCACGTCCAACGGCGTGACCTGCGGGACGAAGGCCCCCCGGTTGGGCTCGTGGACGAGCAACCCGTCGTGCTCCAGCAGCCGGAAGGCCTCGCGCACGGTGTTGCGGGACACCCCGGACTCGGCCGCGACCCAGGTCTCGGACACCTTGTCGCCCGGCGCCAGCCGCCCCTCGGTGATCCACTCGCCCACGAGGACCACCACGGTCCCCGCGGCGGTAGGGGTGACGCTGCCCCGTCCGCCGCCGCCCCTGCTCCCTGCTCCCATGCCCCCGATCATCGACCACGGTCACAACTTGTTCAACACCTCTGGACGGATCGTTGAACAATCACTACTGTCGTGCGACATCCGGGCCGCCCCTGGGCCCCGCACAGGCAGGACGACGTCGATGGCAGAGCTGCACGACTCCCCGCACAAGGCCGCCGACGTCGCGCGCCCTGCGGCCACCGGCCGGGGCACGCTGCTGGGGGCCATCTTCCTCATGGCCACCTCGGCCATCGGGCCGGGCTTCATCACGCAGACGACCAACTTCACCGTCCAGCTGGGGGCGGCCTTCGCGTTCGCGATCGTCATCTCGATCCTCGTGGACATCGCGATCCAGACCAACGTCTGGCGGGTCATCGGGGTCTCGGGGATGCGGGCCCAGGAGCTGGGCAACGCCTCGCTGCCGGGGCTGGGCTACGTCATGGCCGGGCTGCTGCTGGTCGGCGGCCTCGTCTTCAACATCGGCAACGTCAGCGGTGCGGGCCTGGGGCTGAACATCATGACCGACCTGGACGCGCGGATCGGGGCCGTGATCCTGGCCGCCGCGGCGGTCGGGATCTTCCTGTCCAAGCGGGCGGGGGTGGCGATGGACCGGATCGTCGTGCTGCTCGGTGCGGTCATGATCCTGCTGACCCTCTACGTCGCGGTCACCTCCGGCCCCCCGGTCGGCGACGCGCTGCGCAACTCGGTCCTGCCCGAGCAGGTCAGCGTGCTGGCCATCACCACCCTCATCGGCGGCACGATCGGCGGCTACATCATCTACGCCGGCGCCCACCGGCTCCTCGACGCCGGCGTCAGCGGCGAGGCCCATCTGCGGGAGATCACCCGCAGCGCCGCCACCGGCATCATCGTCACCGGCGTCATGCGGGTCATCCTCTTCCTGGCGATCCTCGGCGTGGTCAGCACGGGTGCCGAGCTCGACCCGGCCAGCCAGGCCGCCAGCGCCTTCCAGGCCGCGGCCGGCCACGTCGGCTACCGCCTGTTCGGGGTCGTCTTCTCCGCCGCGGCGCTGACCAGCGTCATCGGCGTCTCCTACACGACGATCACCTTCCTGACCTCCCGGACCAAGACCCCGCCGCGCACGACCAACATCCTGGTGGTCGGCTTCATCGTGCTCTCGACCGTGCTCTTCCTGGCCATCGGCGCGGCCCCCGCCCAGCTGCTGGTCTTCGCCGGCGCCTTCAACGGCATCCTGCTGCCGGTCGGCATCGGTGTCATGATGTGGGTGGCCTGGCGACGGCGCGACCTGCTGCACGGCTACGACTACCCGAAGTGGCTGGCCGGCATCGGCACCGTGGCCTGGCTGGTGACCATCTACCTGGCCGTCAACTCGGTCCGGCCCGCCATCGAGCTCGTCACGGGGTGAGCGACATGACCATCGACCTGAACTCCGACCTCGGCGAGGGCATGGGCAGCTGGTCCATGGGCGACGACGAGGCGCTGCTGTCCATCGTCACCAGCGCCAACGTCGCCTGCGGCTTCCACGCCGGCGACCCGCCGATCATGCGCGAGGTCACCGCACGGGCGGCCGCCCTCGACGTGGCGATCGGGGCGCACGTGGCCTACCGCGACCACACCGGCTTCGGGCGCCGGTTCATCGACATGGAGCCGGGCGTGCTGACCGACGAGGTGATCTACCAGATCGGCGCCCTCGACGGGATGGCCCGGCGGCACGGCCACCGGGTCACCTACGTCAAGCCGCACGGCGGTCTCTACAACGCGATCGTCACCCACGAGGAGCAGGCCCGGGCCGTCGTCCGGGCCGTGCACGAGTTCGACGCCCACCTGGTGCTCATGGGGCTGCCCGGGTCGGTGGTCCTCCGGCTCGCGGAGGAGGCGGGGGTGCCGACCGCGCACGAGGCCTTCGCCGACCGGGCCTACACCCCCGAGGGCCACCTCGTGCCGCGCAGCCGGGAGGGCTCGGTGCTGCACGACCCGGAGGAGATCGCCCGCCGGTGCGTCGCCATGGCCACCGGCGAGCCGATCACCGACGTCAACGGCGACCCGCTCACGCTGCACCCGCACTCGATCTGCGTGCACGGCGACACCCCCGGGGCGGTCGAGATCGCCCGCCGCGTGCGCACCGCGCTCGAGGGCGCCGGCGTCACCCTGGCCCCGTTCGCCCCGGCGGGCTGAGCCGTGCGCGTGCTGCCGAGCGGCTCCCGCGGGCTGCTGCTGGAGCTGGACACCCTCGAGGAGGTGCTGGCCCGCTACGCCGCGCTCCAGGAGACGGAGCTGCCGGTCCTGGACCTGGTCCCCGCCGGACGCACGATCCTCGTCGTGGCCGACCGCGGCACCGACCTGCGCGAGCTGGAGCAGCAGGTGCGCCAGGTCGGCCCGGGGGAGCACGCGGGCACCGAGCGCGAGCCCGTCGAGGTGCCGGTCCGCTACGACGGTGAGGACCTGCACGACGCCGCCGAGGCGCTGGGGTGGTCGCCGGAGGAGCTGGTCCGCCGCCACCAGGAGGAGGAGTGGACCGTCGCGTTCTGCGGGTTCGCCCCCGGCTTCGGCTACATCGCCGGCACGCGGTTCGCCTGGGACACCCCGCGCCGCTCCTCGCCGCGCACCCGGGTGCCGGCCGGTGCGCTGGCGCTGGCGGGGGAGTTCACGGCCGTCTACCCCCGGGAGTCGCCCGGCGGCTGGCAGCTCGTGGGCCACGCCCTCGTGGAGATGTTCGACCTCGACCGGGACCCGCCGTCGCTGCTCCTGCCCGGCACGCCCGTGCGCTTCGTGGAGCGACCGTGACCACGCTCACCGTCGTGGAGGCGGGGGCGCTGACCACCGTGCAGGACTTCGGGCGCCTCGGGCAGGCCGCCCTGGGCATCGGCCGGTCCGGCTGCTGCGACCGTGGTGCCCACCGGCTGGCCAACGCGCTCGTCGGCAACCACCCGACGCTGGCCACCCTGGAGGTGACCCTCGGCGGGCTGGTGCTGACCACCGACGAGGACGTCGTCGTCGTCACCACCGGGGCCCGGTGCCCGGGCGCACCCCACCTGGGTCCCACCCACCTGCGCGCCGGGGAGGAGCTGCGCCTCGGCATACCCGAGGCTGGTCTGCGGACGTATGTCGCGGTGCGCGGGGGGATCGACGTGGAGCCGGTGCTCGGCAGCCGGGCGACCGACGTGCTCTCCGGGCTGGGACCGAAGGTGGTCGAGGCCGGCGACGAGCTGCCCGTGGGGACCACGCCCCGGCCGGTGCCGGGCGTCGACGTGGCCCCCGTGCCGGAGCCGACGAACGACCTGCTCGTCGTGCCGGTGACCGCGGGGCCGCGGCGCGACTGGATCGACGACGAGGCCTGGGGGCAGTTCCTGTCCCAGACCTACGTCGTCGACAGCCGGTCAAACCGGGTCGGGGTCCGGCTCGAGGGCCAGCCGCTGACCAGGGCGCAGGAGGGGGAGCTGACGAGCGAGGGGATGCTGCGCGGCGCGGTGCAGGTCCCGCCGTCGGGGCAGCCGGTGCTCTTCCTGGCCGACCACCCGGTGACCGGCGGCTACCCGGTCGTGGCCTACGTCGACGACGAGGCGGTCGACCGGTGCGCCCAGCTGCGGCCGGGGCAGGAGGTGCGGTTCACCGCGCGGTCCGGCGGAACCGGCGGAACCGGCGGCGCCGACGGGCCGTCCACGCGGCGGTAGGGTCGACGTCGCGCCACGGGGGGACCGTGGTCGGACGAGATCCAGGGAGGAAGGCGCGTGCGGGAGCAGACGTCCGGGTGGCCGGTCGAGGACACGGCATACGTCGACCCCAAGGTGCGGTGGCTGCTGCCGGTCGCCCGCCAGTCGTTGCGGCTCAACCTGCTCCCGGGCGAGGCGGTGCTCGGGATGTTCCCCGTGACCCGGTTCCGGCGATCGGTGGCGCTGCTCGTCGTGACGGACCGACGGCTGCTGACGCTGGGCGACCAGCACGTGGGCATGCCGGTCGTCGACGAGGTCGACCGCGCCCGGGCCACCGACGTCCACATCGAGCGGGAGAAGGTGTTCAGCGCCGGGCTGGTGACGGCGGTCACCGACGAGGGCGAGGTCAACCTGGGCACGCTGACCTACAACGGGCAGACGTTCAACCGGCTGGAGGAGGTGCTGGCGCGTACCGGTCCTGGGGGTATGCCACTCATCCCTGTGGGTGCACCCCCGGTCGGCGGGCATGACCGGGGGAGGCGGCCGCCGGAGGACGACGTCCCGTGGCCCGGCAGTCCACCGGTCCGGTCGGACCACCCGCTGGTGGTGCACCTGACGGCGCTGGCCGACCTGCACGAGCGGGGCGCGCTGACCGACGAGGAGTTCGCCGCGGCCAAGGCGCGGCTGCTGGCGGACCCGGAGGGCTGAGGGCTGCCGGCGGCCTGTCACTCCACGTGGGCGTCGGCCACCTCGAGCGCCTCGTCGAGCACGGCCAGCCCGGCGAGCAGGTCATCGTCGGCGATGTTCAGCGGCGGGACGACGTGCACGCGGTTGAAGTTGACGAACGGCAACACCCCACCGTCCTTGAGGGCCTTGGTCAGCTCGGTCATCGCGGGCGAGCTGCCGCCGTAGGGGGCCAGCGGCTCCCTGGTCTCCCGGTTCTTCACCAGCTCGACCGCCCAGAAGCAGCCGATGCCGCGGACCTCGCCGACGCTGGGGTGGCGCTCGGCGATCTCGCGCAGCCGCGGACCGATGACCTCCCGGCCCAGGCGGGCGGCGTTCTCGATCATGCCCTCCTCCCGCATGGCGGTGATGGTGGCCACCGCCGCGGCGCAGGCCAGCGGGTGGCCGGAGTAGGTGAGTCCGCCGGGGTAGGCGCGCTCGTCGAAGGTGGCGGCGATCTCGTCGCTGATGACCACGCCGCCGAGGGGGACGTAGCCGGAGTTGATCCCCTTGGCGAAGGTGATCAGGTCCGGGGTGAGGTCCCAGTGGTCGAAGGCGAACCAGGCGCCGCTGCGGCCGAAGCCGGCCATCACCTCGTCGGCGATGAGGACGATGCCGTGCCGGCGGGTCAGCTCCCGGACGCCGGCGAGGTAGCCGGGCGGCGGCAGGTAGATGCCGGCGGTGCCGGGGATCGTCTCCAGGATGAGGGCGGCGATGTTCTGCGGCCCCTCCAGCAGGATCATGTCCTCCAGGTGGCGCAGCGCCCGCTCGGACTCCTCCTCCTCGGTGGTGGAGCCGAAGTAGCTCCGGTAGGTGTAGGCGGGCATGAAGTGCACGACGCCCTCGCCGAAGTAGTCGTTGGCGAACCGCCGCGGGTCACCGGTGACGTTGACCGCGAGCTGGGTGCCGCCGTGGTAGCTGCGGTAGGCCGAGAGCACCTTCTGCCGACCGGTGTGCAGGCGGGCCATCCGGATGGCGTGCTCGTTGGCGTCGGCCCCGCCGTTGGTGAAGAAGACCGTGTCCAGGCCCTGCGGGGTCAGCTCGCTGACGAGCCGGGCGGCCTCGGAGCGCATGTCGTTGACGTGCTGCGGGGCGATGGTGCACAGCCGACCGGCCTGCTCCTGGATCGCGGCCACCACGGCCGGGTGCTGGTGGCCGATGTTGGTGTTGACCAGCTGGGAGGACAGGTCGATCAGCCGGTTGCCCTTGCCGTCCCACACGTGGGAGCCGGAGGCGGCCAGCACGGTCATCGGCTCGAAGAGGGCCTGGGCCTGCCAGGAGTGGAAGACGTGGGCGCGGTCCAGCTCGTAGGCCCGCCGGCCGTTCTCGATGTCGGCGGGGGAGACGGCGGCGGCGGTGCGGGTCTCGGTGGTCATGGGACGAGAATCGCACGGCCTCCCGGCCGGGGCGACGTGGGGCCGCTCACCAGGGCGGCGGGCCCCTCCTGACCAGCTCGAGGTTCTTCTCCGTGGACCGCCCGCCGGAGATGCAGTCGGACGCCAGCCAGGTGACCCCGAGGTCGCGGTAGGAGTCGACCCGGGCGTCGGTCAGGCCCGCGCCGTCGACGTAGAGGAACACCTCGCCGGGCTCGTCGGCCACCTCGCGGTAGTAGGCCATCAGCGCGGTCAGGTCCGGCCCGTCCGGGTCGGGATCGACGACGGGCATGAGGCCGTCCCACCGGGCGGCCCGGCGGACCGGCCTGCGGTTGGGCCAGAAAGCCCCCACGAGGACCGGGATGCGGGGCCGCTGCGCAGGGGTGGGGAGCAGGGCCACGTCGTCGACGTCGAAGAACTCGCCGTGGAAGGTGACCCGCTCGCCGCTCCAGAACCGCTCGAGCAGCTCCAGGGTCTCGTCGTAGCGGCGGCCGATCCGCCGCGGGTCCCACTCCTCACCGAAGAGGTCGTACTCGGCCCGACGTCCCAGCCCGACGCCGAGCACCACCCGGCCGCGGGAGAGCCGGTCCAGGGTCGCCAGGTCCTTGGCCAGCTGCCAGGGCTGCCTGCGCGCGGCCGGCACGATCCAGGTGCCCAGGGCGATCCGGTCGGTGCGGGTGGCGATGCCGGCCAGGGTGATGATCGGGTCGATCTGGGCGGCGTACTCCTCGGGCCGGAAGGGTTCGGGGTCGCCCGCCCGCCCCAGGTCGTCCGGGGCGGCGGGCCAGACCAGCACGTCCCACAGGAAGACCCCGTCCCACCCCGCCTCCTCGGCGGCGACGGCATACTCCACCATCGCCGGGGCGTCGTCGCCCACGGCGGGGTTGGGCAGGATCAGGGCGTGCCGCGGCGTGCGTGCGGCGGACGTGCTCATTCCTGCTCCTTGAAGGCCGGCCCCGAGATGGTCCTCGACGCTAGCGCGCCCGGTGTCGCCGACGCCAGGGTCGGCGCGGACCGCGCCCGGAACGGACGTCGGGCCCCGTCGTCGCCTCGGTAGGCTGGGAGCCACCGACGTCTGGAGGGTCGCATGCGCTACTACGCACGCGACCTGTTGGTGAGGCTCCGAGACGCCCTGACCAGCCTCGTCCCGATCCTGGCCGTGGTGATCGCCTTCCAGCTGCTGGTCATGCGCGAGGTCCCGGAAGACGTGGGCACCCTCGTGGTGGGGATGCTCGTCGTCGCCCTGGGCATCGCGGTCTTCCTCCAGGGGCTGGACCTCAGCGTCTTCCCCCTCGGCAAGAGCCTGGCCTCGCAGTTCACCCGCAAGCGGGCGCTGGTGTCGCTGCTGGCGTTCGGCTTCTCGATCGGTGCGGCGGCGGTCGTCGCCGAACCGGCCCTCATCGCGGTGGCCGACCAGGCCGAGCTCGTCAGCGGGGGCCGGATCGACGCCCTCGTCCTGCGCCTGCTCATCGCCAGCTCGGTGGGCGCGGTCATCGTCCTGGGCATCATGCGCGCCGTCCTGGGGTGGCGGATCCACCGGTTCGTCATCGTCGGCTACGTCGTCGTCATCCTCGTGACGTATGCCGCCCCGGCCGAGGTCGTCGGCCTCGCCTACGACTCCGGCGGGGTGACGACCAACATCGTCACGGTCCCGCTGGTGGCCGCGATCGGGCTGGGGCTGGCCGCGTCGTTGGGCGGCCGGACCGCGCTGCTGCACGGCTTCGGGCTCGTCGGGCTGGCCGTCATGGTGCCGATGATCACCGTCCAGGTCTACGGCATGATCGTCTACCGGGGGACGGCCACGGAGCAGGCCCTCGAGCCGGTTCCCCCCGCGCCGTCGGGCGACGTCGGGATCGGCGGGGCGGCGGACGTGCTGGGTGGCCTGCTGGGCATGCTGGGCGACGTCGCCCTGCTCGTGGTCGTGGTCCTGTTCTTCCAGCTGGTCGTCCTGCGGCACGGCGTCCCGCACCCGGCGCGGGTCGCGGTCGGCTTCCTGTTCGTGCTCCTGGGGCTCTACGCCTTCGTGGTGGGCCTCAAGCTCGGTCTGCTTCCGCTGGGCACCCTGCTGGCCGACCAGCTCGTCGCCAGGGACGTGCCCCTGCTGATCCTGCTGTTCGCCTTCCTCGTCGGGTTCGCCACCACCCTGGCCGAGCCGGCGCTCGTTGCCATCGCCGGCCAGGCGGAGGAGGCCGCCCCCGGAGGGGTGCGGGCAGGCGTGCTCCGGGTGGCGGTCGCCCTGGGCGTCGGCGCCGGCATCACGATCGGCGCCTACCGGATCCTCGCCGGCGACCCGCTGCACCTCTACATGGTCGGCGGCTACGGGCTGGCGATCCTGCTCACCCTCGTGGCGCCGCCGGGGATCGTCGCGCTCGCCTTCGACCTGGGCGGCGTGACCACCTCCGAGATCACCGTGCCCGTCGTCACGGCGCTGGGGATCGGCCTGGCCACCGGCGTGGCGGGCCGCGACCCGCTCATCGACGGGTTCGGCCTGATCGCCTTCGCCTCGATGTTCCCCGTCCTCACCGTGCTCAGCTATGCCATCATCCAGGATCGACTCCACAGGAGGACAGTTCGATGAAGTTCGTCGTCGTGGTCGCCATCACCCCCGAGGAGCTGGAGGAGGAGGCCGTGCAACGGGCGCAGGCCGAGGGCGCCGCCGGCGTCACCGTCCTCGCCGGGAAGGGGCTGAGCGCCGAGGCGCGCAGGACCTTCTTCGGGCTCACCTTCGAGGGCTCCCAGAGCGTGCTCGTCATGGTCGTCGCCCGGCACGTGGCCATGGGCATCCTCAAGGGCATGCGGGAGCTGCTCGTCCGGGAGGGCGACTCGCGCGGGCTGGCGTTCAGCCTGCCCGTCGAGCACATCGCCGGGCTGGACATGGAACAGGTGCTGGCGTTCGACAAGCGCCTGCAGGGGAAGGAAGGCTGAGGACCATGCTGACCGTCGCCGACATCATGATCACCGACGTCTACCGGGTCTCGCCGTTCGCGACCCTGCGCGACGCGCTGCTGCTCATGGGGGAGCGGGGCGTCAAGAGCCTGGTGGTCGACCGTCGCAGCGAGCACGACTCCTTCGGGCTGCTGGCCTACTCCCACATCCTGCGGACGATCGTCGCCGAGGAGGGTGACATCGACCTCATCAACGTCTACGACGTCGCCCTCACCCCGGTCATCACCGTGGCCCCGGAGCTGTCCGTGCGCAACGCCGCGGCGATGATGGACCGCTACCGCCTCAACCGGCTGATCGTCACCCGGCAGAACTCCCTGGTCGGGCTGGTCACCATGAACGACATCGTGGCCCGCATCATCGCCAGCCTCGACGAGGGCCAGTCGCCCCTCGCCCCGGTCTGAGCCATCCCTCCCGTCCGGGTACGGTGACGCCGTGGCCCGGCAGATCCAGCTCATGCGCGTCAGCACCCGCCCCCGGCGGCCGGTCCCGGGGCAGGGCCTGCTCGACCCGTCGGTGACCCGGATGCGGGTGCGCCCGGCCGACCTCGACTTCTACCTGCACGTCAACAACGGTGTCTACCTGCAGATGATGGACGTGGCGCGCAGCAACTACATCGCCGACGTCGGCGGCTTCCCCCCGTTGCGGGAGAAGGGGTGGTACCCCGTCGTCGCCGCCCAGACCGTGACCTACCGGCGGTCGCTGACGCTGGGCCAGCGCTTCGAGATCGTCACCCGGGTCCTCGGCTGGGACGAGCGGGTCGTCTACCTCGAGCAGCGGTTCGAGCGCGGCGACCGGCTGCACGCCCGCGGCCTGGTCGCCGGACGCTTCCTCACCCGCGGCAGCGGGGAGCGGGTGGCCGCCCCCCGCGTGGTCGAGCTGCTCGACCCGGGCGTGGCCTCCCCCGAGCTGCCGGCCGACGTCGCGGCCTGGGCCCGGGCCGTGGACGTCGCGCACCGGGGGTAGCCGTCGTGCCGGCGGCCCACCCGGACCCCCGCGGCTACCCCTGGGCCGAGCCTGCCCGCCCCGGGGTCCTGGGTCCTGCGGGGTTCGTCGAGGACGCACCGGACCTGCAGGGGCGCACGCCGGTCGTGGCCGTCGGCTCCAACGCCTCGCCGACCGTGCTCCGGGCCAAGCTGGGCGGGCTCCTGGGGACCGGCCTGCCGATGACCCTGACGAGGGTCGAGGGCCTGCAGGTCGGGCACTCGGCCCACGTCAGCGCCCGGGGGTATGTCGCGGCCGCCCCCGTGCGGGCCCGTCCGGGGACCGACGTGGTCGGGACGTTCGTGGTGTGCTGGTTCGACGAGGCCCAGCTGGCGCGGGTGGACGCCACCGAGCCCAACTACCGGCGGGTCCGGCTCGACCGGACCGGGGAGGGCACGGCCGTGCAGGTCTACACCTCCGTCCACGGGGTGCTCGGCGAGGGCGGGACGCCCCTGGACCTGCTCGGCCAGGGCGAGGTGCTGGGCTGGCTGGCCGCGCGCCTGGGGCCCGGCCTGCGGGACGACCTGGACCACCGCCGGCTCACCCATCCCGCCGTGCGGGAACGGGTCCGGGCGGCGATGGTCGAGGCGAGCCTCGTCATACCCGCGGGGTGGTGAGCAGGAGGCGTCAGTCGCGGTGGTCCCGGTTGGCGGCGATCGCCACCCGCATCCGGGCGCGGAAGCCGGTGCCCTGGACCTCGAAGGACCAGCCGGGACGCACGCCCACCTCCTGCAGGTGCTGCACGGGCGCCTTGACGCCCAGGTGGGCGTGGTCGGCGGCGACCTGCCGGAGGCGCTCGAGGTCGTTGTCGCCGCGCGCGCTGAGGTACTGCTCCCCGGTGTGCAGGAACAGCTCGGCGGAGGTGCCGGGAAAGACCTGCACGTAGTACTGCTTGCGGAAGATGACGTTGTCGGAGAACCCGATGCCGTGCGAGTCGCGCTCGCCGACGTAGACGTCCAGCCGGAAGACCATGCCCCGCGCCTGCGTGCTCGGCTTGATCCGCCCGTCGATCCAGCCCTGCCAGATGAGCCGGTCCGGCCCGGCCCACCCGGTGGTGCGGTCGCCCGGCTCGGCCAGCGGCTTCCGCAGCTCCTCGGCGAGCTCCGGCAACGGGTCGGACAGGTCGGCGCGGCTGAACGGGCCGTAGCAGTTCTCCGCCTCCGCGCTCTGGTGGAACAGCTCGAAGTCGACGTAGCGGGGCTTGATGCTCACCCCGAAGTAGAACTCGCTGTTGCCGAACCAGTCCCCGCCCCGGGTGATCTCGGCCTCCTCGAGCCAGAGCGAGACCTGGTGCGTGCCGTGCAGGAAGCGCATGGCGATCTCGTAGGTCTCCCGGGAGTTGACGACCGAGTCGAAGCCGCCGTGGCTCTTGTGCACGAAGGTCCGTGGGGCGCCGGGCAGCTGGGCGGAGGAGTGCTTGACGAGGCCGTCGCTGCGGTTGGTGGCCAGGGTCCCCTCGTCGAGCAGCGAGGAGAGCCGGTTGAGCACGCTGGCGGCCCCCACGGCGTAGCTGCGGTGGTTGGTGCCCACGACGGTGAGGATCCGCTCGAACGGGAAGACGTCGGCCAGCTCCAGGAAGCGGGTGCTGTCGGGGGAGAACGAGGCGAGCTCGTCCGAGCCGGACCTCGCCCCGGGGAGGGTCTCCACGAGCCAGCGGGGCAGCCGTTGGAAGGCGATGCCGCGGTGCGGCGTGCCCAGCGTGACGACCCGGTGCACCAGCCGGGAGGCCGACCCCTTCTCCTGCCGGTCCAGCGCCAGCATCGCCTCGCGCATGACGAGGCCGCCCATGCTGTGGCAGACGAGGTCGACCCCGTCGAAGGCACCGGGCTCCTTCTGCTCGACCGCCTTGCGGATCAGCCCGATCAGCCGGGCCAACCCCTCGCCGTAGCGCTGCAACGACCGCGGGGACAGGTCGTAGAAGCGGTAGACCCACAGCGTGCCCCGGGCCGCCTCCCGCAGCACGCGCTCGGCCACCTGGTGGTCGACGACGACGGTGCCGCCGGTGTCCTCCGGGTCCCATCCGCCCAGGTCGCCGCCGGGGGAGGAGACGGGGCTGGAGTAGTAGCCGACGACGTTGGTGGCGTCGGTGTAGGGGTAGTCGCGGGACTTCATCGCCCGCAGCAGGAACCCCTCGTAGATGTAGTTGTCTCCGCGTCGGCCCGGGTAGACGGTGCCCTCGTTGAACCCCTGGTAGGGGTTGGCCTGCTCGGCGCTGACGTCGAGCCCGCCGAAGCCGCGGACGAGGATGAGCGGACGGGCGAGCACCTCGGTCATGGCGGCCTCCTGCGCAGCGTGGTCGGACCACGGTAGCGCCGGGGGGCCTGGGGCCGCAGGGTTCTGGGTCGTCACGGAACCGCGGAGGCACGGGCATAGTCTCAACGGCATGCGACGGCGCAGCACGGCTCCCGGACGGTGGTGGGCGCTCGCCCTGACGGCGAGCCTGGCCCTGGTCGCCTGCGGGGACCGGCCAGGGCCGGAGGGTATGCCGCTCGGCAGCGACGAGGTGCGCGTCACCGTGGACCCCGACGACGCGACCGCGCTGGGGGACGTCGTGGCGGCGGCGGACGTCGTCGGCCTGGAGCTGCTCGCCGGTGCGGAGGAGGACACGACCGTGACCTCGCCGGCCAGCCTCCAGGTGGCCCTGTCGATGGCGGCCGAGGGGGCGGTGGGGCGGACGCTGGCCGAGCTGGAGGAGGTGCTCGGCGCGGAGGGGCCGGAGCGCACCGACGCGGTGAACGCGCTGACCACCGCCCTGGCGGGCCTCGACGGCGACCCGTCGGTGGTGCAGGAGGATGAGCTGCCCGGGACGCCGGTGGTGCACCGGGCCGACCGGCTCGTGCTCGACGAGGGGCTCGCGGTCCGGCAGCCGTTCGTCGACGCCCTGGCCCGCTCCTACGGCGCGCCCGCGGTAACCACCGACCTGAGCGGGGACGAGGGCAAGGCCGTGCTCGACGCGTGGGTCGACGAGCACACCGGGGGCCTGGTGCCCGAGTCGGCGATCGTGCCGCAGCCCGACCTGCGCCTGGTCCTGCAGGACGCGATCCTGCTGGCCGCCCGCTGGGAGGAGCCCTTCCCCGCGGCGCTGACGGCGCCGCATACCTTCACCCTCGCCTCGGGGGACGAGGTCGAGGTGGAGATGATGGACCCCGGGCGGGAGCGCCCGACGGCCTACGCCGAGGTGGAGGGGTGGGAGGCGGTGCGGCTGCCCTACACCGGCGGACGGCTGGCGGCCGAGGTCGTGCTGCCGCCGCAGGGGACCGCGCCTGCCGACCTGACGCCGGAGCTGCTCGCCGAGATCCTGGGGGAGCTCGACACGGGGGAGCAGCGGCTGGTGATCCTACGGATGCCGGTGGCCGACGTGGAGTCCGAGCTCGACCTGACCCCCTGGCTGCGCGAGCGGGCGCCCTCGTCGCTGGAGGGCGGCTTCGGCGGGATGAGCGAGCAGGAGCTGTTCATCAGCCAGGCCGTGCAGCAGGCCGTGCTCGCCGTCGACGAGGAGGGTACGGTCGCCGCCGCCGTCACCGAGATCGGGTTCGCCGAGTCGGCCGCGGCCGAGCCCCCCGTGGAGCTGACCGTCGACCGGCCCTACCTCGTGCGGATCGCCGACGGGGAGACCGGGTGGCCGCTGTTCCTGGCCTCCGTGGGGGACCCGCGGGGGGAGTGAGCCGGGGAAGGTTCAGCCCACCTGTTCCAGTAGGGTCCTGCGCGAGCTGCCACAACCGTTCGACTTCGACCCCGGATGAGGTGACGAGTTGTGGTCGTCATCGCGACCACGATCGGTCACCGTCGTCAAACGCGTCTACCCTCGTCCCGTGGGTGACGACAGGACCGAGGAGATCCGCCGCTGGGTGCAGGGGCTGTCCAAGGACGAGCTGGACGGCGTGCTGCAGGGCATCCTCGGCGGCGGCCTCGGCGGAGGCGGCGGCCTCGGGGCCTTCGCACCCGGGCCGGAACGGCATACCCCCGAGATGCCCGAGCTGCCCGACCCGCCGGACGAGCCGTCCGCGCTCACGCTGCGCGTCGACGTGGACGGGGCCAAACCCCCGGTGTGGCGACGGCTGGTGCTGCACGGCGACCTGATGCTCGACGAGGTGCACGAGATCCTGCAGGCGGCGTTCGGCTGGCAGGACTACCACCTGCACAAGTTCTGGCCGGGGCCGCAGAAGCAGGTGTGGACGGGGCCGTCCTTCCTCACCGAGTTCGACCTGTCCGAGGGCGAGGAGGGCGTGCTCGAGTCGGAGGTGCAGCTCGACCAGCTGCTGCGTGAGCCGGGGGACCGGCTGTTCTACACCTACGACTTCGGCGACGACTGGACCTGCACGATCAGGCTCGAGGCGGTCGGCCCGCTCGACGAGGACTCCCCGACGGCCGTCTGCACCGGCGGCCGGATGGCCGGCCCGCTGGAGGACTGCGGCGGGGTGCCGGGGCACAACGAGCTCGTCGCGGCATACCTGGAGGACCCCTCGCTACGCGCGCTCGACCGGGAGCGCCGGGACTGGTTGCCGCCCGACTGGGACCCCACGGAGTTCAGCACCGACGAGGTCGCCGAGCGGCTCTCGCTCGTCGGGCTGTCCACCGAGGAGGTCCTCCGGCAGCTGGGGGCCTCGGGCGAGCCGGGCGACACCGGGCAGTTCCCGGCGGCGCTGGAGCCGCTGCTCGACATCGCGCTCGCACCGACCGCGGCCGAGCTCGGGCGGCTGGTGGAGCGCGCCCGCACCGAGCACCCGGCCGAGCTGAGCGCGGAGGACCTGGCGCAGATCGCCCGGCCCTACCGCTTCCTCGTCGAGCTCGCCGGCGAGGACGGCATCCCGCTGACGGCGGCCGGCTGGATGAAGCCGGCCTACGTCGAGCGGACCTACCGTGAGCTGGGCCTCGACGAGGACTGGATCGGCAAGGGCAACCGGGAGGACCTGACCGCGCCCGTCGCGGACCTGCGCAGCACGTGCCAGGAGCTGGGGCTGCTGCGGAAGCACAAGGGGCGCCTGCTGCGGACGAAGCTGGCGCGCGGGCTCACCACGGACGAGGAGTATGCCGACGCGCTGGCCGCGCGCCTGCTGCACCACCGCGACACCTGGGTGGAGGTGGCCGGGGTCCTCTTCGCGCTGCTGACCGCGGCGGAGGGCCGGCCATCGTTCGGCCACTGCGACACCATCGCCCGGATCCTCACCGACTGCGGCCTGCGGACGGCGCCGGGCGGGGTCGACAGCCGGCACGTGACGCAGTGGGTCCGCCCCGTCTGGTCCGCGCTGCGCCGGGCGGCGGGGGAGCGGCTGCTCGACCGGACCGGGAGGGAGCAGGACCACCGGGCGGTCGCCCTGGCCCGGCGGGCCCTGTGGCCGGAGACGTAGCGGACCGGGTCTTGTGCGGGCCCTCCCACCACTGGTAAGCACGGCAACGTGGAGCGGTCCGGCGGCGGTGGCCGCGGCGATCTCCTGCTGCGGGGAGTCGTCGGGCTGGTCCTGCTCGTCCTGGCCGTGTTCGTGGTGCTGCGGCTCGTCGAGGACGTCCCGCACCTGCTGGCCGGCACCCCGGGCGAGGACCCGTTCGGGCGTCGCTACGTGGCGCACCCGTGGGAGGGCTACCTGCACATCGTGCCGGGAACCGTCTTCCTCGTCCTGGCTCTTCCTCAGCTGTCCGCCCGGGTCCGTCGTCGGCACCTTCGCCTGCACCGACGGATGGGCCGCGTGGCCATCGTGCTGGGTCTGCTCAGTGCGGCGTTCGGGCTGCTGTTCGGGGCCCGGCACGCCTTCGGCGGTGCGCCGCAGACGGCCGCCACGGTGGTCTTCGGGGCGTGGTTCGCCGTCACCCTCCTGCTCGGTCTCCGGGGGGCCCGTGGTCACCGCGTCGTCCAGCACCGACGGTGGATGATCCGTGCCTTCGCGGTCAGCACCGGGGTCGGCACCATCCGGCTCTGGGTCGGCCTGCTGCTGGGCACCGGTCTGACCGACTTCCGGGGCGCTTTCGGGTGGGCCTTCTGGCTGGGCCTGACGATGCACGTCGTGGCGGGCGAGATGTATCTCCGCCACCGGCCCGACGTGCACCGGGTCCGCCACCACGGGAACGGCCGGCGGAGACCGGTGCCGTCACCAGGTGGTTGAGGCTCACTGCATGAGCAGCCTCGTGGCCAGCACGTGCTTGCACGGGCCGCGGCTGCCGGAGTGCCGGGCCCACCACAGGCAGGTGCAGCTGAGAGGTTCGCGCACGACGAAGTGCCGGTGGTCCTCGGACCGGACCGTCCACCCCTGCGCCGTCGGCGCGACCGCGCCCTCGGCCACCAGCGTGCGGGCGGCCCGCAGCCGTGGGTTGTCGGCCTCGACCCGGCTCGTGTCCCACGGCAGCTCGCGGTGGAACCAGCTGTCCTCCAGCAGGTCGAACCCGACCTTGCCCGTCGCGGCCAGGTAGCCGATGCCGGCCTCGACCTCGGCCGATCCCAGCCCGGTCGCCCCGCCCAGCGCCACCCGGTCGATGCGCGGCTCCCACGCGAGGTGCTCCAGCAGCTGCAGGGCGGAGCTCTCCGCGGACGCGGCCAGCAGGGTCGTCAGCAGCCCGCCCTCGCCGGAGAACCCGCGGTAGGGCTCCGGGGAGAGCACGAGGGTCAGGGCCGCCCCGGGCAGGTCGAACACCCATGCGCTGGCCAGGTCGCCGTCCTCCTCCCCGGCGAAGACGCGCAGCCGGGTGGCGAACCGGGCCACCCGCGCGGCGGCGCCCAGCCGTGCGGCCCCGGCGAGGTGGACCGAACCGGAGGTGCGCCGCAGGCTCTGCCGCAGGCCGCCGGGCGACGGCACCAGGTGGTAGGACGGGCCCGGCGTGGCCCGCGGCAACGATGCGAGCCACCGGGCCGCCACGGGCCCGGGCAGCTCGGCCCGCTGGGTCATCCGCGAGGCGAGCACCGGGACCTCGGCGAAGCCGCGGACCCACCGGTGCGGCAGGTCGACCGGGCGTTCGACGGTGGTCCCCTCGGGCGTCGAGACGGTCAGCCCGTCGGTGCCCACGTCCAGGTGGAGCAGGGCCGTGCTCGCGACCCCGGCGAGGGCGGTGCGCAGCGGCTGGTTGACGTCGACGTTGGTCGTCCCGTGGGCGACGTCGCCGCCCTCGATGCCCTCGGGCAGCAGGTCGAGCCGGGCGTGGACGCCGTTGCACACGGAGAACGACTCGAACCGCAGCCGGTCGCCGGAGGCCGTCACGACCGGGTCGGCGCTGGCGGCCGCCACCCGCCTGGCCAGCCCCGCGTCGAAGTAGCGCGTCCCGGCCACGTCCGCCACGGCGAGCAGCGCCGACGCCGTGACGTCGGGGCGGGACACCATCCCCGAGAAGAACCGCGGCTGCTCGACCAGCCCGGCCGGCGTGAGGCCGAGCGCCGTCTCCAGGCCGAGCGAGCCCTCGTCCAGCCGGGAGGCGGCGCGGTAGCCGGTGGTCATGACGCCGCCTCTGTCGCTGCTCCGGCGGTCGCTGCTCCGGCGGTCGCCGACTGCACGAACGCCGCCGCCTCGACCTTCGCCTTCGAGCTGCCCTTCGACGTGGCCAACGCCGACACGGACCCCGGCACGACCACGTCGGGCACGGCCGGGACGTAACGGCGCAGCATCCCCAGCACCTCCGCCAGCCCGGGTGGCTTCTTCGCCAGGCCGCACGCGCCGTCCAGCACCGCGACGGCGGTGGGCCACAGCAGTCTCAGTCCGCCGGCCAGGACGAGCTGCTCCCACGAGTGCGCCAGCCGGGCCAGCCGCAGCTGACCGTCCGCCAGCAGGTGCTGGCAGCAGGTGGTGTGCCCGGCCGGGTCCCACAGGCCGCGCCCCATGAGGGTCAGGGCGGCGTCGACCGCCAGCAGCCGGCAGTCCTCGTCGGCGTGCGAGAGGGTCGCGGTCACCGCGTGGACCACCGCCGGGCCGGGTCGCGGCGAGGCGGCCAGGGCCGGCAGCAGCTTCGGGGGGAAGCGCCCCTTCTGGTCGAAGCTGCGCTGCATTCGTGCCGCCAGCAGGTCCGCCCAGGCCGGCACCACGCCGACGTCGGTCTCGGCACCCACCGACCAGTCGGAGTACTCCATGTGCACCCCGTCCTCGTGCCCGGCCACCAACGACGGGGGTATGCCGCCGAACGCCTCGGCAGGGACCGGCAGGGTGGGCGGGGCGACGTCGAGGGCCCCGTCCCGGTGGCTCACCCGCAGCGGCGGCAGGCCCCCGCCCCGGATCCAGTCGCGCACCAGCTGCGCCGCGTCGACGTGCCGACGCGACCGGGGCGGACGCTGCATACCCCCGGTCTCCTCCTCCGACCAGAGCCCGACCGCCACGCCGTCGAGCTCGGCGGCGCGCCCGGGATCGACCTCCTCCAGCCGTGCGAGGGCGACGAACAGGTCGACGGGGCCGACGAGGTGGCCGCCCGCGGCATACCCGCGCAGGCGCTCGACGAGCGCGGGCAGCTCGAGCGTCCCGTCGGTGCGGGTGGGCGTGCTGACCACGAGGGGGATCTCGCCCAGGCGCCTGGTGGTCTCCGACATGAGCACCTTGTGCAGGGCCTGGGTGGTGCTGCGGCTGGTGACCCCGTAGGAGTCGGGGTCGTAGGGTGCCCGGACGCCGGTGTGGAACCGCGCGGTGGTCTCGCGCAGCCGACGGTGCTCCGCGGGGCCGACCAGGTCCCACGGTTCGGCGCGCAGCGGGGTCAGCCCGGCGGGCACGTCCATCTCGTAGACCCGGTCGCCCAGCCCCCGCGCCCAGGCCACAGCGGCGCGTGCGTCGGCGAACGCCCAGCGCACCGCGCCGTCCCAGAACATCGCCCCGTCGGAGGGGTCCGTCGCCGCGGTCAGCCGGCTCAGGGCGGCCCTCATCGACGCCTCGTGGGGCTCGACCACGGTCACCGGGCGGGGCGGGTCGACCGGGGGAGGGTCGGTCCACAGCTGGGAGGGTGCGGCGTCACCGCCGGGGGCCGGCCCGGGGGGCGGTGCCGGCTCGGCACCGAGCCTGGCCAGCGTCCGGCCGGCCCGTTCGGCCAGCGCACGGTCGGGCAGGTCGGCGGCCACCTGCAGGGCCTGCACCCGGGCCGGCCGGCCCCAGGGCGCGTCCTTGGCCACGAGCGCCCTCAGCAGGGTCGTGCGCTGAGCCTTCTCGGGGCGGGTGAAGACCGTGGTGGCGACCGCGGGGATCTCCTCGTCGCCGGCCGCGGCGATCACCGCAGGCAGCAGCACGGCCGTGACCGGGCCGCGCGCGGTGGCCAGCAGGTGCAGCAGGAGCGGCAGGCGGGCCGCGGCATCGTCGGCCTCGAGCTCCAGGGCCCCGAGGATCCGGGCGAGCGCGCGCTGGCTGTGGTCGCTGTCCTGCCGGGTGAGCGCCTCGAGCACCGAGTCGACGACCCGCTCCCGGTCGAGGACACGCTCGGCGACCAGCTGCGCCAGCGCCAGCTCGAGCTCCTGCCCGGGCACCCGCATGGTCTCGAACCGGGCGAACGCGTCAGGGGTGGCCAGCGCCACCGCGAGGCCCTCAGCCAGGAACGGGGTGTCTCTCATCTCCTCGACGAGAGGGTGCTCCCTGGTGCCGCCGAACATGGCCGACCAGGCGTGCCCGAACGTCGGCTCGTCGGGCAGCTCCGCCACCCCGGCCTGGACGAGCGGGAGACCGAACCTGGCCAGCCACCCCACGCTCCACAGCTCCTCCTTGCCGAAGGTGAGGCGCGACGCCGCGTCGAGGAACGAACGGCAGAAGTCGGCACCGCGCGAGAGGGCGACCTCGACGCCCAGCGCGTCCCAGGGCGCCCGTCCCCATCCCGAGCTCAGCCGACCGAGCTCTCTGGCGGCCCGTGCCGGCGGGAGGAAGGCGAGGGCCAGGATCCGGAGGGCGCCGCGGCCGTCCACGGCCGGGTCCTGCTCCCGCTGGAAGAGGTCCCACCTGTACACCTCGGCCCAGTGGGCATGACGGGACCGGTACCACTCCGCGACGGACCGGTGCACGGCACTGTCCGGGTCGGCCAGGACATAGGGCCGCAGGTTCTCCCACCGGCCGGCGGCCATCACGGCCTCCAGCTCGTCGTGCACGGCCACGGTGCCCCCTCGCGCTCCGGCGCCCCTGCCCCGGGGCCCACTGGCGGAGAGTATGCAGCAGGAGCGGCCCCCTGGGTAGGCCCCGGTCCCTACGATGGCTGTATGTCCACCGACGGCGTGCACGGGCTGGGCTTCCTGGGGGTGCGGATCGAGGACCGGGAACGGTTCAGGGCCGCGGTCGCGCTCCACCGCGACACGCTCGGGCTGGCGGTCGTCCGGGATGAGCCCGACCGGCTGGTCTGGTTCCGCCTGCGCGACGGCACCGAGCTGCACGTCTACGGGCCCGAGGACGTCGACCACGTCGCGTTCGGCGACCGCCCGTGCGTCGGCCTCGTCGTGGACGACGTCGAGGGGACCCGGCACCGGATGGAGGCCGAGGGGGTGGAGTTCCTCTGGGACACCCAGCGGGACGGGGACCGCGTCTGGGCGCACTACCGCGGCCCGGACGGGACCGTCTACGAGCTGATCGGCCCCACTGTCGGGTGATGGGGGTCGTACTCCGCTCTCACCGCGTCCAGGGCACCGAGGACGTCGATGGGCCGTGGTGAAAACCGGCGGGCGCGCTGCTCGGCGACCCACTCGCTGAGGGTGGGAGCGGCGAGGTCGCGGCGCAGCAGCCGAATCACGTGCTCCGAGATCGTGATCCCTGCGACCGGGCCCGCTCGGCCACGGCGGCGTGCAGCTCGTCGGGGACGTTCGTCACCAGCAGGGTGCCCATGTCTCGACGTTAGCCCGACATCGGCCCTTGCGCAGGGGACGTCAAGCCCCTGCCGACGTCTTTCCAGCCGCTCGCCGGGCCACCGTCAGCCACACCAGCGCCACCAGCAGGATTGCGGCCAGGCCCCAGCCCCAGTAGTCGGTCGCCAGCGTCGTCGTCCACGCCAGCGGGTCCGGCCAGCCGCCCCAGGTGGCCAGCGCGCCCGACAGCGACACCAGGCCGACCACCCCGGCGACGACCACGGACACGAGGGTGACGCCGACGTTGTAGCGCCGCAGCCGGTCGGGCTGCTCGGCCGCCCGCCCGTAGGCCAGCCGGGCCACCCACCCCTCGAGCAGGTCGAAGGTCGACATGCCGGCCGCGAAGAGCACCGGCAGCGTCATGACCGCCCACCACGGCAGCTGGGCCACCCCGGCCGAGCCGGCCAGGATGAGCAGGCTGACCTCGGTGGCGGTGTCGAACCCGAGGCCGAAGAGCAGGCCCACGACATACATCTGCCGGGGCGTGCGGATGCGGGTGCCGATCCGGTCCAGCACCCTGGTGACCGGGCCGGCCGGGCCGTGGCCGCCGGAGGCGCGCAGCGAGACGACGTTGACGGCGGCGATGACCAGTAGGAAGATCCCCGCGACCAGCGGGCCCCACACGCTGGTGAACCGGTTCCACGTCGACTCGGCGCTGGTGGCGTCGCGCACGAGCGTGGACAGGCCGGCGGCGACGAGCGCGGCCAGCGCGACGACGACGGTGGAGTGGCCCAGGGAGAACCAGAAGCCCACGTTCGTCGCCGGCCGCCCCTCCGCGACCAGGCGTCGCGTGGTGTTGTCGATCGCCGCGATGTGGTCGGCGTCGAAGGCGTGCCGGGCGCCAAGGGTGAACGCGGTGATGCCGACCGCGACCCCGAAGACCTGCCCCTGCGCGCCGCCCAGCTCGAGCTGTGCCGGCCCGACGAGCAGGAAGAGGCTGCCCCACCCGAGGACGTGCAGCGCGAGGACGGCCAGGGAGGCCAGGACCATGCTGCGACGCTCGGCGGCGCTGAGGGTATGCCGTCGCGCCCCCCGCGGGGAGGCCGCGGCCGTCGTCGTGCTCACCGTCCGATGGTAGGTCGGTCCTGCTGCAACTCAGAGCGGCTTCCGGCTCCTGCGGCGGGTTCCTACCCGCTGCAGGAGCCGGTTTCCGCTGCAGGTCGTGCGGGAAGGAACCTGGGTGCCGGCCTCAGTCGCCGGCGACCTCCGGCGTCCGCACCACGTGCACCGAGCAGCGGGCGTGCCGCACGACGCCCGAGGCGGTCGAGCCGAGCAGGAAGTGCTCCCACCCCGGCTGGGCCGACGGGATGACGATGCAGTCGAACCCCTCGGTCCGGGCCAGCTCGACGATGCTGCGGGCCGGGTGCCCGTTGAGGGTGACGACCTCGACGTCCGTGCCGCCGAACTCGTCGACGATCGCCTGCACCGCCGTCTGCTGGCTCTCCTCGATCGCCGGCTCCAGGGCGAAGACGTCCGCGCCCAGGTAGCGGGGCAGCTCCTCGAGGACGGTGACGACGGTGATGGCGCCGTCCGGGGACCTGAGCGACCTCGCGACCTCCATCGCCCGTCCGGCCTCGTCGCCGTGACCGGGGGCGACCGGCACCAGGATCTTCGAGTACGACATGGTCTCTCCTCTCCTGGGGACCCGTCACGATCGGGAGTGGAGACGACGGGCCGACCCAGACCGTCTACGTCCCATCGTAGTGGGAACCCCTCGTCCGCTGCTGGGAGGATGGGCCGGTGACCGCGACCATCCAGGCCCGGGACGTGGCCGTCGGCCACGGGGCCGCCCTCCTCTTCTCCGGCCTCGACCTCGTCGTCGCCCCGGGCGACGTCGTCGGGCTGGTCGGCCCCAACGGCGCCGGCAAGTCCACGCTGCTGCACGTGCTGGCCGGGCGTCGTGCGCCGGAGGCCGGCACGGTGACCGTGTCGCCCCGGACCGCGCACCTGGGTCTGCTGACCCAGGAGCCCGACGCGCTGCCCGGCGAGACGGTCCGGCAGTCGCTGGCCCGCCGCACCGGGGTCGCCGCCGCCGAGGCGGAGATGGACGCCGCCGC
This sequence comes from Ornithinimicrobium kibberense, assembly GCF_006519705.1. Classification (NCBI taxonomy): domain Bacteria; kingdom Bacillati; phylum Actinomycetota; class Actinomycetes; order Micrococcales; family Ornithinimicrobiaceae; genus Ornithinimicrobium; species Ornithinimicrobium kibberense. Next base: position 49,562 of record NZ_VFXM01000010.1, read on the forward strand.
GCAGCGGCTGGCGGAGCGGCCCGAGGACGAGGCGGGCGCGACGGCATACTCCACCGCCCTGGAGGCCTGGCTCGCGCTCGGTGGCGCGGACCTCGACGAGCGGGCCGAGGAGGTCGCCGGGCGGCTGGGCCTGGCGGTCGACCTGGACCGCGAGGTGCGCACCCTCTCCGGCGGGCAGGCGGCGCGGGTGGGGCTGGCGGGGCTGCTGCTGTCGCGCTACGACAGCTACCTGCTCGACGAGCCGACCAACGACCTCGACGCCGCGGGCCTGGACCTGCTGGAGGAGTTCGTGCAGGGGCTGGAGGCGCCCGTCGTGCTCGTCAGCCACGACCGCGCGTTCCTGTCGGCGACGGTGACGACGGTGGTGGAGATCGACCGCAGCCTGCGGCGGGTGGTGGCCTACGGGGGCGGCTACGACGCCTACCTGGAGGAGCGGTCGATCACACGCCGGCACGCACGGGAGGCCTTCGAGGAGTATGCCGCGCGCCGGCGGACCCTGGAGGCGCGCGCCCGGATGCAGCGCGACTGGATGGACAAGGGCGTGCGGGCCGCCAACAAGAAGGCGGCGCGGCGGCAGGAGAAGGACAAGTTCATCCGGGCGCACCAGGTCGCGACCTCCGAGAAGCAGGCGGCCAAGGCCCGCCAGACGCAGCGGATGATCGAGCGCCTGGACGTCGTGGAGGAGCCGCGCAAGGAGTGGCAGCTGCAGTTCTCGATCGCGCAGGCGCCCCGGTCGGGCGACGTCGTGGCGGTCGCGCGGGCGGCGGTGGTGCGCCGGTCGGGGCCGACGGGGGCGTTCACCCTCGGCCCGGTGGACCTGCAGCTCGACCTGGGCGACCGGGTGGCGATCACCGGGCCGAACGGGTCGGGCAAGACGACCCTGCTGGCGCTGCTGCTGGGGCAGGTGGAGCCGGACGAGGGCGCGGTGTCCCTGGGCTCGCGCGTCGTCGTGGGGGAGGTGGACCAGGCGCGGCGGTTGCTGGACGCGGTGGACGTGCCGCTGGCCCGGGTCTTCGCCCTCGAGCTGCCGGAGTGGACCGACGCCGACCGGCGGACGCTGCTGGCCAAGTTCGGCCTCGTCGGCGGGCACGTCGGGCGGCCGGCGTCGACGCTGTCGCCGGGGGAGCGCACGCGGGCGGCCCTCGCGCTGCTGCAGGCGCGCGGGGTCAACCTGCTCGTCCTCGACGAGCCGACGAACCACCTGGACCTGCCGGCGATCGAGCAGCTGGAGCAGGCGTTGGAGTCCTTCGACGGGACGCTGCTGCTGGTCACGCATGACCGGCGGATGCTGGAGACGGTGCGGCTGACCCGCCGGTGGGACGTCGACGGGGGAGCGGTCACCGAGGTGCTGCCGGGGAGTGGGTGAGACGGCAGGTCCTGCACCGGTCTCACTCCCACTCGTCGTCCGGTGGCAGGACCGCGCCGAGGAGCTCGCGTGGGCGGCCAGGGCCACCACCCAGCTGGTAGGTCCGGCCGTCGGCGAGCACGATGATCGGACCGCCACCGTCGAGGGGTTCGCCGGGGTGCTCGGGGTCGGTGTAGTCGACGAGCCACAGGTCGAGGTAGGGGTTGGGGCAGATGGACTCCTCGTCGACGACCATGCTCGACCCCTCGTCCTCGAGGTGGGATCGGGCCCGGGTCACCGCGTCGTTCTGCGTCATCGTCATGTCGCTGATCGCGTGGCGGGGCGGCTGGAAGAGTGCGTCCTCGCGGGCAGCGAGGGAGCGAGCGGGGTCGTCGTCGATGCCCACGGGGCGCTCGACGGGCATCCCGGCCCGCCTCCGCTCCGCCACGTCCGGGAACCAGCCGTCGCCGTCGTCGTCCTCGAGGATGTGGCGACGGACGTCGTCGATGGCGTCACGCCATACGTGCTCGTCGACGTAGGCGACCACCTCGTGCAGGACGCGCAGGCGGACGTCGTCGAACGCGTCGGGCTCGCCCAGCCCGTAGACCTCTGCGATGCGTTGGAGCTGGCCCCATCGCTCGCGCCCCTGGCGGCGGCGCCGCTCACGGGCGTAGCTCACCGTCGCGCTCGCCACCTCCGCCCCCTCCAGGTCGGCGAGGACCATCTCGTCCTCGCTGACCGACCGCTGCCGTCGCCCACCCTTGACCATCCCGACCACCTCTCGTCTGTCGTGCCAGCGTCCCAGGCGGGTCCGACATACCGCCCCCGAACGTCGCCTGCGTCGAGGACGCAGTTCACCCGTTCCTGACTGCCTCGGCGAGTGCGGGGTGCGCGGACAACCGGTCGAGGAGCTCGTCGTGCTGCGACACGGTCAGGTGGGTGCCGAGGAGGGAGTGCCACTCGCTCAGGTCCTCGGCCAGCTCCGTCCGGCTCCGCCCCTGTCGACCTCGCGCCCGCCTCCGCAGGACCGCGTCGACGGCGTCCGCATGCTCGCGCGCGGCCAGCGTCCACAGGTCGGGCACGACGAGGAGGCCGGCCAGCGTGCTCGCCAACGACACCTCCTGCGCACTCACTCGGCCGTCACCTCGCCGCGTCCAGCCCCACCGCCGCTCCCACCGCACCAGGTCCTTGACGGCCTGCTCAACCATGGGGCCTGCGCCCTGGGTGTCCCGGAGCCGCGCCCACATCACCGCCACGGCGTCGGAGACGACGAAACGGGCTGCCTCCATCGGGTCCTCCGAGCGGAAGTAGTCGTACTCCTTCGTCTCGCACGCGAGGTCGACCAGCACCCTGACCGCACGGACGGCAGTGTGCACGTCGTCGCCGGAGAGTGCGCTGATGCTGTCCTGCGCAAGCGCGCGGAAGGTCGTCCGCCAGCGCGTCCTCTCCTGCCGGGACACCCTGCGATCGCCGGCCAGGTAGGCCCCTGAGCGAGCCAGGGCGGCGAACTCCGTCACGCGGGCCAGCACCTGTCCTGCATCGGGTGGCTGCTGGTGGGCCGAGGCCCGCGCCTTCTTGGCCTCGGGCTCGAGGAGGTCCTCGATGCGTTCGCGGACCGGTGCTGAGCCGCGCCAGTAGAGCGTCCAGAGCACCTTCACCAGGTCCGCACGGTCGAACCCGGCCACCTTGGCGTGGAACTCGTCGCGGGAGAACCGTCGTCCTGGCGTCATGCCGCGGACGATACTGCCCCCCTGCCGCTGACCCGAGCGGCACCATTCACACGCGTCTCCCGTCGCTCGCGATCGACGTCGAACGTGTGGCGAAGTGGACGCGTCAGGCCGTGCGGGGCCGGGCGCTGCGGCGGTAGACCTCTTCCCGCTCCTCCTCGGTCATCCCGCCCCAGACCCCGTAGGGCTCGTGGACCGCCAGCGCGTGCTCGCGGCACTCGCGCAGGACGGGGCACTGCTCGCAGATGGCCTTGGCACGGGCCTCCCGCCGGCGGCGCGACGGGCCGCGCTCGCCCTCCGGGTGGAAGAAGATGTCGGGGTTGGTGGTGCGGCACAGTCCCTGGAACTGCCACTCCCACAGGGCGGCCACAGGCTCGGGCTGGTCGGACATGACAGACCTCCTCGGTCTGGGTGGTCGTCCACCATGGCACCGAACTGTCCGCCGGCATCACCTCCCTAGGGGTGAGACCGGTGCGGCGCTGCTCGACGGGCTGCCCCGCAGCGGCTGGGACGGCAGACTGGTCCCATGGCAACGAGCAGCTTCTGGTCGGGCACGGTGCCTGGCGGTGCGCCGTCGGCGGAGCAGGACGCCTCACTCGCCGGGATGGCCGCGGCCGCGAACCTCGTCCACAAGACGGTCGAGGCACTGGCCCGCGGCGACGAGGACAGGGCCCGCCGGCTGGCCGCACAGGCGGCGGCGCGTCCCTTCGACGAGCACGAGGAGATCTGGCCGGGCCCGTGGGCGGCGCACTACGCCCTCTTCGAGCGGGTCACGGACCTGGTCGAGGACTGGCCGGAGGGCGACCACGCCTGGGTCGGCGCGCTGGCAGACCTCATGGGACGGGTGTCCGGACGTCAGCTCGACGAGCTGCGTCACCTGGCGGCCGTCCTCGACCAGGACGCCCGCCTATTGAGCGTCGACGACGATGAGGCACGACGGCTCCGCAGACTCGCCGGCGACGCGGATCCGCTGGCGGAGCCCAGCATCGGTGTCCCCGAGGACGAGCGGGCCGAATACGTGCTCGACCTCTCCCGGCTCGTGCTCCTGGTGCGGACGCGGCTGGAGGACCTTCTGCTCGACGACGTCACAGAGGAGGGAGGATCGTGACGACCCCGAAGAATGACGACGCCGGCCCCAGGCTGCTCTCGGGCGGCAACCCGCAGATCCCCAAGGGGGAGGGCGACGGGCCGGTGCAGGCATACATCGCCGCCATGCCCGGCTGGAAGAGCGACGTCGGCCGGCGGCTGGATGCCCTGGTCACGAGCACCCTCCCCGACGTGCGCAAGGCGGTGAAGTGGAACCAGCCGTTCTACGGCGCCCACGAGGACCGCTGGTTCCTGTCGTTCCGCTGCTACACGAAGTACGTGCAGGTGCAGTTCTGGCAGGGCACCTCGCTCGACCCGGCGCCGCCGAAGGCCTCCAAGCACGACGAGGTGCGCTACCTCGACATCCACGAGGACGACGAGCTCGACGAGGACCAGCTGCGGTCGTGGATCGAGCAGGCGGGCAGGCTGCCAGGCGCCAAGGTGTGAGCAACCACCGCATACCCGTTGGGACGGAGTCCTGACCTACGCCGCACTCTGTCTGGTGCCGGACGCGGAACGCCCTCAGAACATGCAGGCCATCAACGGGCCGACCAGGTCGTTCATGCCCTCGTCCTCCTTGCCCTGGAACATCATGGAGAACAGCTCGGTCAGGGTCTCCTCGTCCATCACCTCGCCGATGCACTCCTGCTGCTCGGCGGTCAGCTCGTCGTCGGCCGCGATCTCCTCCGTGAACATCTCGGCCGCGTCGACGCAGCCGACGAAGACCTCGGCGGCGGCGTCGGCGTCCTCCTCCGACATGGTGACCTCGCCCACGGTGTCGTCGACCTCGAGGTCGTCGGTGAGCATGCCGTAGTCCTGCAGCTGGTCGACGCCGATCTCATCGACCATGCCCTCGCCCACGCAGTCGGCCTGATCCTGGTCGACGGCGAACTCGTCGTCGGTCTCCTCCACCATCGAGGCCGAGATCGCCTCGGCGGCCTGGGCCTCGTCGCCCCCGCCACCGCAGGCGGTGAGCGAGAGGGACAGGACAAGTCCCCCGACGACGAGAAGCGAGCGGTTCTTCATCAGATCCCCAATCCGGTGGGCGTGACACGCCGCGTGGTTTGACGGCCCCTGCGACCGGCGCGCCCGGAGCGGCACGCGACGACGACGCTAACAGCGGGCAGGCGGGCGGTCATCGTCACCCTCGGTCCGTTGCCGCCCCCGCGGCGGCCGCCCGACGGCGGCCGTCCCACACCGCCGCGGCCAGCGCCAGGAGCAGCAGCGCCAGCGCGGTGCCGATCGCGGCCCGCAGCCCCGCGCCGGGGTCGCCACCGTCCCCGGACCCGAGCTGGTAGGCGGTGATGAGGGTTGCGGCGCCGATCGCGGCCCCCACGCGCTGGCCGGTCTGCAGCGCGCCGCCGGCGGCCCCGCCCATGCGGGGCGGCACGTCGGCCAGGGTGAGGGTGAAGTTGGGGGAGACGACCGCGCCGCCGCCGAGGCCCGCCAGCAGCAGCGGCAGCACGAGGGCGAGCCACAACCAGGACCGGTCCTGGGCCCAGGCGGCGAGCACGGCCAGCAGCACGAGCCCGGTCATCATGACGCCGAGCGCCCGGACCACCAGCGACCGCCCCATCCGGGTCACCGCCCTCCCGGCCCACATCGAGGACACCGCCGAGCCGACGGCGAAGGGGGTGAGCAGCAGCCCGGTGGCCAGGGTGGAGTAGCCCAGCCCGTCCTGCAGGTAGACCGAGAGCACGAGGAACACACCGGTGAAGCCGGTGAAGTAGAGCGCGCCGACGACGATGCCGTTGCCGTAGCCGGGGGTCTGCCTCAGCAGCGCGATGTCGAGCAGGGGTGCGCCGCCGGTGCGGGTCAGCCGGCGCTCCCACGCCACGAAGGCCCAGCCGGCCACCGGCACCCCGACGAGCAGCCACAGGAGGCCGGTGGCACCGGACTCCAGCGCCACGACCGGCAGCAGCAGGCACAGCACGGCCAGCCCGAGCAGCACCGCACCGCCCGGGTCCAGCCGGGTGTCGGACTCCCCAACCTCGACCCGGGTGTCCGGCACCAGCCGGGCGATGGCCACGAGGAGCACCATCCCGATGGGCACGTTGACGAGGAAGATCCAGCGCCAGCCGCCCTCCTCGCCGGCGAGCGCGATGATCACGCCGCCCAGCACCGGCCCGATCGCCGAGGCCACCGACACCACGAGGCCGAAGAGCCCGAAGGCCCGGCCCCGTTCGGCCCCGCCGAACAGCTCCTGGATGAGCCCGGTGTTCTGGGGCGCGAGCAGCCCCGCGGAGAGGCCCTGGACCAGCCGGGCCGCGACCAGCACCTCGACCGAGGGCGCCAGCCCGCACGCGGCGCTCGCCAGCACGAAGCCGGTCAGCCCGACGAGCATGAGCCGACGCCGGCCCCAGGCGTCCCCGAGCCGGCCCCCGGTGACGAGCACGAGGCCGAAGCTGAGGGCATACCCCGACACGACCCACTGGATCGTCGCGGCCGAGGTGTCCAGGCCCAAGCGCATCGACGGGATCGCGACGTTGACGATCGTCACGTCCAGGAGCGACATGAAGCCGACGGCCAGGGTGACGGCCAGGACCCGCCAGCGCGCCGGGTCGGGCTCGGCCCCGGTGGCGTCGCCGCTCCGCCGTTCCGGCGTCACGTCGTCGCCCCTGGTCACCCGGCCCATGCTAGGACCCGGGGCGGCGCCGCAGTCCGCGGTCGCTGGCCTGGTGCGACTATCGGTGGTCGAGCCGCCCGAGGCGCTGGACATCCACCACCAGGTCCCCGGTGCGACCGGACCACCGGTGGGCCGATGCCCTTGGGGCGGCCGCTACAGGGCGAGGACGAAGGCGATCGGGCTGATGCCGAGCAGCAGCAACAGCGTGCTGCCGGCGAGGACCACGGCGGTGACGGCGGCGAGGACCCCAACGGCGATGGGGTGCCAGCGCCGGGCTCGCGTCCTCCTGGCGAGCCACACCAGGGCGAGCGCGACGGCGACGTTGGTCGTCACCGCGACCAGGAGGGCACGGACGTAGTCGTCGAGGTGGGGCGCCACGACCATCTCCCGCGGCCGGAGGACCTCTAAGGCGGCGTACGCCATACCGTGAGTCACCAGCAGCGCCCAGGCGAGCAGCCCGAGACCTGCCGTCGTGAGCAGGAGGAGGGCGAGGGTCCACCACACCGAGGCGAGTGTCGGGCGCGCCTCGACCGAGACGGACGCCGTCCTACCCATGTGCTGGAGCGTAGGGCGCTGCCGACCGGCGTGCTGGAAGGGTCACCGAGGGATCAGTGCGGCTCCGGGGCGAGCTCTGCGTACCCTGCCGACCACGGCCTGAGCTGCTCGACGAGGGCGCCCACGGCGAAGACGCGGCCGTCGTCGTAGGGGTGCCCGACGATCTGCACCCCGGTCGGCACGCCGGTGCTCGCCCTGCCGCTCGGCACGGCCAGGACGGGGCAGCGGTTGGCGATGTTGAACGGCAGCGTCAGGTGCGACTCCCAGTAGTGCTCGAGCCGCCGCTCACCCACGACGATGCCGTCGGTGTAGCTGCCGTCGGCCTCGAGGGCCGGGATCGCGTTGGTCGGGCAGAGCAGGACGTCGAAGGGCGCCATCGCCGCGGCGAGCTCGCCCTGCACCTGCGCCTGGGCGGTGAGCCCGTCGAGGAAGGTATGCCGTTCGGCCGCCGCGCGGGCGTCGGCGATGAACCGTCGGGTGTAGCCGGCGAGGTGCTCGTGGCCCTGCGTCGCGGCGGCTATCGCCGGGCCGAGGATGTGGCCGAAGTGGGTGAAGCCGATCTCGGTGATGCGGCGACTGGTCCACGGCAGCTCGACCTCCTCGACCAGGGCGCCGGCCGACGCCAGGACGTCGGCCACCGCCCGCGTGGCGGCCTCGACCTCGGTGTCGACCGGGTAGTCGCCCAGACGGACGCACAGCGCGACCCTCAGGCCCGCCGGGTCGGCGGGCTCGGCCCCCACGGTGGCCGTCGGCCACAGCGAGGTGTGGTCCGCCGGGTGCCGCCCGGCGAGCGCGTTGGTCAGCAGCGCGACGTCGGCGACGCTGCGACCCATCGGCCCGTCCCCGCGGTAGTGGTCGGCCGACAGCGGCGGCTGTCCCGGGATGCGGCCGTACGGCGCCTTGAAGCCGACGGTGCCTGTGGACGCGGCAGGGACCCGCGTCGACCCGGCGATGTCCGAGGCGGTGGCGAGCGTCGTCATACCTGCCGCCAGGGCCGCCCCGGCACCCCCGGAGGATCCGCCGGGTGAGTAGCGCGTGTTCCACGGGTTGCGGGTGACGCCCCAGAGCCGGGTGTGGGTCACGGTCGCGCAGCTGAACTCGGGGGACGTGGTGCGTGCGTGGATCACGGCACCGGAGCGCCGCAGCGCCGAGACGACCGGGTGGTCCTGGGTCGCGACGTCGTCCCGGCAGGCCACCAGCCCCTGGGACAGCGTCCGTCCGGCGAGGGCGTGCTTCTCCTTGGTGGCGACGGTCAGCCCGAGCAGGGGAGGTATGTCGTCGCCCGCGCGGTAGCGCGCCTCCGCCTCGCGCGCCCCGGCGAGGGCCTCCTCGAACAGCGTCTCGGTGAAGGCGTTGACGACACCGTCGACCTGCTCGGTGCGCTCGACCTGCGCGGCGCCGAGCTCGGTCCAGACGGCCCGTTCGAGGGAGGCACCCCGCCCACGTAGCCGGACCTCAGCGGGAGAGATCCCGCCGCCGTGGAGACGTACTCGTCCTCGCATGAGTCACTTACCCGAACGTGCTGTGCGCCAGATCTGGTGGTCGAGTCGCGTGAGCAGGGCATGGGGGGAGTTGGAATCGCCATCCGACAACTGGGCCGCTACGGCTCCGAGGAGGCTTCGAACCTCCTTTGAGGAGACGTCCCGGCTCAGTTGCTGAGAGACCCACCTGACCACCCATGTGTCTGCCTTCGCCCCCGGTCGACCGAGCAGCATCGTGAAGTACTCCCAGGTGACCCACCCAAGTCCGTGTACACGCGTGTAGGCAGGCTTGTGCTTCTCGGGCTCCAATTCGCTCGCCGATCGTAAGCCAGTGTGCACGAGGTTCTTTGCCGCCTCGACGATCGCCTCTGCCTTGGGTCGACCGCTGGTGCGCTGGTCGTTTCTGAGGGCCTCTGCGAGCCGATTCGCGTCGAAGCTCGCGAGGCGGGGGAGATCATCGAGGGGCCCGCCACCGACCCCTTGCCGATATCTCTTGATGGCACGGCGCACACCCGTGTCCTCGCTGCCGTAACGCGCACGGATCGAAAGGACGGCGTCGAGAAGTGCCGCCTCAACCTCGTCCGGCCAGCCGCCCGGCCACTCAGTCCACGGCTGCGGCAACTTCGTTTCGATCGCGCGCTGCAGCGTCGCAACATCCCTCGTGGGTGTCATGGTGTTCCCCTTCCCGGGCTGGGGTTGCGACCGCCTCCCCATCTCACCCAGGGCCTCATGCGTCGGTCGCTTCGTTGCAGGCCGTAAACGACGCTGCCCCGGACGCCGGGACGTTAGCAGAGCCCTCGAGTTTTGTCGCCAAGAGGCTGGTGAGTCGCGTCTCGTGCCCGGGCCCGCTGCCCGTCTTCACGTCTGAGAGCGTCCGCGTGGCCCTGCCGCCGCGTGCGATCGCGAAAGCCGTGTGCGGCGCGCTCGGAATGGTGCAAGGGCCCGACTCACCCAGGTGTCGCCGCCGCATCACCCTCATGGTGCGAGGTTTAGGGCGAGGTCAGAATGCTGGCCGACATACGCGAGCAGCTCCTCCTGCCGTGGCTGCCCGAGGGCCAACCGATACGCGCCCAGGGTCTTCATGAGGCGGCGGTAGTGCTGAGTTCCACGGCTCATCGGCAACAGCGGCACGAGCCGCTGGATGGAAGAGTTCCCGGGGTAGACCCAGTCCGGGAAGATCTCGGAGCGGTCACCGCGCTCCGCCGCGGCCAGCTCGAATAGGGTGGGCCACGGGTTCGCGCCGCCGACCAGGTGCGGGCTGCTTGCATGCGCTTCCGCGACGTTCTTGCGGACTGCGTGGCCACGGTAGCGGTGGACCCGCCCCTCCCGCTGCTCGAGATCGACAGGGTTCGAGGGCAGGTTCCAGTGCACGACCGCATGCGAGTAGTGGTGGAAGTCCAGCCCCTCCTGCCCCACGGACGTCGAAGCGAGGACGAACGGCCAGAATGGGGAGTTGAAGGCCTCCCGGACCTGAGTCTCGCGCTGCACGGTCTGCTGGTCGATGGCAGCGGCTCGCCCGTAGCGCACGGCGAAATGGGTACGGATCCTTCGCCGGTCAGCAACGTCGACCCCGTTGGTGAAGAAGTCCATCGCCTGGGGCGATGCGAGGAGCCCGCTGCCCTCCTTGAAGGCGCTGGCCAGCCGCACCAGCTGCTCGCCTCGGCCCTCACCGTCAAGGGAGTGGGCCGCGGTCAGCACCTGGGCGTACTCGTCGAGAACTGCCTGCAGGTTTCCCTCGAGCGCGTGGTGCAGCACCTGTCGCCAGTAGGTGTCGTCACCGGCGCCTTCGAGGACCGCCATGAGCTCGGCTCCGTTGAAGAGCGCGCGCAAGGACCAGGCCCAGTCCGATGCGGTCGAGCGCACGTCGTGGAACTCGAGCGCTTCAGGTGAGCCGGTGACCCGAGCGAGGGTGCGCAGGGATGAGACCCCCAAGCCGCTGATGGCGAGCTCAGCCAGAAGGTCGGGGAGGTCCTCCGGTCGCGGTCCGAGCTCTGCGGCCTCGATGCGCAACGCCTGGTCGAGGTGCTGCCGGAAGCCGTCGACCCCCGTGTCGGCGGCCCTGTCGCTCCCGAACGCGAGCCCCTCGACGGTGGTGACACCGAGCTGTCGGTCGAGCAGGAAGGGTGCCGCCCAGTACCACCTCTGGTCGACCGGCCCCTCCGGCCTGCCTGCAGGTATGCGGTGCAGCAGCCGCTCCACCCGAGATCGCACCTCGTTGAACAGGACGTCCCTGTCGAGAGGCAGCGTCAGGCCCAGGTCGGCGGCGACACGCAGCGGGTCACCGATCCTCGCCAGCTCGACGGACGGGTAGAGCAGGGCCAGGACCGGCATCCCACTGAGCCGTTCGTCGCTGACAGTGAAGGTCAGCAGGCCGCGGCGCCGCGTCGCGAAGTAGCCGCGGTTGCGCATGGTGGCCGACCGCTCGGCCAGCCGGCGCTCCACCTCATAGCTGAGGCTCGTCGCGATGCCCTTCGGTGCGACGGACCAGGCAGAGAAGACGAGCCGCTTGGTGAACGCTTGGAAGGGTGCCTCGGCATAGACACCCCCCGGGGTGTAGTAGGGCAGCGAAGGTGGAAGCCATGCGGCACGCCAAGCCCCCGTGGTGAGGACGTCGTCGGTGAGCCAGCGCACGCGCGGGTTTCCCGGCTCGATCTGTCGGTACGTGTCGATCTCCTGGGGCGAGAACCGCGTACGGAGGAGCCCTTGCAGCAGCCCGCTCCCGGCACGAAGCTCGTCCTCGATCCGGCGCTTGACGTGATAGCGCTCCATCAGCTCGAAGATGTGTGGCGCACTGCGCCAGTACTCCAGGACCTCCTGGGAGCCGAGTGCCTTGGCGACGGCTGCCTGTGCCAGGTAGTCCTGCACGTCCGTCGTGGTGACTCCCACGGTGTACCGCTGCGAGGTGAGCATGCCGTCACGGTCGGCGCTGGCAGCCAGTCGCTCCGTCCGAGCCATCACTCGCCGCAGCTCCGCCTCAGCCGTGTCCTTCGCCGTCGTCGCGTCGACGAGGTCACCACGGAGGAGGGCAGCTCGCATCTCGCTCATCGCGTTCTGCACGGTGCGCGCCCGGCGCTTTCCGGCCAGCACCTCGACAGTGTGCAGGAAGTCGGTGTAGTGCTCGTCGCCCTCCGGCTCGTCGGGCAGGGTGTACATCTTGAACGGCGTTGCCGACAGCAGCAGCGCACGGGCCGTGCGCTGCTGGCCCGAACGCTCGACCTCGACAGGCCCCAGCAACGACTGGACGAGCACCGACGCATCGTCGTCCCCGGTAAGGAGCTGGCTGAAGCGCTGGAACTCGTCGAGGATCACCAGATCCGGTCGCAGATGCCGGACCGAGACGGTGGCCAAGGCCTGTCGAAGGCGGCCGATCAGGCGGTAGCGCTCGGCAGAGACCGCGTAGTCAACCCTTGAGTCTTCCCGCAGCCAGCGGAATCGGTCGACGCAGTCCCGGAGTTCTTCCTCCAGTGTCTGTCCGCCTGCGGAACGCAGATCCAATGCCTCGCTGAACGCCTCGGCTAGTGGCTGAGAGATCGTCCCCCTCCGCGCCCAGCGGATCTCGTCCCGCATGCGCGGCTCACCGGCACCGCCCTGGAAGAACTTCAGCCACTTTCGCCCGTTGAGCGTCGTGCCCCAGGCACGCTCGAGCAGCACGTAGAGCAGGGCCCGTTCCGGCGCCGTTCCGCCGCTGCTGCCGAGATGGAATGACGTGCCTGGCGTGAAGGAGATGATGTTGACCTTCTCCCGGTCCATCTCGTGCAGGACGGTCGGCAGCATCGTCAGCCGGTCCGCGTGCGGGATCTCGGTATACAGGCCGGCGTGCAGCCTGCGCAGGTTCTGCCGGGCGATCTGGCTGTTGGAGCAGATGTAGACGATGTCGATCCGGTCGTCCTCGTCCCACAGGTGGTCGACCGTGCGGGCCAGGACCCCCTTGGCCACGAGCGTCTTGCCGAGCCCGACCTCGTCGGCCACGAGGAACCGCGCCGACGCGTCACCGTCGCCCCACAACCGTTGGAATGCGACGTCGACCGTACGCCGCTGGAAGTCCTTGAGACCGGCCAACGCGGACGTCAGGTCCGGCTTGCCGTCGTTCACCGTCGCCTCTCCTGTGAGGCCCGCCAGACCGCTTGCCACAGGTCGAGAAACTCCTCCGGAACCACGTTGGGTCTCTCCGGTCCGGCTCCCAGGTCTCGCAGCAGGGCCTCCACGCGGTCCAGCGTCTCGCTTCCGTCGGCGGCCGCGCGCAGGAGGGGCTCGAGGATCGCGAGGTCCTCGAATGTCCCGGACGGACCTCGCCGCCCCTCTCCGGCTGGATCCTCCAGCTCCAGGTCGTCCCAGACTGAGCCGATCTCGGCCTCGTCGAGGAGGAAGCGCAGGTAGCGCACGATGCTCTCCTCCGACCCGAGGTAGCTGCGCAGCACCTGCGCGGCCCGATCCTCCGGTGCGTCGACCAGCTCGGCCTTGAGCACGCTCGCCACCTCCAGGTCGTCCTGCCCCGGGACCGGGACGTGGGTGACAATCTCGAGGTATGGCGTGAGCTGCATCAGCTGCACACCCTCCCACCGTGCCCGGTCCGGCGGGGCAGCGTCGGTGCGAGGCCGGCTGACGAGCCGGACGCGGGTCGGCCCCGGACCGGCCGGGAAGGGGCGGGTGAACCGGAGGGACACTGCATACCGACCTTCGTCCTCCTGCTCACAGAGGAGACGTGGACCGGCCTGGAGCAGCGCCTCGTGGTGCAGCTCCGCTTCCCGCTCCGCCTCGAGCGCCAGATCTTCGCCGGGGTCGGGGTCGGTGATCTCATGGTCCTGCAGGACGTGGGCGAAGGTGATTCGGTCGCGGGATGCCTCGCCGTCGGGGAGGAGCGCCTCGACGCCACAGGTCCGGCGTGGACCCCTGAGCAGCACGCCGAACTCGACGTTGCCGTTGAATGCCGCATGGGTGGCGTTGGCCGAACCGGTGAAGACATGGCCAGTGTGCCCCTCGTCCCAGACGAGGACCTTGGCATGCAAACCGGTGCGGACCTCGCTCGGCCTCACGCGCTCGGAGCCGAGGTCTCCGTCGATCTCACCCTCCGCATGAGGGCTGAGCACCTTCACGCTGGTGTGCTGCACAGCTCGCGCGCCTACGAGGGCGTAGGTCTCCTCGCGCGACACCAGAACAGGCGTCGTGCGCGCCGCGATCCGCGCTGATGTGGGGACGTCGAGGAAGGGTGAGATGACGACGGCACGGTCGGCTCGTGCGGGCATCGGCCAAGTTGGGGGAGCGGGGCGCAGGCCGAGCGGGCGCAGTTCTCCGCTCGTGAACGGTTTGGGTAGCTGGAACCAGACGTCGCTCAACGACGAGGCGAGGTCATGTGCCTGCTCAGGGCGGTTCTCGGCGATAGGCCCTGCAGCCATGCCAGGTAGGGCGCGCACGAAGTCCGCCGCAGGAGCGCCGGGGATCCCCGTGCCGCGCTCGCCCTCGTCGAGAACCAGCAACGTGTCCCACGAGGAGTCGTCGGTGAGGTTGCGGCTGCAGACGACCAGACGGTGAACGAGCTCGGCGTCGCGGCGGAACCTGAGCGCCCATACCTTCGGGTGGAAGATGTGGCCTGGTGTGGGCGTGAAGACCTGCACCACGCAGTCCTCAGCGAAGGTGAGCAGGCGCGGGTAGGTGCCGGGAGAGCCGATACCTGAGGCGTGGCAGTAGACGGTCGTCCGGTCGGCGTAGCGGCGGACCGACTCCAGCAGCGCGAGGGTGTCCACCTGGGCGTGGTCGGCCTCATCGGTCCCGTCCAGAAGCTCCACCTCGCGGTCGTGCGCGGCCATCGCCAGGGGTGGGAGAAAGAGCATGCGCAGGTTCAGGGTGTAGGTCGTGCCGACCGCCACGTCGACGTGGTGACCTGCCGGTGGGCGGAAGGCGTCGACGAAGAGCGCACGCGTGGTGGGTTCAAGCACCGGTGCGCTCCAGCCCCTCACGGACGTCGCGGAGGAGTTGTCTAGCTTGGGGCCAGCGGTAGGTCATCAGGCCCATGCCGCTCCCGCCCTCCCACGCCTCGAGCGCGTCTGCGTTGACGAAGCGCGAACGGCGACCCTTGAGCTGGAGCTCGCGGTCTCGGATCAGCCGCTCGACCTCTGGGCTGGCGACCAGTTTGCCGCCCTCCCGGACGAGTTCGACCCACGCGTCGACGTAGTTCCGCGTAGCCGCTCGAAATCGCCAGCGTGCCTGGGCCAGGCACCTCCAGAAGTCGTCACGCTCCCAGGTCGTCAGGGCCTGTTGGGTCTCCGCGTCATCCACCCAAGCCTGGAGGCGCTCGGTGTAGTCGTGGACGCCGTCCGCCCAGTTCTTCTCCCTCGCGAGCAGCAGGTTGTAGAGAATTGGCGCGCCTTCGTGCAGCACGCTGAAGCGGCGCGCGTGGGAGAGCACACGAGCGGGGCCCGACGGAAGCCCGGCGACGAGTTCGGGGTCCCACGGCAGGTCGGGGTAGAGGCCGTGGCTGTGCTGGACGAGCCAGCCGAGGAAACGGTCGCTGGAGGAGTCGAGGATTCGGTCCCGCAGGAACTCTGCCTCGTCGCGGGTGAGGGCGAAGTTGGCGGTCGTGAGCCAGTCGTCCGGGGGAGCGGGGAGCTGGCGGAAGCACGGGTCGACGTGCCGTAGCTGCGCGATGTCGTCCTCGTCGGCGGAGGACACCGGCCGCTGAACAGCGTGGCGATGGTGTTGTTCGATGGTGTGACCACAGCGCTTGATCCCGTATGCGCTCAGGGCGCCCCAGTACACGACGCTCGGCATGCGCCCGAGGTTCGCCCTCGCGTCCCGGCCGATGACACCACCATTGATGTCCCCGTCCCGCAATGCCTCGATCAGCCGGACCTCGAGCTGCCGCATCTCCCGCAGCGCTCGGTCGACGGGCCATCTGCGCTCGGTGACGGTCGTCACCACCCAGGGCACGAAAAGCAGGTAACGAGCCCGGGTGTGCAGGGTGGACGTCCCCGGGAAGAGCACCTCGCTGAAGGTCTGCCGGATCGTGCCGATACCGAGTTCGTCGACCGTGCCCTTGTCGCGGAAGGCGTCGAGCAGGCGGTCCATCTCCCCACGGTGTGCTGAGGAGTAGTCCACCCAGGCGAGCAGCGATGCCATGTCGAGAGTCTGCCTGAGCCGGGCGGCACGCCGGACTACAGGTAGTCCTCTAGGAAGTCTGCCTCCTTCACCAGGGGAGCGGCAACGCGCCTCATAGAGGTTGCGCCTACTGGGTCAGGCGGGGCCAGGTGTGCCGTGCTGACCGACTCGAGGGTGCTCCACTCCTTGACCTCCAGACCCGCGACGGTGCTGAGGAAGAGGTATGAAGTGGCGCGGGTGAGAGCCACAAACAGCAGCGACTCGCGTGAACCCAGGCGGGCCACGCTTGAGTAGTTCGCCTCGTACAGGCGGGGCAAGAACACCGAGTCGAAGGAGAGTCCCTTGGCGCTGTGATAGGTGAGTACCTTGACAGCCCCGCTCGTCAGGTCCAGCGAGCTCTGGTCTTCGACGAAGAACTCGTTACGCAGGGCCTTTGCGAGTCCGAAGGCCCAGCGGCGCTCGGGGAGCAGCACGGCGCAGGTCTGATGTGCGTCAAGACGGGCACGGAGGGCCGCCTTGAGATGTTCCTCCTCCTCTTCCCGGGACTGAGCCACCACGCGGAGGGACGTGATCTCGGCGCCTCGTCTGGCGACGCCTGCCGGCAGTGCTGCACGATCTTCCGGGTCCACTGCCAGCGAAGACGCGATCTTGATGACGTTCTCTGAGCACCGGAAGGTCGAGAGCAGAGTCGTCGTCTCATAGCGCAAGCCCAGTGCGCCAAGCAGATCGCTCGTGGATCCACCACGCTCATACAGGCGCTGTCGTCCGTCCAGCACGACCGTCACGTGGCGACCGAGAAGCGCAAGGGTCGAGATGTCGGTAGCGCTGAGGTCCTGTGCCTCGTCTACCAGGACTGCGTCCCAAGGGGGTTCGAAGTCGAACAGTCCGCTCGAGGCTTCGTGGCTCACGAGGGAGTGGACCTCGTCGCGCAGTCTCTCGTACCGGTCGCGTCCAGCCGGCTTGTCACGGCGTTGACGTGCCCGGCCGGTGATCCGACGGTGCTGCCGCCTGACAAGGTCATCGAAACTGATCACCATTGAACGCGGTAGTCCGAACTCGTGGAGGCCCGCCGCGATGTAGTCCTCTAGCGCGTTGGTGTACGTGACGATCAGTACGCGCTCGGGTGCAGTGCCCCTCTCGATGAGTTGCAGCGCTCGGTGGAGGAGCACGAGCGTCTTACCCGAACCGGGCGCTCCGATGGCCGCGACATGGCGCGTGGTCGGGAGTCTGGCGAACTGCTGCTGCTCCGTCGTGAGGTCTTCGAACGGTACCGGTCTCATGCCACGTCAACTGCGTCGGGCAGGACGCCGCCCTCATGGTGGCCGTCACCAGCATCGGACCTTCGTGCTTCAGCCAATAAGTGCAGCACGTCCCGGTCTCCGCGTTGCTTGGCGACGTACTCCATCCACGAGCGCTCGAATGCGTTCATCGCGAGCGGGTGGCCGAACTCGTTGGTTGCCTTCTCCCAGGCATCTGCTGCCTCAGCGCGCCGCCCCATGGCCTTGAGCACCTTGCCCTGCAAAGCCAAGTTCGGGCCATCAGCGTCGTGGAGCACGCACTGATTGATTTCATGCAGAGCCGCATCCTGGTCGCCTCGTTCATGCAAGCGGTAGGCGAGGCTGAACCGTAGACCCTCCGCGCCCTTCTCCACCCCGGAGCGCAGAACTGACAAGGCTTCGTCCCGGGCTCCTCGCGACCACAGTGCCATAGCCAACGAGTGAGTCGCCCGTGCCTCGAGGACGGTCGAAGAAGCGTGCCGGAGTGCATAACGGCTCGACTCAACGGCCTTCCCATAGTGACCGATCTTGCGGTACAGGCTCATCAGTACCAGCCGGATTTCGTACTTGCGCTGCGCGGTGGTGTCGTTCTGCTGGTACTCGGCCTCAAGCTGGAGGATCTCTGCGCGGTCGTTACCCGGGTTGTCAACGAAGGTCCACGGTCTCTCCAGACGAATCGTGTGACTTCCCCCGTCCGCAAACTTCCTCTCGAGGTGCACGGTCTGGTTGGCGTCGACCCATGCGGCCAGGGTCATTGTGTCGCCGTCTTCCACACCTGGCGGCAGCGGGATGGTTTCGCTCCAGATCGTGACGCCTGCCCGTGCGAACTCCAGGCGCAGGCCGCGCTGATTGCTGCCTTCCCCTATGCGCAGCACCGTCTTGGCGCCCATCGGGTGGGCGGGCCACGGCACGTCGACCCCGCCGGGAACCACCTCTTGCGCACCTCCGGCAACGTTGACGACGAGTGGCTCATCCGTGCGGGCGCGCACCAAGGGTCCCTCGGGGTCGAGGGCCAGGGAGAAGGCCTGGAGGGCAGCACCGAGACTGATCTCTGCCTGAAGGTCGACCGTGCCCGCAGAAGCCACGAACTCTGGTTCGACTCCGAAGGCGTCCTGTAACGAGTCCAGGACGGGCACCAGCTGAGAGCTTCCTCCAGCCACCAACAATCGTTCCCCATCGTCGAACTCCCAGCCGCGCCGCTCCAGCACCTCCCGCAGAGGTGCATGGATCGATGTCGACTCGTAGTACTCCCCTTGAGCGGGGCGGATGCTCTCAGGGTCAACGAACGGGGTCAAGAGATTCTCGAACTGGCCGGCCGTGAGTTCCACCGACGCCCCGGGCAGCCGGAGCGTCTGACCCCCGAGGGTGAACTCGAGATCGCGAGATGCTCTGGCCTTGACGTCTTGGTATGGGCGCCCGATCCGACGACGCGCCACAATGGCGTCGTTGATCTTGATCTTGAGCTCTTCTGCGGTGGGCTGGAGTGCTGGGATGATCACGGCGGCGAGGTCGACGTAGGACCACTCCGCAGCCACCTTGCCGTTGGCGGCGGCGAGGATCGGGAGCAGATGCTCCACGACGATCGCTCGATCTATGTCGTCGCCACCGAGGCGGCAGTACCGTGACGTGCCGGCGAGATTCACCGCGAGTCTGTCTCCGGACTGACCCGCGGAGAGGAGCGCGACGTCGCATGTTCCTCCGCCGAAGTCTACGACCACGCACCGTTCTTCGGACTGCAGCGAGGGGCTGAGAGCGATGTGGGCAAGGTAGGCAGCGACTGGCTCATCGAAGAGCTGACTGGGTGCGATGTCCAGGCCGGCATCCAGTGCGGCTCGGATGGTGTCGTCTCGTTGGTCGAGCTGGAACGAGGCGGGCACGGTCACGACCACCTGGTCGATCTTCGACGCCGGGAACTCGTCTGCTATCCCGTCGAGGAGGAACCGAAGGATGTGCTCGGCCACGTCCTTCGGAGTCTGCAGGCCTGGCGGAGCCTTGGGGTAGGTCTTCTTTGTGCCAATGTCGTTCTTCGTCGAGGTGAAGACATTGACGCCCTCACGGATCGGAGCCGATCCCTGGCGCACGAAGTCGCGAGCTTCCTCGCCGGCGAGCACCTGTCCATCGTCGCGTACGGCCACCACAGATGGGACCAGGGGTGATCGCTTCCAACCGGCGCTGGTGCGCTGGCGAAGCGCCACGAGGTCCAGCACAGGGTTGTCATGGGGCTGGCCACTCCATGCGATCCGAGTGACCGTCGAGTAAGTAGTCCCTAGATCGATGCCGACCGCTGTGACGGGCTCACGTCGCTGCCGCAACGGCCCGCCAAGGAGTCTTTGCCAATCCACCATTGATTGCCCCGATCGTGCGAATCCCAGTGCTGCCGTCCGTGCAGCACTCGGAAGGTAGCAGCGCCCGCCGACAACGCGGGAAACGCCCTGCTGGATTCGCCGAGACCAGCTGGTCCACCGCACAGAGGTACCAAGAGCGGAACCGCTGGCCGCGTCGCCTGCGAGAGGCCCCGCGCCTCGCTGGGGCCTTCCTCCGCGGGCGTACCCGCAAGTGCATATGGACCCCGCTCGTGCGCCGGCTGGTGGCGTCAGCCTCCGTAGCGGTAGCCGGTCGGCATACCCGCCGAGCACCCCGGTCGCAAGGTCAAGTCTCACCCCGGTCCTACCCGCTGCACATTCGCGCCGGCCGGCGGGGTCCGGGATCGCCATGCCGCGCAGGTCCGCGATGCCCAGTTGGTTGCGTTGCGCAGGGATGCCGTGCTGGCGAGCTCGTGCTCGTCCTCGGCCAGCGTGACGACGACATCGGTGAGGTAGTGGCACTAGCCCGCACCTGCTCCAGCGGGTGCAGCACGGGGTGGTTGCCGTAACCGTCCATCCGCACGAGGAGGTCGCTGTCCTCGAACCGCTTCGCCTCGCTTCACTGCTTGAGCCCGACCACGAGGTGTGACGAACGTGGGAAGGCTCCTCCGCTCGGTGCAGTTGGTGGTGAACCGGATCTAGAACTCGGAAGATATCGATGTCGCCGTTGCCGTAGGCGATGACGCCTACGCGGGTATCTCTCGATACTGTCTTATAGTGACCATGACCAGTCCAGGGGGCCGTCAAGGCACCGACGGCGTGGAGGAGGATGACGGTCAGCGTGAAGGCAAGCCGTACCCGCGATGGCGCGGAGGCGGTGGCTCAACGCCACCTCGGCAACGAACCTGCCTCGCGCGAGGCGCAGGGTGAGGCGCAGACCCTTTCGCCGCATCAAGCAAAATATCTCGCCTACGAGCTGCAACGCAGCTACGCGAGCGACCATGTCGGAAAGCTGGCCGGCCTCCTGTTCGACGCGCAGGTCGAACCCAAGCCGCACCAGATCGATGCAGCCCTTTTTGCGCTGCAGACTCCGTTCCTGAAGGGCGTCATCCTCGCTGACGAGGTCGGCCTCGGGAAGACTATTGAGGCGGGCATTGTCATCACCCAGTACTGGGCCGAGCGCAGACGCAACATCCTGATCGTCGCCCCGTCCAGTCTTCGCCAGCAGTGGCAGCAGGAACTCTACGAGAAGTTCTTGATCCCCAGTTCGCTGCTCGACGCCAAGAACAAGGAGCGCCTCCTCGGAGCCGGCCACAGCCCCGAGGTGCTGATCTGCTCCTACGAGTTCGCCCAACGCCACGAACCGTCCTTGATCAAGGCATGGGATCTGGTGGTCGCCGACGAGGCCCACCGCCTGCGCAACTACTGGAACGGCAAGGCCAAGGTCGCCAACGCCGTCGCCCACATCGTTGAGGACGCGCGCAAGACGGTGTTGCTCACCGCGACCCCGCTGCAGAACAAGCTCGAGGAGCTGTACGGGCTCGTCTCGGTATTTGACTCGGAGTACTTCTACTCTCTGGACGCTTTCCGTGAGCGGTACGTCAAGAATCGGGAACCGGCCGCATTCGACGACCTGGGCGACCGCGTCGCGCAGATCACCAAGCGCACCCTGCGCCGAGACGCCGATAAGTACATCCGCTTCACTGAACGTCTCCCGCTCACGGTTGGCTTCGAGCCGTCACCCGACGAGCAGCGGCTCTATGAGCTGGTTAACGACTATCTGCAGCGCGACGAGGTCTACGCCTTCTCCAAGTCCACCCGTCACCTGAGCGCCCTGATCATCCGCAAGCGGCTGGGCTCCTCGACCTACGCCATCGCCAGCACGCTGGAGAAGATCGCCGACCGGCTGGAACGGGAGATCGCTGAAGGCAAGCAGTGGACCAACTCGGGCGCATTCATCGTCGATGCCGACCTCACCGATGAGGAGGAGGAGGTCGACGAAGCCCCGAGGGCGGGTTTCACCGCCATCGATCCGCGCGACATCGAACCGATGAGGGACGAGGTCCGCGAACTGCGCGAGTACGCCGCGCTCGCCCGATCCATCACCGTCAACGAAAAGGCCGTGCAGCTCAACCATGCCGTGGATCTCGGCTTCGAGCGCTTGTGCGAACTCGGTGCACCCGAGAAGGCGATCATCTTCACCGACTCCACCGTCACGCAGGAGTACATCGCCAGGTCGCTCACCGAAGCAGGGCGAGGAGATGGTCTGTTGCTGTTCAACGGCAACAACGACTCGCCCCAGGCCACCAAGATCTACCAGAAGTGGTTGGAGCGCAACAAGGGCAGCGACGTCATCACTGGTGTGCTTGCCGCTGACCGGCGGAAAGCTCTCGTGGACTACTTCCGCGACGAGGGCACGATCATGATCGCCACCGAGGCAGCCTCGGAGGGCATAAACCTCCAGTTCTGCTCGATGGTGGTCAACTACGACCTGCCGTGGAACCCGCAGCGCGTGGAGCAGCGCATCGGTCGCGCTCACCGTTTCGGCCAGCAGCACAACGTCGTCGTCGTGAACTTCTCTAATAAGGGCAACCTCGCTGAGCAACGCATCCTCGAACTCCTCGAAGACAAGTTCCATCTCTTCAAGGGCGTCTTCGGTGCCAGCGACGAGGTACTCGGATCGATCGAGGACGGCCTCGACTTCGAGAAGACCATCAGCGACATCCTCAACCGCTGCAAGACCGCCGACGACATCGAGTTCGCCTTCAACGAACTGGAGAAGCAGTTCGAGGGCGAAATCTCCATGGAGATGGCCAGTGCCAAGGCGAAGGTGTTCGACAACCTTGACCCGAACGTCCAGGACCGTCTGAAGTCCTATGACACCCAGAGCGGGGAGGTGCTCAACAAGTTCGAGCGCCTCCTCCTGGCTGTCACCAAGCACCAGCTCGTCGGGCACGCGACCTTCGAGGGTGACGGACGGCTCTTCGAGCTGCACACCGCCCCGATACCTGAGGCCACCCCGGGCCGGTACTTCTTTAAGTCCCAGCCACAGGAGCACGCCCACCAGTACCGCTACTCCAGCCCGCTGGCCGAGTACGTTGTACAGTCCTCGCAGTCCGCTGACACGCCACCGCGCGAGCTGACCTTCAGTCTGGGCCAGTCTGAGCGCGTGCCCACCGCGATGAAGGCGCTGGAAGGCAAGAGCGGGCGACTGGTGAGCAAGGTCGTCACCTTCCGAATCAAGGCCGGCACTGAGGACATCTCGGAGTCCTACGCGCTCTCCGGGATGCTTACCGACGACGGAAAGTGGCTCGACCACGAGTACGTCGCCGACCTGATGGACCTGGCCTGCACGACAGTGTCGGACCCGATTGAGACGATAGACGAGTCGGTGTTCGCCACGTACCTCGACGTTCAGCGTGAGACGTTCGAGAAGGAAGTCCAGTCTCGCAACGCTCGCTACTACGACCAGCAGGAGGAGCTGCTCTACCGGAACACACTCGACCGCAAGGCCGAGTCCGAAGGGTTGATTCGTGAGTACCGCCAGAAGGAGAAGGAGAGCCGCAAGGCGGCACGACAGACGGACGACCCGATGGAGCAGCTTCGACACAAGAAGGAAGCCCGCCGCTGGGCGCAGAAGGCCGAAGACGAAGACGATCGTGCGCGCGTTGAGCGCATCAAGCTCCGCGAGGAGATCGACAAGTACCTCGATCTGATCGAGCAGTCTCTCCGGGGCAAACGCGAGACCGAAGACCTGTTCTGCATCCGATGGAAAGTGACCGCATGACCACCGAGGACATCAAAGAAATCCCTGGCACTACGCCCAACTTCCAGACTGACCTGGCACGGCAGTTGGAGGAACTGGTGCCCGAGGCCATCAGCGACGGCAGGGTCGACGTGGTGAAGCTCCAAGAACTGCTGGGCGCGGATGTGGCCGACAGCAGCGAGCGGTTCGGCTTGTTCTGGCCGGGAAAGAAACGGGCGCTTCGGGCCGCCCAGGAGCCGACTTCCGCGACGCTGCGACCCGATAGGAAAAACAGCAAGGACTGGGACACTACCAAGAACGTCTTCATCGAGGGCGATAACCTCGAAGTGCTCAAGATTTTGCAGAAGCACTACCACGGCAAGATAAAGATGATCTACATCGATCCGCCGTACAACACCGGCAAGGATTTCATCTACCCCGACAACTACAAAGAGGGGCTAGACACCTACCTCGAGTGGACCAAGCAGGTCAACAAGGAAGGAAAGAAGGTCAGTACCAACTCGGAGTCCGAGGGTCGTTATCACTCCAATTGGCTCAACATGATGTACCCCCGGCTCAAGTTGGCACGCAACCTGCTCACTCTTGATGGCGTCGTGTTCATATCGATCGACGATAATGAACAGGACAACCTAAAGAAGGTCTGCAACGAGGTTTTTGGAGAGTCTAATTTCGTTGCGGAACTCCCCACGATCATGAACCTGAAGGGTAATAACGATCAGTTTGGTTTTGCAGGGACTCATGAGTACACGCTTGTTTACGCCAGAAGCGTGAACCACTTGGTCTTGGATCAGTTCCCCGTCGATGATGAGGGGCTGGAGAGGTGGGATACTGACGAGCGGGGCCCATTCAAGCGAGGCGCCAGCCTCAAGGCAACAGGCACGAACGCGCCGCGGGCCAAGCGTCCGAACCTGTTCTTTCCGATCTACGTCAGCCCTGCCCTAGAGGTTTCGCTGACCGAGCAAGCCGGTTGGACCGAACTCCTTCCCATCACAGATGGTGCGGAGATGTCCTGGCGATGGAGCAGAGAGAAGTTCCTAAACGATTTGTACGACGTCATAGTCGTGCCCTCGGGGTCTAGCTTCACCCTGTACAAGAAGCAGCGCCCGACGCTGGGTGACATCCCGACGTCCAAGCCAAAGTCGACGTTTTACAAGCCGGAGTACAGCAGCGGGAGCGGAACCGCCGCCATTAAGCAACTTTTTGACGGAAAGAAGGTGTTCGATAACCCGAAGCCTCTAGGGCTTCTTCAAGACTTCATACAGCTCGGCGCGGGACGCGACGGGATTGTCCTTGATTTGTTCGCGGGTTCGGCGGCGATTGCTCACGCGGTAATGGCACTCAACCGTTCGGACGGTGGCCAGCGACGCACTATTTCCATTCAGTTGCCGGAACCAGTGACGGAAGGTTCGGACGCTGAAGCGCTGGGCTACAAGACAATCTGTGAGGTGGCTCGGGCTCGGATCGTAAAAGCTGGGGACTCGTTTGCCGAGCAACTTGAATTCTTGGGTGTTCCGGGCGGCGTCCAAGACCTCGGTTTCCGCGCGTTCGTGCTCTCCGATACGAGTTTCTCGAAATGGCGCGTTGCTAGCGACACCGACGTAGACTCGCTGACGGAGCACCTTCTGAGTCTCCGCGACAGCGCCGCCGATGACGTCACCCATGATGCCCTCTTGACCGAGCTGCTTCTAAAGCAGGGCTACTCGCTCACAGAGGACTGGTCTGAGTTGGAAGTCGACGGGCTGGTACTGCGTTCGGTCGGCGACGGGCTCCTGCTGGCCTACCTCGACGAGCGCACCAAGCCGACCCATGACCAGCTCCGCTCGATCGTGGACGAGGAGCCCGCGCGCTTCGTGATCCTCGAAGACGCCTTCCAGGGCGACGACGAACTGAAGACCAATCTGTCCCAGCTCTGTAAGAGCAAGGGCGTGGAGCTCTGGACGGCTTGATGGAGTTTAAATTTGACCCCAAGCAGCAGTACCAGCTCGAAGCGATTGAGGCGCTGGTGCAGCTTTTCGATGGGCAGCCCAAGGACGCCGAGGAGCTGGTTGCCCGACTGCGGGGCGCGGCACACGTCGACGGCCAGGCTAACCAGACGGCGCTCGATTTGGACCTCACCCAAGAGGTCGGTGCAGTGGGTAACAACCTCGTGCTTGACCACTCGACCGTCCTGCAAAACCTGCAGGCCGTTCAGGACAGGAACGGGCTGGAGGTTGTCCAGGCGCTCGCAGGCAACTCTCTCGATTTCGATGTCGAGATGGAAACAGGGACCGGGAAGACTTACGTCTACCTGCGCACCGTCTTCGAGCTCGCCAAGGCGTACGGCTTCACCAAGTTCGTCATCCTTGTGCCGAGCGTCGCGATCAAGGAAGGCGTGATCACCAGCATCAAGGACATGCACCAGCACTTCCGTGAGCTCTACCCGGCGCAGCCTTTCGACTTCTCGGTCTATTCGGGCAAGTCCGCCGAGGAGGTGCAGGGCTTCGCGACCAGCACGAACGTGCAGATCATGGTCATGACGATCGACTCGATTCGAGGGGATGCCAACTCGCGCATCATCCATCAGACTCGAGACAGGCTGAACGGACTGCGGCCCATCGACTACCTCAAGGCCACTCGGCCAATCATCATCATGGACGAGCCGCAGAACATGGAGTCCCACCTTTCGCAGTCCTCCATAGGAGAGCTCGACCCCACCGCCACTCTGCGATTCTCGGCCACGCACCGCAAGCAGCGCAACGTCGTCTACCGGCTAGATCCGGTCGATGCTCACGATCACGGATTGGTCAAGCAGATCGTGGTAGCCGAGGTAGCGCAAGAGGGCTCGGATGCTGCGCCATACATCAAGGTCGTCGAAGTCAGGCGGGACCCGTGGGAGGCCAAGCTCGAACTCGCCGTCCGCTCTGCCGATGGCTCTCTCACGCGCAGAGTTGTGAAGGCCAAGCAAGACCAGGAGCTGTCCAATCTCACCAGCAACCCCGCCTACGAGGGCTGGTGGATCACCGAACTGTCCATCGAGCCGAAATACATCGAGCTCAACAAGCATGGCCTGCTCCAGCAGGGCGAGGAGATAGGCGGCAATTCCGACGCGATCTACCGCGAGATGATCCGCGAGACCATCAAGGAGCACTTCCGCAAGCAGGCGAAGCTGACCTCAAAGAACATTAAGGTGCTCAGCCTTTTCTTCATCGACAAGGTCGAGAACTTCCTCGGCGAAGGCGTGAACAACCACGACGCCAACGGCCAGTTCGTCCAGTGGTTCGATGAGTTGTTTCACGAGGAGCGCGCCAAGTCGCAGCAGTGGCAGGCACTGTTCGCCGACGAGCCAGCGGACCTACGCCGCGGTTATTTCTCGGTTCTCAAGGGCAAGCGCGGTGCGGCCGACACGTTCCAGGACACTGCTGGGACAACCAAGGCCGACGATGATGCCTACGACCTGATCATGCGGGACAAGGCACGGCTGCTCGATCAGTCTGAACCGGTTTGCTTCATCTTCAGCCACTCAGCGCTGCGAGAAGGTTGGGACAACCCCAATGTCTTCCAAATCTGCACGTTGCGCGAGATGGGGGCCGAGGTCGAGCGCCGCCAGACCATCGGTCGTGGGCTTCGCCTGCCGGTCACCAAGACTCCCGACGGGTTCGAACGGGTGGGGGATCGCAGCATCGCCCAGCTCACCGTTGTCGCAAATGAGTCCTACCAGGCGTTCGCCAAGTCGCTCCAGACCGAATACGAGAAGTCAGGCGTCGAGATTGGGCGTGTGCGTCCGCAGGAGTTCTCCAAGATCCCACTTATCGAGGAACACATAGAGTCAGATGGGCGCGAGTTCTTCGGCTATGAGCGCTCGACCAGCCTCTATCAGGCGTTGGAGTCTTCCGGTCTGATTAAGGACGGCAAGATCACCGACGCCTACCAGCCCAACCAGCTCGGCTTCGACCTCACGAAGCACATCCCGGACTTCTACTGGTCGTACGAAGACATCATCATCGAGTACATCGGCCGCTCCAGTATCGAGCGCTACGTCAAGCCCCAGTCGAAGCGCAAGGCGCGCAAGCTCAATAAGGAGCTGTTCGCGAGCCCGGAGTTCGAAGAATTCTGGCGCGCGATCTCTCGGCGCACGACGTACCGCGTGACCGTCGAACGCACCCGCCTGATCGCGTCCGCCGTCAAGGCGATCAAGGACGCGGCGACCATCCAGCCGCTCCGGATCAAGGTAACCCGAGCGGGCGTCAAGATTCTGCGTGGAGGCACCAAGGCCGCCGAGACGGGGCAACGATCTGTGTCGCTCAAGGGCGCCTACGATCTTCCGGACATCATTACGCAACTGCAGGAAGCCACGTCGCTCACCCGTAAGACGATCATCGACATCCTGCTCGACAGCGGACGTCTGAGCGAGTTCATCGCCAACCCGAACGACTTTATCCAGATGGTCAAGGGACGTCTGCAAGCCGTGCTGGCGGAGATCGTCATCGAAGGCATCCAATACGAGCGCGTCGGTGGCTACGTCTACGAACTGCGTGAGTTGCAGAAGGACGGACAGGAAGAGAAGGACCGCTTCCTGGACCAGATGTACAAGCTCCAGAACCCGGAGAAGTCAGACTTCGACTACGTCGTCTACGAGTCGGAGCCGGAGCGCCAGTTCGCAGAACTGCTCGACAGTCGCGAGGACATTAAGCTCTTCATGAAGCTGCCGGCCAAGTTTAAGATCGACACTCCCGTCGGCCCGTACAACCCTGACTGGGCGATCATCAAACACGAGGAGGACGAAGATCGAATTTACATGATTCGCGAGACCAAGAGCACCGAGGACGAGGTCAAGCGGCGCCCGACCGAGAACGCTAAGATCAAGGCAGCGAGCAAGCACTTCGAAGCGATCGGCGTGTCGGATTACCGCGTCTCAGTGCCCGGAGATTGGAAGATTTGAATCAATCTGCGGGCATTGCAACGGGTCGCTCGCGTCCAGTCTGCCGGGGGCGTCTGAAGAGACGATGCGCGCGGGCGGGTGCTGGACGCTACCGTGTCGGAGAGGGAAATCGCGCAATGTCAGGAATGATCGGACGTCATTAGCGACGCACAGTGGGACGACTTCATTCGATGGGGAACGCTCGTCGCTGAGCACTTGGATCTGGCAGCCGATGAGCATTCCCACAAGCGGGCGATGGATAGTGAGTTGCGGCTTCGAGGGCGTAATTTCTCTCTGGTGACGACACATGGCGTGAGTCCCTGTTCGGGGGCCCTCAAGGGCAGCAACCTCATCCACTGGATGTCGGTCTCCCGCCTGCAGCGCGGGCTGAGGCGGTGCCGACTACTTCGCGGACGCCGTCTGGGTCCTCTGGACGGAGACTTGGCGGCGGCAGGTGTCGCCGAGTTCGAGACCCGGATCCGTCGGGCGATGGAGGTAAGCCTGGGCAACGTCACGGCCTTCGGCGCCCTGCTATTGATGACGTACGACGCGGAAGCTACCGGCCCTACCGGCCCACGCCCGTCGAACGGTGGCTCCAGGTGGTTGGGGGGCGACAACCATGCCGCGGCACCGGTCGACTGATACGAGCAGCTGCTCGACCTGTGCGACGAGGTGCTGAGCCGCGCCCAGGGCAGGCTGCCCATCCGGACGTGGAGGCTGTCCATGGCCGTGGCAAAGTCCCCGCTGGTGGCCGTGTGAGGTCCCCGTTGGTGGCCAAGTAGAAGTCCCCACCCTCTGCTCGTGTCGTCCATGAGCTGAGCCCCTGGACGGTGAACGGTGGCGGTGTCGAAGCCAGTCACCGCACCGCCCAGGGAGCTCCATTGAAGAGAATGAGGGAAGAGTTGGACATCATCACCGCCTACAACTTGGTGGGGACCTACCGTGGCGCCGCGGCCATCTGCGGCACCACGCACAAGACCGTCAAGAACGTCGTGCAGCGCCACGCCACCGATGGGGCCCGTCCGGAGCGGGCGCCGCGGCCGGCGAACTACGAGGTCGTGCGCGACCTCGTCGCTACCTGTATCGACACCTCCAAGGGTCGGATCAGCGCCAAGCGGCTGCTGCCAAGGGCCCGGGCGGCCGGGTACACCGGCTCACCGCGCAACTTCCGCCGCCTCGTGGCCGATGAGAAGAAACGGTATCGCAGTGAGCACGGACGCCGGCATCGGCCGGTGTCGTGGTCCCCGGGTGAGCACCTGGTCATCGACTGGGGCGTGATCGCCGGCGTGCACGTCTTCGCCGCGGTGCTGGCGTGGTCGCGGTTCCGGTTCGTCCGCTTTGCCGCTGATGAGAAGGCGACGACGACGATGGGCATGCTGGCCGAGTGCTTCGAGGTCCTCGGCGGCACACCCAAGGTCGTGCTCGCTGACGGGATGGGGTGCCTGAGGGGTGGTGGTCGCCAACCGGGTCGTGCCCACCCCGGACTACGTCCGGTTCGCTACGCACTACCGGTTCCGGCCCGACTTCTGCGAGGCGGCCGACCCCGCCTCCAAGGGCGTCGTGGAGAACCTGGTCCGCTACGGCAAGGACGACCTCCTGCGGCCGCTGCTGCTCGAGCACGCCGGACCCGGTGGCGACCTGGCCGCCGGCGCGGCCCGGGTCCTGGCCGACCTCGGCGCCGCGAACCAGCGCGCGGCCGACTGGTGCGCGCAGGTCAACGCCGCCGTGCACTCAGAGGTCGCCGCCGTCCCGGACGAACGGTTGGCCAGCGAGGTGGACCTGCTCACGCCGCTGCCGTCGTTGCGCCCGCTCATCGGGCCGGCACCGGTGAGGCGCAAGGTCGACAAGCTGTCCACGATTCGCCTCGGTTCGGACCGCTACTCGGTGCCCACCGCGCTGATCGGCACCACGGTGGGCGTTCTCGTCGAGGGCACGCGGGTGCTGATCCTGGACGTCGGCACCGGTGAGGTCCACGCCGAGCACCCCCTCACCCCGCCCGGTGAGGCCTCGGTGCTCGATGAGCACTACGGGAGTGCCCGCCCGTCGGTCCCGGTGCGGGCGATCCGACCCCGGTCCGCGGCCGAGGTCGCGTTCTGCGCGCTCGGCCCGGCCGCGGAGGCGTTCATCGCCGGTGCTGCCGGGGCCGGGCACACCCGCCTGGGTCCCGAGCTGGCCGAGCTGAACACCCTGACCGCCGCCCACGGACAGCCCGCGATGGTCGCCGCCCTGGAACGGGCGACCGTGTTCGGGCGGTGGCGCGCGGCCGACGTCCGCTCGATCCTGGCCGCCGGCACCGGCCTGCCCACCCCGCGCCCGGCCGGACAGGCCCTGGTCATCGATCTGCCCTCGGCACCCGGGCGGTCGCTGGCCGAGTACGCCCCGGCCACGCAGGCGGTGTCCTCGTGAGCGCCCCGACCGCGCCGGTGCTGGATGCGGACCTGACCGCGGGGCTGCGCCGGCTCAAGCTGGCCGCGATGCGACAGCTCGCACCCGAACTGCTGGTGACGGCCAAGACCCAACGGTGGGCACCCGAGGAGGTGCTGCGCGCCCTCGTCGAGGCTGAGATCGCCGCCCGGGACGCCTCCAACGAACGAGCACGCCTCAAGGCCGCGACCTTCCCCGTCCTGAAGACGGTTCAGGAGTTCGACCTGGCCGCCTCCTCCATCCCGACCCCGACCTGGGCGTACCTGACCTCCCTGGAGTGGATCGGGGCCAAGGAGAACGTCGCCCTCATCGGCCCCGCCGGCACGGGCAAGTCCCACACCCTCATCGCCCTGGGTCACGCGGCCGTCCTGGCCGGGCACCGGGTCTGGTACCTCACCGCGGCCGACCTCGTCGAGACGCTCTACCGAGGCCTGGCCGACAACACCGTCGGCAAGACCATCGAGACCCTGCTGCGCAACGACCTCGTGCTGGTCGATGAGATCGGCTTCGCCCCGCTGGACGACACCGGCGCCCAGCTGCTCTTCCGGTTCGTCGCCGCCGCCTACGAACGCCGCTCCCTCGGGGTCGCCTCCCACCACTCCTTCGAGGACTGGGGACGGTTCCTGCCCGAGCACACCACCGCCGTGTCCATGCTCGACCGGCTCCTTCACCACGCCACCACCGTCGTCACCAACGGCCAGTCCTACCGCATGCGCCAAGCCCGTCAACGTCGAGGAGGTGAGCTACCCACCCCCTGATCACCCCCGCAGAGGGTGGGGACTTCCACCTGGCCAAAACCGGGGACTTCTACCTGACCGTTGACAGAGGCGCAGGGGCTCGCGTGGACTCTGTTCAAATTAGACGTCGACCAGATGACCCTTCCGGAGCCCGAGGCCAGGGTGCTCGCGGACTGGAGGGGCGACAAACTGGCAGCGGCGCGGGTCGACCGCGGGAGAGGCTCAGCGCCCGACCTCGTGTCGGCAGCGTGGGTGGTGCTCTCCGCCGGCCTACGGGGGAGTCCTCGCCATCACCGGGAGGCCGACGGCGTGGACGACGAATAGTGTGGCGGACCTGCCCGACCGGTTGCAGCGCGACCCCGGCACCCGGGGGGCATGGACAAGCTCACCGTGCAGATCCGGGACGCCTCCTCCCGACCTCGAGTCGGCAGCGTGGCTGGTGCTCTCCGCCGGCCTACGGGGGAGTCCTCGCCATCACCGGGAGACCGACGGCGTGGATGACGAAAGGTGTGGCGGACCTGCCCGACCGGTTGCAGCGCGACCCCGGCACCGGGGGGCATGGACACGCTCACTATGCAGATCCGGGACGCCTCCTCCGAGTCCATCCTGCTCGCTGTCGATATGGTCTACCTCCCATGCGTCGCCCTCTTCGATCTCAAGCCGGAGACCAAGGCGGCCCGGGTGCAGGCAGGCCTGGACCTCCTGCCGGACAAGCCGGTTCTGCCCTCCGCTCTGCGGAACCCGCTTAGCGCCGGCGGTGCGTTTGCCGGCGGCCAGGGGTGGCACGCGCAGATCGCCCGGCACATCGAGTGGCTCACGGAGTTCGTCCAGGAGTGGCTCGACCTCAGCCCGGTCAGCGGTTAGCCGCGCTCGAAGACCCCTACCACTTCGCTGAGGTCACCAGTGGTGTCTCTCCGGGCGCGGCCGTCTCCATGGAGCCCGCGCTCAACTACCTGGTCTGGCGGGGTGCCACGTTCCCCTGTCGCGCGGCTCGGTCCGATGTCTTCGATGCTGTCCGGCGAAGGGTCCGCCTGCAGCAGCTGGGCCTCGTCGTGAGGGTTGCTGGCGCGGGAGGGTTAGGCGGTGACCACGAGTGTGCGGCGACGATCTTCGCGCTCAGGCCCACCGGGCTTTCCACCGAAATGCTCGAGGAGAGACGTCGTCATCGAGGACCTTCGCCTTGCCGGACGGCAAAATCCCCGCTCGTCGTTGCGATGAGTGCCCGAACCCCGCTGTGCGCGCAGGCCCGTCCGACGATCTCACCGTATGCCCGCAACTGCGGCGCGTAAGACCGGGCCCGCGCCACCCACCCCTCCTCGGGCACGTCGTCCGTCTTGTAGTCGACGACGACCAGACGCCCGTCGTCCTCCTGGTAGAGCAGGTCGACGAAACCTTCCAGCACCGTGCCGTCCTCCTGCACTGTGCCGACGTAGGACTCCCGCCAGTGCTCGCGCTGGGCTGCACGACGCACGACATCCGATCGCAGGAACGATCTGGCCAGGTTCCGGACGACGTCGGCGTGGTCCGCCACGCCCTCGGCCCAGCACTGCGCCTCAACGGCGTCGTCCAGACCCAGCCCAGTGGTGAGGTCCACCGTCTGCATCACCCCGTGCACCGCACGGCCGATCACCGACCCGTAGCGGCCCTTGACCCACGCAGGTCGCTCTACGTCACGGCCACCCTTGGCCTTCGATCGGGTGACCTGCTCGTCAGCCGCCACCGACACGCTTTCGGCAGCCCCTTCGTGAGCAGCTCCGACGGGCAGCCCCGTCAGCTCGACCTCAGGGTCCGTGCCCTCCAGCCCGGACGCGCTCACCGCGCTGCGTTGCCGAGACGCGGTGATCGCCTCATCAAGGCTCGCCCGCCACGCCGCCCACTCCGGTGGTGGCGGGACCGGGGTAGCCGAGCTGGTTGACGTGCCGCGGTCCGGGGCGTCGACAGCTTTTAGGCCGACGGCCCCTCCGGCATTCACGGCGCCTGCGTCGGCCAAGAGGTGTGCCAGGGTCCCGTTGCCGCCATTCGCGGACCGGTGCATCGAGACCACCAGGTGGTCCTTCGCCCGGGTCGTCGCGACGTAGAGCAGGCGCCGCTTCTCCAGGTCGCTCATCTGCTCGTCCACCGGCTGGGCGTCGGCGAAGTCACCGGTGGTCAGGTCCTTGCCGAGTGAGATCGCGAAGCCGTCGTCGGTCCACAGCAGCTGGACGCCGCCGCGGTTGTTCGGCTTCGACGACAGGCCCGAGACCACGACCATGGGGAACTGCAGACCTTTGGCCGCGTGCACGGTCATGATCCGCACCGAGTCGACGTCCGACTCCGGCAGCACCGCCTCGCCCGCGCGGGAGGTCTCCGACGCCTGCGCCTGAGCCCATGCCAGGTAGGCGCGCAGGCCGCCGTGCTCGGTCTCCGACCACGCCCGGGCCTGGTCCACGACATACCGCAGCCGTCGCCAGGTGTCCCGCGCGCGAGGTCCGTCCGCCGCCACCTCCTGCATGCGGCGGTCGACCACGAGCCGGGCGAGCACCTCGCTCGGGGTCAGCCAGCGCGCCTCGTCGTGAAGGCCCCGCAGGTATGCCGTCGCCCGCCCCACGGGGTGCTCGCTCAGGTGCTCGGGCAACGGCGCCAGCAGGTGGAACGTGCCACCGCCCCGCTTGAAGGTGAACAGGTCGTCGTCGCCGCAGCCGAACAGGCTGGAGCGCAGCGCCGTGACGAGGGAGAAGCCGTCGGAGGTGTCGGCGATGCTGCGCAGCGCGGCGAACAGGTCGCGCATCTCCTGGGCCTGGTAGACGATCGAGCTCGACTCGGTGCGGTAGTCGACGCCGGCCGCGTCCAGCGCCTCCTCCAGGAAGGGTACCGACGTCCGGGCGGGCACGAGGATCGCGATGTCGTCCTCCCGCAGCGGTCGCCAGACGCGACGGCGCCGGCCGTGCTCGTCCCGCTCGTCCGTCTCCGCCTCGGTGGTCCACCCCTCGTCGAGGGCCCGCCGGATCGCGGCCGCGACGTCGGTCGCCTCCCGGCGGCGCACCTCGTCGGCGGACGGCTTGTCGGTGTGCTCCTCCGAGCCGAGCACGGCCACCGCCGGACCGACCGTCGGGGCGGACCGGTGCGGTGCCAGCGCCTCGTAGGCCGGCTGCCTGTCGGGCTGCTCCGTGATCAGCTCGGCGAAGACGGCGTTGACCCACTCCAGCACCGGTGCGCCGCTGCGGAAGTTGGTGGTGAGCGACACCTGGTCGCCCAGCGTGTCGCGCGCCTGGAGGTACATGCGGATGTCGGCCCGGCGGAAGCGGTAGATCGACTGCTTGGGGTCGCCCACGACAAAGAGGGAGCCGGCCGGCACCTCCACGTCACGCCAGTCGGGCTGGCCGGCCGCCGCGCCGCCGGCGATGCGGACCGCGATCTCGACCTGGATCGGGTCGGTGTCCTGGAACTCGTCGAGCAGCAGCCGCCGGTAGCGCTGCTGCAGCGTCTGCCGCACCTCAGGGTTGCGCTGGAGCAGGTCTCGGGCGAGCACCAGCAGGTCGTGGAACTCCAGCCGACCCTCCCGCCGGCGCGCGTGGGCGGCCTCGAGCACCCGCTCACCGCACCAGCGCACGATGACCCGCAGGCAGCGGTCCTTGAGCTCGGCCAGCACCTGGGCGACCTCGGTCTGCCAGGTCTTGCAGTCCGTCTTGAGCTGCTTGTGCCGTCCGGCCCACCCCTTGTTGGCCCCGTAGCGGAACTTGAGGTCCTTCACGGCGGTCAGCGATGCCACCACCTCCGTCGGGTCTGGCCCGATCTGGCGGTGCCGCTGGGCCCACGAGGCCAGCTCGGCCAGGTCGGGGAGCAGTTTGTCGTTCGGGTCGGCACAGGTGTCGGCGTTGGCGGCGAGCTCCATCGCGCGCTCCACGAGGTGGTCGACGTCGGGCAGCGTCGCGGGTTCCGGCGCCGGAGCTCCGACGACGTGCGTCTCCACGAGGTCCCAGTCCGCGTTGAGCTTGGCCACGATCGCGCGCACCTGGTCGACCTTCACCCCGGCCGCCAGGGCCAGCTCGAGCGTCGGCGCGAGCTCGTCGTCGTCCAGCAGCAGCCCCCGCAGCTCCGCCCACCGGGCCTCGAACGCGACGGAGGAGCCGACCTCGTCGAGCACCTCGACCAGGGGCGGCACACCGGCCTCGATCGGGTGCTCAGAGAGGATCCGCTGGGCGAAGGAGTGCAGGGTGCCGATCGCGGCCAGGTCGAGCCCCTCGAGCGCCGCCTCGGCCCGGGTGCGCTGCTCGTCGTCTCCCGTGCGTGCGACGTGCTCGAACGAGGCCCGCAGCCGGTCGCGCAGCTCGGCCGCGGCGCGCTCGGTGAAGGTCACCGCCGCCACCGCCTCGATCGGTATGCCGTCGCGCAGCACGAGCGTGGACACCCGCTCCACGAGGGAGCGCGTCTTGCCCGACCCGGCGCCCGCCTCGACGAAGAGGGTCTCGTCGGTCCGCTCCCGGATGCGCCGGCGGGCGGCCTCGTCGGTGAGCTGCGTCATACCCCGTCCTCCTCCTCGCCCTCGGCCGGCGCGGCCAGGGCGTCGGGCTCGACCAGCCCGGTGTAGTCCTGCAGCTCGGGCGTGGTGCGGAGCAGCTCCCACCGCTCGCGGATGTCGGCGTGCCCGAGGCCGTCCGGGTTGCACGCCGAGCACTGCGTGAAGCTGAAGTCGGCCGTCTTCGGTGCCCGTTGGGGGAAGGCGCCCCGGGCGATGCCGTCGACGAGCAGGGCGAGCGTCTCGGCATACCGGTGCATGACCGCCTCGGTGAGCGGCAGCTGGACCCGGCCGGTGTCCTTGCCGGCGAACCAGTAGAGAGCCTCGACCGGGGTCTGCCCGTCCCCGTGCGCCGCCCGGGCGGCCAGGGCGTAGGCCGGGAGCTGGAGCTTGCTACCACCGAGCACCGGGTCGTCCTCCATGCCCTTGAACGAGCCCTTCCTGCCGGTCTTGATGTCCGTCACGAGCAGACTCCCGTCGCGGCGCCGGTCCACCTTGTCGGCGGACCCGCTTAGCAATACCTCCCGGCCGTCCGGCAGCGTGACGCGCACGGGCTCCGCGCCGTGCATCCCGAACCTCAGCTCGCTGGTGACCACCGCCGCGCCGTGCTCCGCGCGCCAGGCGTCGTCCTCGGTCAGCATCCGGTCCAGGACGGTGCGGAGCCACTGGCGCTGACGGGCCCACAGGCGGGGGTGCCCGGTGCGACCCTCCGCCTCGTAGCGCCCGCCGAGCTCCTCCCCGAGCTCGAGCAGCCGCGCCCGCTGGGCCGGGGTCCACGGCTGCCCGTGACCTGGCAGCTGCCCCTGCGCCGCGGCCTCGGCGACCAGGCCGTCCATGGCCTCGTGGACGAGGGAGCCGAGGTCGGCGGCGCTGATGGTGATGATCTCCTCGGGGGCCTCCACCGGCTCGACCTTGAGCAGCCGCTGCAGGAAGTAGGCGTGCGGGCAGGTGGCGTAGCTCTCCAGGGCGGTGGGGGAGATCGCGGTCGTGCCCGCCCCGTGGTCGGGGAGCCCGGTGACGCCCGCGAGGTTGCCGTCGAAGCGGCTGAACGTCTCCCCGCGACGAGCCCGGACCAGCTCCTGGGTCGCGGCCACGACCGGGTCGTGCGGGGCGACGCCCGCCAGGTGCGCCCGGACCCGCCACTCCTGCTCGGTGGCGGGGTGGGGAGTCGTGCGCAGGCTGCCGGCGAACGAGGGGGAGCCTTCGATGGTGTCGCGCGCGTTGCTGGCACCGCGCTCCCACTCGGTGGCGGGGAGGTCGGGGTCGCCGCTGAGAGTGCGCAGCGAGGGGAGCAGCCAGCGCGAGGGGAGGCGGTGAGAGTGCCGGCGCAGGTCGCCGCGGGGGAAGCTGGCGGTCACGTGTGGCGCGGAGTCGAACGCGGCCAGCAGGCTCCGGTGCGTCCTGTCGGCGCGGCGTCGGCTGCTGCGGAGGGTCCAATTGGTGGCCTCCCGCGCGCGTTCGGGCAGGAGGGAGTCCTCCCGCAGCGTGCCGGGGCACAGGTCCTCGGTGAGACCGACGACATACAGGGCGTCGAGGTCGAGCCCGACCGCCTGTTCGACGGGGGCGACGAGCACGCCCTGACCGAAGGTGCCGACGCGGGGGAGCGCGCCGTCGAGCTCGAGGCCCAGGATCTCCTCCACGCCGGCGAGGGAGGGGCTGGTCGGGGTGCTGTCGAGCGCGCGCAGCTGCGACAGTGCGCTGCGCACCGTCACGAGGGCGTGCTGCTCGGCGGGAGGCAGGTGCCGGTGGGTGGAGGGCGGCAGGAGGTCTTCGAGTATGCCGTGCAGCACCTCGGCGGCCGCGGTCCAGGCGGGCGCCCGGTCCAGGTCGGCGAGCCGCCGGCGCAGGGTCGCCATGAAGTGCAGCATGGACGCGGTCGCGTCGCGGTGCCGGGTGAGCCGGTCTCGTCTGCTGTCGTGGAGGTCGTCGTCCTCGAGCTGCTGCTCCAGGGACCGTCGGTGGAAGTCCAGGCGCTCGTGCCAGTCGTCTCCGGCGACGACGCCAGCCTCCCGGGTGATGCGCTCCCAGAGCGGGAGGGGGAGCGTCGTCGTCGCGCGGTCGGGATCTTCCAACGTGGTGACCGGGAGCTCGCCGACGGCCCGGAGCACGTCAGCGCGGCAGTAGCCGGTGCGTGCGGTCTCCAGCAGGCCCAGTACCAGGCGGGCCACCGCACGCTCGGCGACGGGGCGCACCCCGGCGCCGTTGACCTCGATCCCGGCGGCGGCGAGGTGCTCGTGGAGCAGGCGCGCGTAGGGGTCGCGAGCGGCATACAGGACCGCGACGCGGTGGGCGGGAGCGGTGCGCAGGGTCTGCACGACGTCCCGGACGACGCAGCGCACCTCGTCGTCGGAGTCGGAGGCGTGCATGACCCGCTGCACGGTGGGCGCGGTGCGGAGCGGCGGGGGTGGGACGTCGGGCGCGATGGCTGCGACCGACTCGGTGACGGCCGCGTCGGCGCGAGGGTCGCCGGTGTGCCCGGGGACGACGTGGGTGTCGGCGAGCCCGGCGAGCCCCGCGGCCAGGGCGGTCTCGGCGTGGGTGAGGTCCTGGGGCAGGTAGATCACCACGCTGCCGAGCTCGGCTGCACGTTCGGCCGTGAGGGTGGCGGCCGCCGTGTGGAGCAGGTCGGTCTCGTCGTAGTGGCCGTCGGTGATCCGTTCCCGTGCTGCACGGTGGACCCGCACGACCTCGGCGCACAGGCTGCTGGTCCCGGAGACTAGGTCGCACGCCGAGTCGTCCACGTCGCGCAGGTCGTGGTGGGCCCGGGCGAGGGCCCGCGCCGTCGACGGGTGGTCGGCCACCTCGCCGAAGACGCCCGGGTCGTCCAGCAGCACCCCGCGGACCGTGGCGCCGACGAACGCGCGGGTGGCTGGTCGGCGGCCCGTGCCGGTGAGCCGTGGTGCGGCGAGCTGCTCAGCCAGCCGGGGGAGTGTGGTGATCCACAGGCCTGCGATGGCGGGGCGGTCGGGGTGGAAGCCGTGGGCGAGGTGCCGGCGGGCGACGATGCCGGCGATGTTGCTCGGTACGACGAGGATGACGGGATGGAGCGGGTCGTCCTGCTTGAGCGCTGCGACGACGTCGGTCACGCAGTCAAGCGCCGGACGGCCGTAGGTCGTCCAGGTCACGGCTGCCGGCACTGGCCCCTCCTCGAGCGTTTCGTCGACACCGTACACAGGCGCGCCGACGGTCCTCAGGTCAGGAGGTCCGCCGCGCAGACGGCTTGCGCTTCCCTTAACCGGGATATGTCTTCCGTCGATGCGAAGTCGGGGGCCGGCCCCGCTGCCGATCTTCCGATCCCAGCACCAGGCGCCGGGGAGGACTGATGGTCCGGTGGGGACTGCGCCCCACGCGTGGCCGCGCTGGGGCGGAATGTGCGTCGACACCGAGGAGAATGGCGAAACCCAGGACGGGCCGGGGAGACGGCCGCGGACGACGACGGAGGCGAGATGCGGCATACCCCGCACTATCTGATGACCGACCCCGACGAGGTCCGCCGACTGATCCGGAACCATCCGTGGGCCACGATCGTGTCACCGAGCAGCACCGGGCTGGTCGCGTCGCACTACCCGGTGATCCTCGACGAGAGCGCCGGCGGCCCGGACATCACCATCCTCAGCCATTTCGGGCGTCTCGACGACCGGCTGCACGAGCTCGGGCGGCACGAGATCCTCGTCATCGTCCAGGGGCCGCACGACTACATCTCGCCGAGCTGGTACGCCCCCAGTGAGCTCGTGCCGACGTGGAACCACGTGACGGCACATCTCTACGGGGCGCCCGAGATCCTCGACGAGGAGGAGAACTACGCGGCGCTCTCCCTCCTGACCGACCACTTCGAGCAGGGCCNGCCCGGCGACCTCGTGCCGACCTGGAACCACGTGACGGCGCACCTCTACGGGACGCCCGAGATCCTCGACGAGGAGGAGAACTACGCGGCGCTGTCGCTGCTGACCGACCACTTCGAGCGCGACCGACCCGGCGGGCGCTCGCTCGCCGAGGACGAGGCGGCCACCCGGCGGGAGGCGAGGGGTGCGGTGAGCTTCCGGCTGCGGGTCGACCGGTTCGACGCCCGCGCCAAGCTCAGCCAGAACAAGGCGCCTGAGGTCGTGGACCACGTCATCGNCTCCCTCCTGACCGACCACTTCGAGCAGGGCCGTCCCGGCGGTCGCTCGCTCGCCGAGGACGAGGCGGCCACCCGGCGGGAGGCCAGGGGCGCGGTGAGCTTCCGGAT
Source organism: Ornithinimicrobium kibberense (assembly GCF_006519705.1). NCBI lineage: Bacteria > Bacillati > Actinomycetota > Actinomycetes > Micrococcales > Ornithinimicrobiaceae > Ornithinimicrobium > Ornithinimicrobium kibberense. The sequence goes on from NZ_VFXM01000010.1 coordinate 89,601, forward strand.
GCGGGTCGACCGGTTCGACGCCCGCGCCAAGCTCAGCCAGAACAAGGCGCCGGTGGTCGTCGACAACGTGATCGACCGTGTGGAGGAGCACAACCCCGGACTCGCGGAGGAGATGAATCGAGTCCGGGAGGGACGCCCGGCCGGCTGAACGGTCGGTGCTCAGGCGGCCCAGGGGTCGACGAGCTGGATGCCGGTCAGCTCAAAGTCCTTGGTGTTGCGCGTCGCGCAGGTCGCGGCGTGCGCCCGGCAGATCGCCGCGATCTGTGCGTCAGCCGTGCTGATGGGCAGCCCCGCCTGTTCGCGAGCGACGAGGACGGCGGCGTAGTGATCTGCCGCCGTGTCGTCGAACGCCAGGACGGCGCTGGTCCCGCGGTAGGGCCGGAGCGCTGTCTCGAGCTGGTTGCCCAGCACCGTCTTACGCCGACCCTTCGGGAGGCGGCGTACGCCTGCGAGCAGCTCTGCCAGGGTGATCGACGTGATGACGACGTCGCCGTTGATCGACTGCAACCATGCCAGCACGTTCGCGTCAGGCTGCGGTCGGAGCGCCTCGGACAGGACGTTGGTGTCGAGGACGATCAACCGAGGTCTGCCGCCCGTGCGATGTCGGTGCGCCCGGGGACGGGGAGGTCCTCGATGCCGCCGACCTCCTGCGCTGCCCGGAAGAGCGCAAGACCGACGTTGGGGTGTTGCGTGGCCTTCGTGAGGATGTCGCGGGCCTCGGCCTCCATGGACCGGCCGTGCTCCCTCGCCTGGGCCGCCAGCTGGTCCTTCACGGACTGGTCGAGTCCTCGGATGACGATCGATGCCATGGTGTCCACCTCTCCGTAGCGATATCAAGAATGATAGCAATGCACACCCTGCGGGTCGTGCTTGTGACGCGTCCACATACCTCCTCTCGTCCCGATGGCGCGCTGCGCGAGATAGGCCCGTCGACCAGCACGAGCTCCTCATACGTCTTGCCGCCGCCTGGGCCGACAAGACCAAGCAACCGCTGGACCGGGACTTGCTCGGGACGGTCCTGTAGCTGCGCGACGAGACCGATCGACCGTTACGGTTCTCCCTCTTGTGCGGAGTCGCCCCGCGGCGCCTGCACGAGCGCAACAGGTCGGCCCAGGACTCGGTCGACTCACGGTGCCCGTCATCCAGCGCGATCAGCTCCTTGGTGCCATCGGCCCTCACCCCGACCATGACCAGGGGGTCCCCCCAGCGAAGCGAGGGGGCCAGGCAGACCTTGTCCGGGGTCAGGCAGACCTTGAGGTGGATCCCGTCGACCGTAGCGTCACGTTCTTCATAGAGGCTAGGGTCCCAACATCGCAGTTGAGGCGAGGTCAAGAGAAAGGGATGCGATGGCAACGACGCCGAAGGACACCGCCGAGCCCAGCGCTCCCCTGGTGGCCCGCCACCTCCGCGTCCCGTTCCTCCTGCTCATCCTCTGTTTCGCAGCGTGGGGTATGGCCGCCAACCTCACCGACATCCTGGTCGGGGTCTTCCGCGGCATCTTCGACATGTCGAACTTCCAGGCCTCGCTGGTCCAGTTCGCCTACTACGGCGCCTATTTCCTGCTGGCGGTCCCGGCCGCGTTCATCAACGCCCGTTACGGCTTCAAGGCCGGTGTCCTGGTGGGGCTGGGGCTGGCGGCCGTGGGTGGTTTCCTCTTCATTCCGGCCAGCAACCTGCTCGCCTACGAGATGTTCCTGCTGGCGCTCTTCGTGCTCGCGGCGGGTCTGTCCATCCTGGAGACCTCCGCCAACCCCTTCGTCATCGGCATGGGCGAGGAGGCCAGTGCCACCCAGCGGCTCAACCTCGCGCAGTCCTTCAACCCGGTCGGTGCCAACGTCGGTGTGCTGATGGGCGCGATCCTCATCCTGCCGAACCTGACGCCGGAGGAGAGCAAGACCATCATGGGCGAGGACGAGCTCCTGGCCGCCACGGAGTCCGACCTGGCGTTGGTGCTGCAGCCCTACCTGGTGATCGCCGGGATCCTGGTGCTCATCTGGCTGCTCATCGCCTTCCGCAAGATGGAGCTGCCCAGCGCGCCGGCGCCGGTCGACCTGACCTCGGGCCGCGGTGGCACACTGGCCCGGTTGTGGGCCAACCGGCACTACCGCTACGGCGTGGTGGCACAGTTCTTCAACGTCGCGGCCCAGACGTGCACCTGGACCTTCACCATCCTGTATGCCCAGGACGTCGCCGGAACCTCCCCCGGCGAGGCCGGCTGGTGGCTGCAAGCGAGCCTGGTCCTGTTCCTGATCTCACGCTTCGTGATGACCTACCTGCTGGGGATCTTCCGGCCGGCCCTGCTGCTGCTGATCATGGCGGTCTTCGGCGTGATCTGTTGCCTGACCTCCATCTTCGTCCTCAACGTCGTCGGGTTGATCGCGGTGGTGGCCATCTCGGCCTCGCTGTCGCTGATGTTCCCGACCATCTACGGCCTCTCGCTGCAGGGGCTGGGCCCGGACGCCAAGTTCGGCTCGGCCGGTCTGGTCATGGCCATCCTCGGCGGTGCGCTGGTGCCGATGGTGCACGCGGCCGTGATGGATGCGGCCGGATCGGCGCTGGGGTACATCGTGCCGGGCATCTGCCTGGCGGTGGTCGCGGCATACGCCCTGTTCGCGTTGAAGAACACCCGTCCGGCGGCGGGCGCCGCGACGGATCAGGCCTGAAGGGTGGCGATCGGTATGCGCACACGCACGTGGATCACGCTGGGCGCAGTGCTCTGCGGCCTCACCCTGGCGGGTTGTGCCGGTGAGGAGCAGGAGTCCGTGTCGGTGGGGCTGATCACCAAGCAGGAGGAGAACCCCTACTGGGTCTCGATGAAGGACGTCGCCCAGGAGACGGCCGATGACCTGGACGTCGAGCTGACCACGGCCACCGGTGCCAGCGACACCGACGTCACGTCACAGGAGGCTGCTCTCGCGGACATGGTCGCCGAGGGGGTGGACGGCATCCTGATCGCGCCGACGGATCCGGTCGCCCTGCTTCCGGCGATCCAGGAGGCACGCGACGCCGGGGTGCTGGTGCTCGCGCTGGACACCCCGGTCGATCCGCCGGAGGCGGTGGACGCCTTCTTCGCCACGGACAACGAGGCGGCAGGCCGTTCGATCGGGGAGTATGCCGCCGCGAAGGCCGACGACCTCGGACTGGATCCGCGGGTGGTCATGCTCAACCTGTCCGGAGACATCAGTTCCGGGGAGCTGCGGCGCGTGGGGTTCCTGGAGGGCTTCGGGCTGACCGAGGACGATCCGGCGATCGTGGCCTCGGTCGACACCCAGGGTGACCGGGACAACGCTGCCGTCAGGATGACCCAGGTGCTGGCCGAGCATCCGGACGTCAACGTGATCTACACGGTGAACGAGCCGGCCGCGCTCGGAGCCCTGGCAGCGCTCGAAGCTGCCGAGGTGGACCTGGACGAGGTGGTCCTGGTCTCGGTGGACGGTGGCTGCCGTGCGATGCGCGAAGCGGTGCGGCCCGGGGACATCGACGCCACGGCGACGCAGTATCCGCAGAACATGGCCCGCGAAGGTGTCCGGGCGATCGCTGCGGCGGTGCGCGAGGGTGAGACGCCCAGCGGATTCCTGGACACGGGCAGCGAGCTGGTCAGCGACGACCCGGTGGAGGGGGTGGAGTCGCGGCGGGTGGAGTTCGGGATCCGGACCTGCTGGGGCAACTGATCCGGCTTCGGCCGGCGAGCAGGGTACTCAGCGCCGGTCGGCCGGGGCGCTCAGCGCTCGGTGAGCTGGGAGGGCCAGGCGACGATGGTGGCACCGCGGGTGGCCGGGAAGGCCATGGTGTCGCGGGGGGAGCCGGTCAGGATGCGGTACATGAATGTGGCCATGCATCCAGGGTCGTCGGATCCGACTGATACGTCCAATGCCTCCTAGGCAGGCAACTCATACGTTAACGTCATGAGTATGGAGACGGAGACTCTGCGCTGGTTCCAGCTCGTCGCGGACGGCGTGACGGTGACCGAGGTGAGCGAGATCGAGGGGATCTCACAGCCTGCAGTGTCCCGGGCCTTGAGCCGGCTCGAGCTTCAGGTGGGCACCCCACTGCTGCGACGCGAGGGACGGGTGCTGCGGCTGACGCACGCCGGGTCTGCGTTCAAGCAGCACGTGGACACGGTGCTGCACCACCTCGATGACGGGATCGCGGCGGTGCAACAGATCTTGGACCCCGAACGGGGCACGGTGACGATCGCCTTCCAACCCTCCTTCGGCAGCTGGCTCGTCCCAGACCTGGTGAGCAGTTTCCACGCGGAGCACCCGCACGTTCACCTCGACCTTCGCACGACGGCCGACGAGACGGTGCCGGACGTCGATCCGCGCAGCGACGTGGACGTCGAGCTCTCTACCTTGCGACCCCCGCCGGGCCCCGAGCACCCACGCTGGAGGGTCCTGGCCGTGGAGCCCCTGCGCCTGCTGGTCGGACCCGGCCACCGCCTCGAAGGCACCCACGAGGTCGCGCTGAGCCAGGTCGCCGATGAGCCGTTCGTCATGATCAAGCCGACCTCGCTGCTTCGCCGGCAGTCCGAACGATTGTGCGCCGAAGCTCATTTCGAGCCCAACGTCGCCTTCGTGGCCGACGACCTCCCCACCCTGCGGGGGTATGTCGCTGCCGGCCTGGGTGTGGCCATCGCACCGGCCCTGTGGGGTGGATCAGTGGCCGCCCCGGTGGCGGGTCTGCACGTCCTGGCGCTGACCGACCCGGGCGCGACCCGGGAGGTGGGACTCAGCTGGGCCCCTCAGCGGCGCATGCTGCCAGCGGCCGAACTGTTCCGTGAGCACGTGCTGGCCCGGGCACGCGCCGGGAAGCTGCCCCGACCCGTCTGAGGCGGACGACCAGCCCCGTTCCATCGAGCTGCGGGTGCTGGACCTTCAGCCCGGTGGTGTCAACCCATTCTGCTAGGTCACGCAGCCAGATTCGTTCCCGGTCGACCTCAAGTGGCTCGTCGAAGAGCGCACTCCGCAAGACGGCACTGACATGGACCGTCCCGGTCGACTGCTCCAGGGACCGCCCGGCGTCCCTGCCGGGCTGCGGCGACGCCCAGGTGCGTCTTGCCGGCGCACGACCGGGGCTGCTGATAGGCGTGCCGTAAGGCCTCGGCCGCGGTGACGTGGGCGGGGTCGGTCACGGTCATGCTCCGGGCCCACCGGCGCGGGTGCTCGGCCACCAGCTACCGACCGAGTAGTCATTGGTGTCGACGCGCACGTAGTAGTCCCGGCTCAGGCGCACGTCTTCGCGCCAGCCCAGGTGCGCCCGCCGCCGGCGGCAAGGACAGCATCGCGTCGGTGTCCGCCGCGAGCAGGCCCACGGGGGGCGGGCCTTGGCCCACCTCTTGGGGAGCATGAAGGACTTCAAGCTAAGGCGGGCCTCCACCGGGTGGCGCGACACCTTCCTCGACACCGAGGAGAATGGCTGAAACCCAGGACGGGCCGGGGTGACGGCCGAGGACGACGACGGAGGCGCGATGCGGCATACCCCGCACTATCTGATGACCGACCCCGACGAGGTCCGCCGACTGATCCGGAACCATCCGTGGGCCACGATCGTCTCGCCGGCCAGCACCGGTCTGGTCGCGTCGCACTACCCGGTGATCCTCGACGAGAGCCCCGACGGCCCGGGCATCTCGATCCTCAGTCATGTCGGGCGACCGGACGACCGGCTGCACGAGCTGGGTCGCCACGAGGTCCTCTTCATCGTCCAGGGGCCGCACGACTACATCTCGCCGAGCTGGTACGCGCCCGGCGACCTCGTGCCGACCTGGAACCACGTGACGGCGCACCTCTACGGGACGCCCGAGATCCTCGACGAGGAGGAGAACTACGCGGCGCTGTCGCTGCTGACCGACCACTTCGAGCGCGACCGACCCGGCGGGCGCTCGCTCGCCGAGGACGAGGCGGCCACCCGGCGGGAGGCGAGGGGTGCGGTGAGCTTCCGGCTGCGGGTCGACCGGTTCGACGCCCGCGCCAAGCTCAGCCAGAACAAGGCGCCTGAGGTCGTGGACCACGTCATCGAGCGTGTGGGGGAGGACAACCCCGGACTCGCGGAGGAGATGCGGCGCGTCCGGGATTGCTCACGAGAGGAGTGACCTCGCCAGGGACTTGCGTCAGGTGACTTGCATCTGACGCAAGAAACTGTCTAGGGTGCCGGGTGTGACTTCCTCCCCGACGCCGGCCGACGCCACCGACCTGCTTCGCCAGCTGGACGAGGACCGGTCCCGGCTGGCCGGCCTCACCGCGACTCCGTGGTGGGCCCCTGCGCTTCTCGGGCTGGTCGTCGGACTGTGGGTCGCCTCGCCGGCCGTCGGCGACCGGACGACGAACTACCTCTTCGCGCTCGCGGCCGCGGTCGTGGTCGTCCACCTGGTGCGGGTGAGGACCGGGATCCGCCTGCGGGGGGCCGGGGCACGGCAGCTGGTGCTGGGTGTCCTGTGGCTGCTGGTCACGCTGCTGCTCTACTCCGCGGCGCTCGGCCTCGTCTCGCTCGACCGGGAGGTCTGGACCGTGCTTCCGGCCGCCGTCGCGGGCGTGGTGACCTACGCGCTGGCCGTCGTCTCCGACCGGTGGGCGCGCGAGAGCCTGCGGATGTGAACGCCGCCGAGGCCGTCTTCGACGAGCTGATCCACTTCCCGGTCCGGCTGCGGATCTGCGGGCTGCTGCGCCGCGCCGACGCCGTCGCGTTCCGGACGCTCGAGGAGGCGCTGGAGCTGCCGGCGTCGCAGCTGTCGCGTCATCTCAAGGCGATGGCCGAGGCCGGTTACGTGTCGGTCAGCAAGACCGCGTCCCCTGATCGCGGGGACGCCAGGCGCGTCGCGTGGGTGACCCTCACCCCGACTGGCCGCAGCGCGCTCGACCGGCACATGGCCGCCCTGACCCTGATCGCCCAGGGTCAGGAGGTCGGCGGGGAACAGGACGACGGGGTCGGGTGACCGACACGTTCATACCCCTCACCAGCGGTTCCGAGCCTCCTCGGCCCAGCCCACCAGTCCGTCCAGGTCGACGCGCTGCCCGTGGTCGTCCACGGCCCATCCGCTGAAGGTGCCGAAGCACTGGTGCGTCTCGCCCGCGACCACGAGCAGGTTGGTCCGTGCCACGCGCTCGAAGGGCGTCAACCGCACGCTCACGCGCTCACCCTCGATCAGCCACGGCGCCGTCCAGTCCTCGCGGTCGTAGGTCCGAAGAGCTCCTCGTGAATCTTGTGCAGCCGTCCGCCCACGAAGAGCCCGTTCTCCGTCTGGCCGGTGCCCTCTGTCCACCGACCGCCGAGCTGGATGCCGAGGTCCCCGCCCGGCCGGCAGGCCGGGTCACCGGCATGCCCTCCGCCGGCCCGCCCCAGATCGGCAGGTAGGCGGCGGCAGGCGAGGTCGTCAGCGTCCCGGAGCGAGGACGGAGAACCCCAGCAGTCGTGTCGCCTCCGCGAGCCGTTCGTCATAGGTCACCACGCCGAGCAGGTCTTCCTCCAGCAAGAGCGCGGCCGCCAGGTGCAGCGCATCCAGCGAGCGCAGTCCGGGTGGCTCCAGGCGGGCAGCCTCCTCGAAGACACTGGTCTCCAGCCGGAGGACCGTCAGCGTGTCGAGCACCTGTCGGGCCAGCGGCGCCGACTTCGGCAGGACGCGCCGGACCGCGCGGAAGAGCTCCGTCCGGGCGAGGTCCGAGGTCACCAGCGCCTCCGCCCGGGCCTCGATCCACTGTCGGAGCACATCGGACTCAGGCTCGGGAGCGACCAGTTTCACGAGGGCGGAGGTGTCCAGGTAGTAGGTCATCAGTAGCGCTGGTCCTCGCGGTCCTCGTCGAGGGCCCGCGACAGCGCGGTGCTCGGTGCTCCCTGCGGCCGAGGAAGGTCCGCCAGCAGCCCCCGGGGCGGGCGCGCGAGCCCAGCGGTGACGAGCTCAGACATACGGCTCGCGCCGAGGGGCACCAGTCGTGCGACCGGCCTGCCGTGGTCGGTCACCACCAGCGCCTCGCCGGCAGCCGCTCGAGCCACGGCCGCGGAGGCGTTCTGCTTGAGCTCACGAATGCCGATGGACTGCTCTGCCACGGCGCCCTCCGTCCTGAATGTGCTACACGGTAGCACCTCGGCGGTGCTGCCGGAACTGAGCCGCCGAGGACAGCATCGAGGTTGCCACTCCTCGTCGCGGGCCGCTGGCCGGGTGGGTGGGGAACGACGATCAACAAGGCGCCTCCAGGGGGGAGTACGGGAGTACGGGTCATCGAGTACAGTCGTCCGTATGAAGACGACGATCGACATCCCCGACGCCCTGGCGGCTGAGGCGAAGGCTGCTGCTCGGCGGTCGGGGGCGACCCTCCGGGAGCTCGTCCTGTCAGGCCTGAGGGCGGAGGTGGCTCGTCGACAACGGTCGGACGTGGTCGACTTCCACTTCCCGACGGTGGCCGGCGAAGGGCTTGGCGCGGACCTGGCGCCGGAGGAGGCTGTGGCGAGGTCCTACGGGTTGCCCTCGTGATCGCGGTCGACACCAACCTTCTCGTCTACGCGCACCGGGAGGACAGTCCCCACCACGCCAGGGCGTCCGAGGTCCTGAACGCCCTGGCCGTCGGTCGGGCCACCTGGGCCATCCCGTGGCCATGTCTCCACGAGTTCCTGGCGGTGGTGACGCACCCACGGATCTACCGCCCCCCCACCGCACCCCAGGTCGCACTGCGGGCCGTCGACGCGCTCGTCGCGCTCCCCACCGTCCATCTCCTCTCGGAGACCTCGGACCACCACGCCATCCTGGCGAGGCTGGTGAGTGTGCCCGCCGTGGTCGGCCCGAAGATCCACGACGCGCGGGTCGCCGCGATCTGTCTGGGTCACGGTGTGGACACGCTCTGGTCCGCGGACCGCGACTTCTCGTGGTTCCCAGAGCTCCGTGTCGTCAACCCGCTGACGTCGTAGGGCACCGAGAGAAGGGCCCGCAGACCTGGACGGCTACCGCCCGTGCCCCATGGCGTCCAGCAGCCGGGGCAGGACTGTCTCCTCGTGCACGGCATGTCCGTGGTGCCGCATCGCGGCACCCAGCTCGGGGTCCCACGACGGGTCCACCGGGGTTCCGACCAGCTGCGGGCCGCCGACGGCCACGCCGGCCAGGTAGTCCGCCACCCCCATCAGCCACGGGCGCACCCCGTGCCGTCCGGCCGCCCGCTCGGCCAGGGCCAGCCCGGGCCAGTCGAAGTCGCCGTGGTAGCGCAGGTCGCCGCCCGCCGCGGCCAGCAGCCCGAGCACCTCGTCCACCACCAGGTTGGGCTCGCCCGCGGTGCACACGACCACCCAGCCCTCCACCTGCCGCTCGGCCACCGCCTCGAGCACCTGGGGGTTCTCGCAGACCAGGACCGGCGCGTCGACGACAGGCTGCATGCCCTCGGCGCGACGCAGGTCCCACGCGCTCAGGTGGACGGGGTCACCCGCCCTTGTCGCCTCCGCCAGCCGCCGGGCCAGCGGGCCGTCCCCCTCGAGCCGCAGCCCCAGCACGAGGCAGGTGCGGGAGACCAGGTCCGGCGCCACCCCCCACGCATTGTGGGGACGGCTGGCCCGACGCGCCGGTCGGTCCCGGACGAGCGTCGGACAGGAAGCAGTCCCCGGCCGACGCGCCGCATAGGGCGAGGACGTGGCTGACCCGGTGCGCGCGCAGCGCCTGAACGCAGCCCGTGCGGTGGTCTCCGGCTTTCGTGCGGACCTCACCGACGAGGACGCCTCCCACATCACGAGGGCGGACCAGGACCTCTACGACGAGAAGGGGCTACCCCGTTGATCGGACATCCGCACGCGGCGGAGCAGCGCGGGCACGATGCACGGACGGGTCGACAGGGTGGTGGACGGCCACCCCACCAGGTCATAGCCGCACGATGCGTGTCGCGTTTTCCCTGAGCGCCTCCACCGCGACGGCGTTGTCGTGGTCCGGCCCGAACGCCCGCTGATGTGCGCGCCCCGGGTCCTCGCCGTGCCGGACGTGCCGCTCGACCAGACGCTCGTTCCGCACCTGCGGGTCGAGGTCGAGGAACCACACCTCGTCCAGCGCGGCGCGCGCCTGCGGCCACGCGCCGGTCGTGGCGAGGAGATAGTTGCCCTCGGTGACCACGAGCGGCACCGACGGCAGGATGGGCAGGGCCGAGCCGATCGAGGTCTCGAGGTCCCTTTCGTAGCGGGGGGCGTAGACGATCTCGTCAGGTGCCTGGGAGCGCAGCCGGGCGAGGAGAGCGGCATACCCGGCGTCGTCGAAGGTGTCGATGGCACCCTTGCGGCCGCGGGCTCCGCGCTCGTGCAGGATCGCGTCGTCGAGGTGGAAGCCGTCCATCGGGGCGAGGGCGAGCAGCTCGGGCCCGAGCGCGTCCGCCAGGGCGGCCGCCAGCGTCGACTTGCCGGCCCCGGGAGCCCCGGTGAGCCCGAGGATGGTCCGTCCGGGGCGTGCTGCCAGGCGGCGGGCGTCCTCGACGAGCGAGTCGAGCGTGTCCGGAGCCGGCTCGGACGTCATGCCCTGCCCGACCGCGCCCGGGCAGGAGACGTCACTGCCGCACCCCGTGCACGGTGGAGAGCAGCTCGGCGTACCGCCCCTTGATTTCCTCGACCACCGGGTCGACGACCGGCTCCGCGCTCACCACGTGCTCCACGGCGGCCCACGCCGGGCAGGCGTCCTCGCCCGAGAGCACCCAGGCGGCCTGGCGGGCCGCCCCGCGGGCGACGTACTCGCCCGGGGCGGGCACGACGAGCGGGACGCCGATGAAGGTCGCCGCGATTTCCCGCACGGCCGCCGAGCCGGTGGCGCCGCCGATGAGGAGCACCCGCCGGACGTCCACCCCCTCGCGGCGGAGGGCATCCACGCCGGCGGCGACGTTGAGCAGCATGCCCTCGACGAAGGCGCGTGCCACGTTGGCCGGGGTGAGGTTGTCCCGGGTCATGCCCGACAGGGTGCCGCTGGCCGTCGGCAGGTTGGGTGTCCGCTCGCCGTCGAGGTAGGGCAGCAGGGTCAGCCCGCCCGCACCGGGCTCGGCCCCCAGCGCCAGGCGTTCCAGCCCGGCCAGGTCGGTGCCCAGCGCCTGCGCCCCGGCCCCGAGCACGCGGGCGGCGTTGAGCGTGCACATCAGCGGCAGGTGGCCGCCGGCGGCGTCGGCGAAACCGGCCACCTCGCCCGTGGGGTCCTGGGTGGGACGAGAGTGGGAGGCGAAGGCGGTGCCGCTCGTGCCGAGCGAGACCGCCACGTCCCCGCCGACCAGGCCGAGCCCCAGCGCCGCGGCCGCGTTGTCCCCGGCACCGGGGCCCACCACCCGGCCTCCGGGGGTGCGTCCGGCGGCGGTGGCGGGGCCGAGCACCTCGGGCAGCTCCAGGTCGTCGCGGCCGGTCGCCAGCCGCAGGAGGTCGAGGTGGTAGGAGTTCGTCGACGCCGAGAAGTAGCCGGTGCCGGACGCGTCGGAGCGGTCGGTCACCCACCGCTCCACCCGCCCGTCCCCCGCGAGCAGCCGGCTGGTCAGCCAGTCGTGCGGCAGCACGCAGGTGCGCGTGCGGGCCAGGTGGTCCGGCTCGTTGCGGGCCAGCCAGCGCAGCTTGGACACGGTGATCGCGGCCACCGGCACCACGCCGATCGCCTCGGCCCACGCCTGCGGCCCGCCGAGCTCATCGATGAGGTCGAGCGCGTCCGGGGCCGACCGGGTGTCGTTCCACAGCAGCGCCGGGCGGACCACCTGCTGGTCCTCGTCGAGGCACACCATGCCGTGCTGCTGGCCGGCGACGGAGATCGCCGACACCCCCTCCAGCAGCCCGCCGGAGGTCGTCTCCTGCAGCGCGCCCCACCAGTGGTCCGGGTGCACCTCGGTGCCGTCGGGGTGGGGCGCGCGACCGGTGCGCACCACCTCGCCGGTCCGGGCGTCGCAGACCATCACCTTGCACGACTGCGTCGAGCTGTCGATGCCGGCGACCAGGGTGGGGGTGTCCATCAGTGCTCAGTCCTCCCAGACGATGCAGACCTTGCCCGCCTGCCCGCGGTCGGCGACCTCGTAGGCGGTGCCGGCCTCGCTCAGCGGGTAGCGGTGGGTCACGATCCTCCCAGGGTGCTCGCCCCACCGCACGAGCAGCTCGAGCAGCTCGGCCATGTGCTGCACCGACGACACCCAGGACCCGTGCACGCTGACCTGCGGGTGGATGAGCAGCGGCGAGACGTCCATCGTCATCGTGCCGCCCTCGCCGACGAGGACGCACCGGCCCCAGTGCCGGGTATGACGCAGCGCCGCCAGCCGGGCGTCGGGGTGGCCGGAGCAGTCGATGGTCACCTCGCAGCCCCGGCCCCCGGTGGCCGAGCCGAGCGCCTCCGCCAGGTCGGCCGGGTCGGCCACCGCCACGTCGAGGAGGTCCAGGCTCTGGGCCAGCTCCACCCGGCTGGCGACCGGGTCCATCCCGATCACGCGGGCCGCGCCGAGGTGCCGGCCCAGCATCGCGGCGGCCAGCCCGACCGGCCCCAGCCCGGTGACCAGGAGCGTGTCGCGCCCGCTCACCCGACCTCGGAGCAGACCCTCGAAGGCGGTGCCGAAGCCGCACGAGACCAGTGCACCGTCGACGAAGGTGAGCGGCTCGGGCAGCAGCAGGCAGCTGGACTCCTCGGCGAGCAGGTAGTCGGCGTGCCCGCCGTCGCGCTGCCAGCCGTGCGCCGCCCGGTGGTCGGAGGAGCAGCCGACCGGATAGCCGCGGCGGCACTCCTCGCACTGGCCGCACCCGCTGATGTGGTAGACGACGACCCGGTCGCCGGGGGAGAGCCGGCGAGCCCCGGGACCCGCCTCCACGACCTCACCGCACGGCTCGTGGCCGGCGACGACGCCCTGGTAGGCCTCGGCACCGACGCCGAGGTGCTCGCGGTAGATCGCCCGGATGTCCGACCCGCAGATGCTCGAGGCCCGCATCCGCAGCAGCACCTGGCCCGGCCCGGGCTCGGGCACGGCGACGGTGACGTGCTCGACGGTGGAGCTGCCCGGCAGCCGGACGCCGCGCATCGTGGAGGGCAGGGTCATCGAGGCTCTCTCAGGTCTGCGGGTGGATCATCGACTTGATGGCGTGCGGGTCGTCCGACGCGGCGGTGAGCGCCTCGGCGGTCTGGTCGAGGCGGAAGTGCCCGGTGACGAGGTCGTCGAGCTGCACCTGCCCGGAGGCGACCAGGGCGATCGCGGCCGGCCAGGTGTTGGCGTAGCGGAAGACCCCGGTGACCAGCAGCTCCCGCTCCTGGACCAGCGAGACCGGCAGGTCGAGGGTGTCGCCGCCCATCCCGACGAGCACGGCCCGTCCGGCCGGGGCCAGGGACCGCAGGCCGGCCAGCGTCGAGCCGGGATGACCGCTGCACTCCAGCAGCACGTGGAGGGCGGGGCGTCCGCCGTACCAGGTCTCGAGCGGCACCTCGCGGGCGTCCACGGTGTCCGTGGCCCCGTGCGCGGCCGCCACCGCGAGCCGGTGCGGGTTGACGTCGACGACCACGACCTCGGACGCCCCGGCCACGCGGGCCACCTGGGCGCAGAGCAGACCGACCGGTCCGGCCCCCGTGACGAGCACGCGGTCGCCGGGTCCCACGGCCGCCTTGCGGCAGGCCCACAGCGCCACCGAAAGCGGTTCGACCATCGCCGCGGCGTCGTCCCCGACCTCGTCCGGCACGGGGTGGGCGAAGGCGTGGTGGTGCACGATGACCTCGCTGAGCGAGCCGTCGACCGGGGGAGTGGCGTGGAAGACCATCTCGGGGCACAGGTTGTAGCGTCCGGACAGGCACTGCTCGCACTCCCGGCAGGGCACGCCGGGCTCCAGCGAGACCCGCTGGCCGACCCGGGCCGGGTCGACGTCGGCGCCGACGCCCACGACGACCCCGGCCGCCTCGTGACCGAGGACGAGCGGCGCCGTCACGGCATACGACCCGATCCGCCCGTGCGTGTAGTAGTGCGTGTCGGACCCGCACACCCCCACCGAGGTCACCTGCACGAGGACCTCGTCCGGCCCGGGCCGCGGCCGTGGCCGCTCGTGCACCTGGATCGTGCCCGGCTCGAGCAGGACGGCTGTCCTCGTCGTCTGCGGACCGTCAGCCGCGGACATGATCCTCCAGGGTCAGGCGGGCACCCTTGTCGTGCAAGGACGTGAGAAACCCGAGGTAGGCGGTGGTGAACCGTTCGTCGTGCCGCAGGTCGCCGAAGAAGGACTCGTCCTCGAGGAAGGCGAGCGGCTCCTCGCGCTGACGGGCGGCCGCCGCCATGACCTTGTCCTTGAACCGGTCGACCACCTCGATCGGCTCGCCTTGCTCGTCCACGCCCTCGGCATACCGCGCCCAGGAGGCGACGACGAGCGCGGACGACTCGATCCGCCCGCCGTGCTCGAGGTTGTGCTGGATGACCGGCACCAACCACTTCGGTATGCGGTCGCTGGACTCCGCGCACAGGCGCGCCAGGGTGTCGCGCACCTCGGGGTTGGCGAAGCGCGCGATGAGCTCGCGACGGTAGGCGTCGAGGTCGACGCCCGGGACCTCGGGCAGGGTGGGCGTGCCCTCGTGCTCCATGTAGCCGAGGAGGAAGTCCACGAACAGCGGGTCCTGGCAAACCTCGTGGGCGTAGCGGTAGCCGGCGAGGTACCCCAGGTAGCACAGCGCCTGGTGGCTGGCGTTGAGCAGGCGCAGCTTCATCAGCTCGTAGGGGACCACGTCGTCGACGACCTGGGCGCCGGCCTCCTCGAAGGCGGGGCGGCCGGTGGGGAAGGAGTCCTCCAGCACCCACTGGGTGAACGGCTCGCAGACGACCGGCCAGGCGTCCTCCACCCCGAACCGCCCGGCCAGGGCGCTGATGTCCTCCTGGCTGGTGACCGGGGTGATGCGGTCCACCATGGAGTTGGGGAAGGCGACGTGCTCGGCCAGCCACTGCGCCAGCGGCTCCCCGTCGGGGGACCGCTCGTCCTGGAGGGCGGCGAAGGCGCCGATCATGTCCCGTGCGACGTCGCCGTTGCCGGGCAGGTTGTCGCACGACATCACCGTGAACGGCTCGGTCCCGGCCGCGCGGCGACGCCGCAGGGCCTCGGTGACGAACCCGAAGGCGCTGCGCGGGGTACCGGGGGAGTCGAGGTCGGCCTGCAGGGCCGGGTCGTCGGGGTCGAACCGCCCGGTCACCTGGTTGACGTGGTAGCCGCCCTCGGTGATCGTCAGCGAGACGACGCGCACCCGGGGGTCGACCATGGCGGCCAGCACCGCCTCGGGGTCGTCCGGGGCGAAGAGGTAGTCGACGATGGACCCGATCACCCGGGGCTCCAGCGTCCCGTCCGGGTGCTTGATCACCAGGGTGTAGAGGCAGTCCTGCCCCTTGAGCGCGTCCCGCATGCGGACGTCGCCGGGCATGGTGCCGACCCCCACGATGGCCCAGTCGTGATCGCGGCCGTCCTCCATGAGGCGGTCGAGGTACATCGCCTCGTGCGCCCGGTGGAAGCCGCCGACGCCGAGGTGGACGATGCCTGGCGACAGGGCGGAGCGGTCGTAGGTGGGCCGGGCGACCGTGCCGGGCAGCTGGTCGAGCGTCGCGTCGCTGAGCCGGGTCGTGGCTGTCACTTGACCGCTCCCATCGACAGGCCCTGGACGAGCTTGTCCTGGGCGGCGAAGCCGGCCGTCAGCACCGGGATCGACACGACCAGGCTGGCCGCGCAGACCTGCGCGAGGAACAGGCCCTGGCTGGTGACGAAGCCGGTGAGGTAGACCGGTGCCGTCTGCGCGACGGTGCTGGTCAGCACCCGGGCCAGGAGCAGCTCGTTCCAGCTGAAGATGAAGCAGATGAGCGCCGCCGCGGCGATGCCGGGCATCACGACGGGGGCGATCACCTTGCGCAGGGTGGTCGACAGGTTGGCCCCGTCGATCTGGGCCGCCTCGATCATCTCCACGGGCACCTCCGCGAGGAAGGAGCGCAGCATCCAGACGGCGATCGGCAGGTTCATCGAGGTGTAGAAGATCGTCAGCAGGAAGATGTTGTCCAGCAGCCCGGAGAACTGCGCGAAGAGGTAGATCGGCAGGATCGCCGCGACGATCGGCAGCATCTTGGTGGACAGCAGGAAGAACAGGACGTCCTGCCACTTGCCCACGGGTCGGATCGACAGGGCGTAGGCGGCCGGGAAGGCCAGGAGGATGACCAGCGCCGTGGACAGCACGCTGGCCGTGGCCGAGTTGAGCAGCGGCCCCCACGGGTCCGAGCCGAAGAAGTTGCGGTAGCCCTCCACGCTGAAGGGGGCGAACAGCTGGGGCGGGTTGGTCGCGGCGTCGGTCTCGCTGCGGAAGGAGACCAGGACCATCCACAGGAACGGGATGAAGAAGAGCAGGCCGATGGCCCAGGCCAGGACCGCCAGGCCGAGGCCCTGCCGTCCGGCCTTGTCCCGGAACGGTGTCCGGCGCTGGCTCGAGGGCTTCAGGGCGATGGTCATCGTGACTCCTCCTGGAAGACGGTGAAGACGGTCCTCAGGGCGAGCATCGCCACGACGAGGGTGCCGGCCACCGTGACGACGCCGGCGGCGGACGCGCGGCCGTAGTCCTGGGCGGTGTAGAAGGTCTGGTAGACGAAGTAGGGCAGGTTGGCGCTGCCGGTGGCACCGGCGGTGATGGTGAAGACGTGGTCGAAGTTCTGGACCACGTAGATGGTGCCGAGGAGCACGCTCAGCTCGATGTAGGGGCGCAGGTGCGGCAGCGTCATGTGGATGAAGATCTGCCAGGCGCTGGCGCCGTCGATGCGCGCGGCCTCGACCACGTCCATCGGTCGGCTCTGCAGCCCGGCGAGCAGGATGAGCATCATGAACGGCGTCCACTGCCAGGAGATCGCCACGATGAGGGCCGGCAGCGGCATGCTGCCCACCCAGTCGGGCTGGGGTGCGTCGTCACCGAGGAAGAGCGTGAGCAGACCGTTGAACAGGCCGTACTCGGGGTTGTACAAGGCGTGCTTCCACAGCAGGGCCGCCGCGATCGGCACGAGGAGGAAGGGGGTGATCATCATCGTGCGCACGACGCCCCGGCCGGGGAACTTCCGGTCGAGCAGCAGCGCGATGACCAGACCCAGGACGAGGCAGATGAGCACCACGCTCACGGTCAGCACGACCGTGACGACCACCGCCGAGCGGGCGTCGACGTTGGTGAAGACCCGGGCGTAGTTGCTGAAGCCCGCGAACCCCCGGTCGTCGGGGTAGTAGGCGTTCCAGTTCATGAACGAGACGATCAGCGTGCCGAGGAACGGCAGCTGGGTCAGCACGATGACGAAGATGAGGGCGGGCAGCAGCGGCAGCCGGCGCCGCCACGCCTCCGACATCCCGCTCTGCCGCTCGGCGGGCGGGGGTGCCCCCGTCCGAGCGGCCTCCGGGGCTACCTGGGTGCTCATCGGTCGCTCTCCTCCCGTGCCTCGTACCGCTCGGCGATGTCCTCGGCCAGCCGCTGACCCTTGTCGAGGGCGTCCTCGACGCTCATCCGCCCCGCGATCGCGGCGCTGATGTCCTGACTCACCTGGGTACCCAGCTCGGGAAACTCGGGCAGGCCGATGAACTGGATCCCCATCGCCGGTCGAGGCTGGAGGCCGGGGTTCTCCGGGTCGGCCGCCTCGATCGCCTGTCTCGTCGGCTCGGCGAAGGCTCCGGCGACCTCGAGGTAGTCGGGGTTCTCGTAGGTCGAGGCCCGCTTGCCCGAGGGCACCTGGGCCCAGCCGACCTCCTGGCCGACGAGTTCCTCGTACTCCTTGCTGGAGGCCCAGGAGATGAACTCCCAGGCGTCGTCCTTGTTCTCCGAGGCCTCCTGGATCGCGAAGGACCAGGCGTAGAGCCATCCGGAGCTGTCCGTCTCGACCACCGGTGCGGGCGCGTAGCCGAGCAGGCCCTGGACGGGTGAGCCGTCGGCCTCGAGCGAGCCGGCGGCGGAGGTGGCGTCGTACCACATCGCCGAGTTGCCCTGGCTGAGGTTGTTGAGGCACTCCACGAAGCCGGAGTTGGGCGCCCCGCGCTGGCCGTGCTCGCGGACCAGGTCGACGTAGAAGGTGACGGCCTCGGTGAACTCGGGCGCGTTGACCTTCGGCTGCATCCCGCTGGTGGAGTTCTGCTCGTCCGACTCGAACCAGGTGCCGCCGAAGGTGTTGACCACGGTGGTCAGCGGGGCGAAGATCTGGCCCCAGCCGGGCTGCCCGCGCAGGCAGATGCCCGACATGCCGGGCTCGGCCCCGTCGACCTGGGCGGCGATGTCGGCGACCTCCTGCCAGGTGGGGTGCTCGGGCATCTCGATGCCCTCCCGGTCGAGGATGTCCTTGCGGTACATCAGGAACGAGGACTCGCCGTAGAAAGGCTCGCCGTAGACGCTGCCGTCGACGGTCAACGAGGTCGTCATCGACCCGAGGATGTCGTCCTGGTCGAAGTCCGGGTCGGCGGCGATGTAGTCGTCGAGGTTGGCGACCCACCCGGCCCGGGCGTAGATCGGGATCTCGAAGTTGGACAGGGTGGCCACGTCGTACTGCCCCGACTGGCTGGTGAACTCCTGGCTGACCAGGTCGCGCAGGTCGTTCTCCGGCAGGATCGTGTAGTTGACCGAGATGCCGGTCTCCTCGGTGAAGTGCTCCGCGGTGAGCCGCTGGAGGTCGGCCATCTGGGGGTTGTTGACCATGATCACGTTCAGCGACCCCTCCGCCCCCGCGTCTCCTCCCGCCCAGCCCGCGGTGCAGGCGCTGAGCGCGAGGGAGGCGGTGACGGTCAGTCCCAGAGCCGTGGTCGTCGCGGTGCGTGGTCGTCTGCTTCGTTGCACTGTCTCGAACCCTTCGTGGGGTGTCTCAAGCGAGCAGCATGTGTGCACGTTTGAGCGAACGGCCCGAGTCAACTAGTCTTTGCCCTGGGTGTCAAGGGTCTGGCGACGTCGTCGTCAGGCCCGGATAGGGAGAGGCGGCGCGGGATGGGACGAGGAGACGTGCTGGATCTGGGTGAGCGCCGCGCCGCGGCCGCGGTGGCCCGCCGCTACTACCTCGACGGCGAGTCCAAGGTGGACATCGCCACCGAGCTCGGCCTGAGCCGCTTCAAGGTGGCGCGTCTGCTGGACGTGGCCAAGGAGACGGGGATCGTGCGGATCGAGGTCGTCGAGCCGGTCGAGGAGCAGGTGCTCGAGCTGGCGGCGCAGGTCAGGAGCCGGTGGGGCCTGCGCGAGTGCCGCGTCGTGCCGGACTCGGACTCGCCCCGGGAGGACGTCGGTCGCGCTGCCGCGGACCTGCTCGGTCGCCTGGTCGGTCCGCAGGACGTGCTCGGAATGCCGTGGAGCCGGTCGGTGCACGCGATGGTGGACTCCTTGACGAGCCTGCCGAGGGTGCCGGTCGTGCAGCTCAGCGGCGCGATGGCCACCAACCAGGTCGACAGCAGCACGGTCGCCATCGTGCGTCGTGCCTCACGGATCGCCGGCGGCGGCCGTCACGTCTTCTTCGCCCCCCTCGTCATGCCCGACGAGGAGGCCGCCGCGGCGGTGCGCCGCGACCCCGCCGTGCGTGAGGCCCTGGCCGCCGCCGACACCGTGACGGTGGCGATGGTGGGTGTCGGAGCCTGGGCGCCGGGGGAGTCGACGATCTACGACGCCGTCGACGAGGCGGCCCGCGAGGAGGTCGCCGCCGCCGGTGCGGTGGGCGAGATCGCGGCCGTCTTCTTCGACGAGCAGGGCAGCCTGGTCGAGACGTCGGTCTCCCGGCGGGTGATCGCCCTGAGCGGGCAGCAGCTCGTCCGGATCCCCACGGTGCTCACCAGCTGCCACCAGCTCTCGCGCGTGCCGGCGTTGGTCCCCGCGTTGAGAGGCGGCCTGGTCAACGCGCTGGTCCTCACCGCAGAGGTCGCCGAGGAGCTGCTGGCCGTCCCGTGACCCGGACGCGCTCCACCGGGTCACCCGGCGAACCGGTTCGTGGAACCAGGGAACGACGCTGCCGCCGGTGAACGGGCGGGACAGGGATGACGGCGGTGGGCCCCACCCGGATCGCGGACGGACGGCATACAGTCGCACCATGAGCGACCTCCAGTGCGCGGCCCGCATCATCCTCCTCACCCCGCTCGGGCTCAATGACGTGAAGTGGCTGGCCTCCGAGCTCTACCGGGAGCGCGTCCAGGCGGTGTACGCCGCCGACGACGTGCCCGACACCGGCCCGGTCGAGACCCTCGCCGAGGACCTCGGAGTGCCCTGCCACAGCGGCCACGGGGAACTCGGGGACGGCTCGGCGGGGCTGGAGGAGATCGTCGACCGGCACCGCGGCGAGACGGTGGTCGTCGTGCGCGGCGGCTCGGCCGCCGAACCGGTGCTCATGCGCGTCGACGCCGACGGCACGAGCATCGGCCGGCTCGGCGACGACGCATGAGGGGGCGCGGGCGTGGGTGAGATCTGGACGATCCTGCTGATCGTCGCCGTGGCGATCCCGGTGTTCCTCCTGCTGCGGTACCTGGCAGGGAGGCGGGCCCTGGCTCAGGCGCAGCGCATGCGGGAGCAGGGGGGCCGGCGGAGGTCCTGACCGTTCCTCGGCACCCCCGGCGCCCTACGGCAGCAGCCGCATCGCCCGCCGGACCACCTGGGCCCGCGGCGTGGTCGCGGCCACCGCCTGGACCTGCTGCAGGACAGCTGGTCCGACCTCGTCGGCCAGCCGCTGCCGCAGGTCGGCGTGCCGTGCGACGTCCTCGCCCATGAGCGGCGGCGCCGACGGGTCGTGCCCGGCCGCCCCGAGGAGGAACGCGGCGTCCGCGAACGCCCCCTCGTCGGCGAGAAGCTCGGCGAGCACGCGGAGCATCGTCCAGATCTGCGCCCACGACCCGGTCCGGTGCAGGTCGCGCAGCAGCGACCCGCCCAGCGACCGCGCCTCCTCCGTCTCACCGTCCCGCACCAGCCGGGCGAGCAGCGCGAGCCGGGCCACCTTGCTCACCTGCCCGGCACCGATCCGTCCCGCCTCGGCGGCGGCCTCGCGCAGCCGGGCGGTCCCCGCCGCCGGGTCGGAGCGGGCCAGCACCTCGCCCTCGGCGTAGAGCGTGAACGCCCGCCCGGCGTCCGACCCCGCCCCGGCCGCCGCCGTCGCGACCGCGACGTGCTCGCGCGCGGCCTGGAGGTCGTCGGCGTAGAGCGCCATCAGCGCCCGGGAGACGTGGCTCTCGCCGGTCAGCTCGGGGGTGCGGCCCATGCGCCCGAACCAGTCGGCGGCCGCCGTCGCGTCCCCGCGGTACATCGCCTCCACCCCCAGCACCAGGCACGCCAGCGGCTCGTCCGCGCCGCCGGCCAGGTCTCTCCCCGCCAGGGCCAGGCGCCGTGCCCGGTCGAGCTCACCGTGCTCGACGGCGATCATCGCCCCCGCCCCGACGCCGCCGGCGGCGGCCAGCTCGTCGTCGGAGAGGTCACCGGGCGACAGGTGGGTGACACCCAGCTCGGCGACCTCGAGCATCGCCCCGCCCAGCGCCGGCCCGGGCACCCAGTGCAGGCACCGGCCGACGGCGGCCACGATGCGCAGCGCGACGACGAGGTCGTCCCTGGCGACGTCGGGTGCCTGGGGGCGCGCGGTCCGGCGCAGCGCCGCCGTGGCGTCCGGGACGAGCGCCTCGACCCGGTCGCGCAGCAGCACCCCGTCCTCGGTCGCCCAGGCGTCCGCGACCTGCTCGCACTCCCGGGCCACCCACGCCGCATGCGCCCGGTGCGCCGCCGCCTCGTGGTCCGGGCCGGCCTCGCGCAGGCGCGCCGCGGCATACTCGCGCACCACCCCCAGCAGCCGGAGCCGGGCACCCCGGCCCTCCACCCGGCACGCCACGAGCGAGGTCTCGACCAGCTCCGCCAGGGCTGCGCCGGGGTCGGACCGCGGATCGAGGTATGCCGTGACCGCCCGCACCGCCTCGGGCGTGAACTCGCTGGCGAAGACCGACAGCCACGCGAGCAGCCGGCGCTGCTCATCCTTGAGCAGGCGGTAGGACCAGTCGACCGTCCGGTCCAGGCCCAGCCCCTCGGCCGTCCCGCCGGGGGTCGACGTCTCGTCGGCGGGCAGCAGCGCGAGCACCTCGTCGAGCCCGGCGGTCGCGGTGCGTGACGCCGCCAGCTCCAGCGCCAGCGGCAGCCCGTCGAGCCGTCGGCACAGCTCGGCCACCGCCGCCGCGTTGGTCGGGTCGACGCCGAACGCGGCCCGCAGCCGTCGGACCCGGTCGGTGAACAGCCGGACGGCGGCCGAGGTGCCGACCGCGGACCTCGCACCGGGGGAGTGCGTGGCGAGCGGGGCCAGGGGCAGGACGGTCTCCTCAGGCAGGTCGAGCCGGCGTCGGCTGGTGACCAGCACGCGGGTGCCCCGGCAACGGCGGGCGACCCGGCCGACGAGGTCGGCCACCTCGGCCAGCAGGTGCTCGGCGTCGTCGACCACGAGGAGGTGGGGCGTGGTGGCCAGGACGTCCACCACGTCCTCGGCGGGATCGTCGGTCCGGCGCCCGAGCCGCAGCGCACCGGCGACCGCGGTCGCCACCCCGCCGGGGTCGGTGCCGGCGAGCTCGGCCACGGTGGCAGGCAGGTGGGAGCGCTCGGGCAGCACGCGCACCGCCTCGGCGGCCAGCCGGGTCTTGCCCACTCCGCCGGGGCCGGTCACGGTCGTCACCGGTCCCTCGAGCACCGCCCCGACGAGCCGGGCGAGGTCGTCCTCCCGCCCGACGAGGGGAGCGGCGACCTCCAGCCACGTGACCGGTGGTCGGTCCGACGGCGTGCGCTCCGCAGGGCTCTCCTGCTCCAGCTCGTGCCCGAGGACCCGTGCCTGCAGGTCCACCAGCTCGGGGGAGGGGTCCAGCCCGAGCTCGTCGGCCATCCGGCGCCGGTGCCGGTCGAGCACGTCCAGCGCGTCGGCCTGGCGGCCGAGCCGGTAGAGCGCCCGGACGAGCAGGGCCACGGCGTGCTCGCGGTAGGGTTCCTCGGCCAGCAGCTCCTCCAGCAGCGGCACTGCCGGGGCCGGGTCCCCGAGGTCCAGCAGCGCGGCGGCGTGCAGCTCGGCGGCCTCGTGCCGCATACCCTCCAGGCGCGCCGCGGCGGCCAGCACGGGCGCGCTCGACCCGAGCTCCCCGAACGGCGGTCCCCGCCACTGCAGGCGGGCCTGCTCCAGCAGGTACAGCGCGATGCCGGGGTCGGCCGTGCGGGCGCGGGCGAGCAGGTCCTCCAGGAGCAGGGCGTCGACCTCGGCGGGCGGCACCGGCAGGCGGTAGCCGCCCTCCACCGTCTCCACCGCGTCCGGCCCCAGCAGCGCCCGCAGCCGTGAGACCACGGTCTGCAGGGCGGCCCGCGGGTCGGTCGGCGGCTCCCCGCCCCAGGCCGCCTCGACGAGGGTGTCCGTCGTGACCGCGGAGCCGGCGTGCACGAGCAGGCAGGTCAGCACCGCCCGTCGACGCCCGGCAGGGACCTGCACGGGTTGCCCGTCGACGAGCACCTCCAGCGTGCCGAGCACGCCGAACCGCAGCCGTGCCACCTGCGCCAGTCTGCCCGACAGCCCGGTGACAGCGTCGTGAAAGCGGCGCCCGCCACGGTGGACCGGTCAGCACGACCCGCCGAGGAGGAACCATGAGCACGCACACCGCATCCCACCGCGCCGACCCCGCGGGCATCGCGACGACGCCGTCCGCGGCGGCCGACGGTGCACCCCCCCACCTCGACCTGGAGCAGGTGGGCGCCTTCGCCCAGCAGGTCGGCATGATGCTCGCCGGCGGCGCCACCGCCGCCATGATGGTCGTCGGCGACCGGGTCGGGCTGTATGCCGCGCTCGCCGGCTCGGGCCCGGTCACCCCGGCCGGTCTGGCCGCCAGGACCGGGACCGCCGAGCGCTACGTCCGCGAGTGGCTCGCCCAGCAGGCCGCCGTCGGCATCGTCCGCCACGACCCGCAGACCGGCACCTTCGTTCTGCCGGCCGAGCATGCCGCCGTCCTGGCCTCGGACGACTCCCCGGCCGCGATGATCGGCGCCGCGCCGCTGGTCACCGGTCTGCACCGGCGCACCGACGAGCTCGCCGAGGCGTTCCGCACCGGCCGGGGCGTGCCCTGGTCGGAGCAGGACCCGGCGATCTTCGAGTCGATCGAGCGCTTCTTCCGCGTCGGCTACCGCAACAGCCTGCTCTCCGAGTGGGTGCCCGCGATCGACGGGCTGTCCGACCGGCTGCACGACGGTGCCACCGTCGTCGACGTCGGCTGCGGGCGTGGGGCCCCGCTGCTGCTGCTCGCGGAGGCCTTCCCGGCGTCGCGCTTCGTCGGCTACGACGTGCACGAGGGCTCGGTCGAGGTCGCCCGCCGCCGGGCCGACGAGGCCGGGCTGGCGGACCGGGTGCGCTTCGACGTCGGGGACGCCCACGGCTTCGCCGACCGGGACGTGGACGTCGTGACCTACTTCGACGCCTTCCACGACCTGGGTGACCCGGTCGGGGCGGCCGCGCACGCGCGCGCTGCGCTGGCCGACGACGGCCGGCTGCTGCTGGTCGAGCCGCGGGCGGCCGACGACCTGGCGACCACGCTGGCGACCGTGCCGCTGGCACCGATCAGCTTCGCCGCGTCGACGTTCCTGTGCACCGCCAACTCCCTGTCCCAGCCGGTCGGGCTCGCGCTGGGCTCGCAGGCGGGGGAGGGACGGCTGACCGAGGTCCTCCACGAGGCCGGCTTCGGCACGGTCCGCCGGGCCGCGGCGAACGACTTCAACATGGTGCTGGAGGCGAGGGTCTGACCTGGGCGGCGGGGCCTTCCGGTCCGTCACTCATCCCGGCCCGTCACTCCTGGGTTGGGCCGCGCCCACCCGCAGGGGGCGAGTCCCGTTCGGGCGGCTCGACCTGCAGGACCTCGTGCAGCTGCAGCTGCCCGCCCTGGGGGCCGCCGAGGTACTCCACCTCGGCCTCGAAGACGTCCCCCGCCCGCAGCCCCGGCTCGTCGCCGACCACGAACATCCGGGCGGAGTCGCCCTGGCGGACGAACAGCCCGCCCGACTCCGCCCGGGCCTCCAGCACGTCCACGGTGAAGTAGCACTTGGGCTGGTCCTCGACCGGCTCCACGGCGTCGACGCGGGCCCTGATCCGGCTGCGGTTCGGTGCGGCCATGACGTTCACGTCCACCACCTCCTCTTCTCCTGCGGCCATTCTGCTCCCCCTCCGCCCCGGCCGCCACGCCCGGCGACGGTGCCGAGACGGTGCGGTGACGGGTCGGTGACGCCCCCTGCCGATGCTGGTGCGCAGCCGGTCGGACACGGGGTCGAGACCCCGCTGAGACAACGAAGGAGGCCCACCGTGGCCAGCAACCAGGTGCACACACCCCGGGGAGAGACAGGGCCGCCCGTCCACTGCGTGATGCCGCCCGCCCCGGAGCTGGAGGAGAAGATCCGCGCCGCCAAGAAGCTGGTGGCGGCCGGACGCGACCTCAGCGAGCAGAACGGCGACGGCCTCGGCTGGCGCGAGTTCAACCTCATCACCAGCCGGCCGGCGCGGACCCGACCGGACACCTTCGGCGAGGTCCGCAGGGAGGCGGCGCCGGTGCTCGGCACCCGCCGGGCGATCGTGCTGCTGGTGGACTTCTCCGACGCGCCGGCCACCCGGACCCAGGCGCACTTCCAGGACCTGCTGTTCTCCAGCGGCACCTCCGCCAACGGCAGCATGCGCGACTTCTTCCGCGAGGCCTCCTACGGCAAGCTCGACGTCACCGGTCAGGTCGCCGGGGCCGGCGGCCCGACCGCAGGCTGGTTCCGTGCCCCCCGGCCGAAGTCCTTCTACACCGACGGCAACTACGGCTTCGGCAGCCACCCCAAGAACGCCCAGGGCCTGGTCGAGGACGTGCTCCAGCTGGCCGACGGCCACGTCGACTTCTCCACCTTCGACAACGACGGCGACGGCACCGTCGAGGCGCTCGTGGTCGTCTGCGCCGGCAGCGGCGCGGAGCAGACCGGCAACGTCGGCGACCTGTGGTCGCACAAGTGGGGCATCAGCCCCCAGACGCGGGACGGCAAGAAGATCTCCACCTACTTCATGGCCCCCGAGGACGGCCGGGTCGGCGTCATGGCCCACGAGCTCGGCCACCTGCTCATGGGCTGGCCCGACCTCTACGACACCGACTACTCCTCCGCCGGCACCGGCGCCTGGGACCTCATGGCCGGCGGCAGCTGGAACGGCGGCGGCGACCGGCCGGCCCACCCCACCGCCTGGTGCAAGGCCCGGGCCGGATGGATCACCCCCACCGTGGTGTGGAACGCCAGCCGGAGCGTGACGATCGCGCCCTACGCCAGGCAGGCGACGGCATACAAGCTCCCTGTCGGCTCGGCCGCGAGCACGGAGTACTTCCTGGTGAGCAACCGTCAGCAGACGGGCTTCGACTCCGACATCCCCGGCGAGGGCCTCCTCATCGAGCACGTCGACGACACCCAGCAGGCCAACAGCGACGAGAACCACTACCTGGTGGACATCGAGCAGGCGGACGGCCGGCGCGACCTCAACCTCAACGCCAACCGCGGCGACGCGACCGACGTCTACCCGACCGGCTCCAACGCCGCCTTCACCGACGCGACCACGCCGAGCAGCAAGAGCTACGCCGGGGCCGCGTCGAAGGTCTCGGTCGAGAACATCGCCCGGTCCGGGGACGACGTCACGGCCGACCTGTCGGTCGGGGGAGCGGCCGCCCGCGGCTGGGTCCACCACCGCACGGTCCGCGCCACCTTCGCCCACGCCACGTCGCAGTGGGCCTGGGCCGACCTCGAGGGAGTCGGCTGGCGACGGGTCCAGGGCGGCTCCGCCGACGCCGTCACCAACATGTTCGTCGGCCTGTGCGAGGCGATGGCCAACCAGCGGCCCGTCCACGCCGACGTCGACGGATCCCTCATCTACACGATGTACGTCGTCTGACAACCCACCCATCTCGACACGAGGAGCAGTCATGGCCTGGCAGCACAACAAGAAGGTCCTCTCGACGTTCATCCACTCCGGGAGCCAGTGGTCCTGGGCGAACCTCGACGGCGGCACCGGCTGGAAGCGGATCAAGGAGGGCTCGCCGGACGGGTGCACCAACCTGACCGTCCTGCTCAACACCGCCTTCGCGAACAACCGCACGGTGCACGTCGACATCGACGCCTCCGGGCTGATTACGACCGCTTACATGATCTGACCGACCCCACGACGCACAGGAGCGCACCATGAGCGAGTCGACGCAGGTGACCGTCACGGTCACCACCGGCGGGCAGACCGGCACCGCGGCCACGGCCGGCGCAGGGACGGGACGGGCCGAGGGGCCGGTGCCGGTCCCGCTGGACCAGCTGTCCGTGCAGGCCGGCGGCGCGTCCGCGGGCACGGACGGCATCGGGTCCGGCCCCGTCCCCGACCTGGGCGCGCAGACGTCCGGTGCGGGGCAGGACGGTCCCCCCACCCCCGGGGCGTATGCCGTCGGCGCGCCGGGCACGGACGCCGGCGGGGACCTCCCGGGCCCGGCCGACCTGGAGGACCTCCCCGACGAGGCGGAGGAGACCGAGGCCGGGTCCGGCGAGGGCACGGCGCGCAAGAGCACCGCGCGCAAGCGGCAGAGCAAGCGGCCGGCGCCCACCGACGGGTGACCGGCACCCACCCACGCACGAAGGAGCCAGGAGATGGCGGACAAGGACGACAGCGCGCAGACCGGGGGCGACGGGCGGAAGAGCCCGGCGCGCTCCGGACGGGGAGGCAAGGACGCGGCATACCCCGCGCCCGACGCGGAGCAGACCGCACAGGAGGTGACGCGCGTGGCCACCGACACCGTGTCCTCGGCGGTGGCCAGCGGGCTGGAGCGGGCACCGGGCGTGTCCACCAACCTCACCAGCGAACTGAACAACATCGACTTCCGGAAGATGATCGGCGGGCCGCTGCAGGCCGCCGTCGACGCCCAGGTCGCCTCGTCGCTGGCGACGGTGGACTTCATCTCCAAGGTCGGCTTCGCCTACCCGCTCGACGACGACGGGGAGCCGGACACCTCCAAGCCGCGCGAGCTGGTCATGGTCGACTTCACCCACACCCGCGACGACGGCGAGCTGGACGACGAGGGCAACCCGGTCGTGCAGAACGTCACCGTCAAGGTGCCGCTGCTGGCGATGCTGCCCATCCCCTCGCTGCGGATCGAGCACGTGGTCATCGACTTCAACGTCAAGCTCAACTCGGTGCAGTCGGCCAGCACCAGCGACGCGCTCGGGGTGAACGCCGAGGTCAAGGGCGGCTGGGGACCGGTCAACCTCAAGGTGTCGGCCTCCTACCAGCGCAAGACGGCCACGAACGTCGAGGTGAAGAAGGAGTACGCGCTG
The DNA here is from genome assembly GCF_006519705.1 of Ornithinimicrobium kibberense. Taxonomy (NCBI): domain Bacteria; kingdom Bacillati; phylum Actinomycetota; class Actinomycetes; order Micrococcales; family Ornithinimicrobiaceae; genus Ornithinimicrobium; species Ornithinimicrobium kibberense. The sequence goes on from NZ_VFXM01000010.1 coordinate 117,829, forward strand.
AACGTCAACGTCAAGGCCGTGCAGGACGAGATCCCCGCCGGCCTGGAGAAGATCCTCAACATCCTGGCGGCCTGAGGCGGTCCGGGCGGAGAGGCCGGACCGATGGCCGAGGTCACGCTGGGCGACTACGCCGGCTACATCTTCACCGAGATGGTCAGGGCCCGGGAGGCGGCCGACGCCTACTCCCGGGCCCTGGCCGACCGGTACAACCAGGACGAGGTGCTCCGGCACTTCCCGGTGCCCCGCTTCCGGACCCCCAAGGTCGACATCACCGTGCCGGTCCTGATCTCCGGGGCGCGGTTCTCCCGGACCGTCCGCTTCGTGGAGCCCGAGCAGGACTTTGTCGACGCGCTGGCCCAGTGGGCCGAGGCCGTCCGCACCGAGGTGGAGCACTCCCAGGGCGGGCTGCCCCGGCGCCGGCTGCGCACGGGGGGAGGCGAGGAGCTGTCCGAGGTGCGCCGCCTGGCCGCCGACCTCCACGCCGAGCTCGTGGCCAACCCCGACCCGTCGCACCCCGAGGCGGTCGTGGTGACCTGGTGGCGCCAGATCTTCCGGGCCGCGCTCGCCGGCGCCCGGCTGCTGACCTATTACCTGGAGACCGACGAGAGCAACCGCCTGCTGGCCCGGACGACCGCGGAGGTCCTCGACCACGTGCGCCGGCGGACGGTCGTGTCGCACACCGAGATCGAGAGCCTGCTGGTCGACCCCGAGACCGTGGTCGTGGCCGACGGCAGCACCGACAGCACCGTCTTCGTCGTGCGCGCCGAGATGCTCGAGGAGGGTTTCCTCCTGCGCGAGGTGCAGGAGGAGGACGGCACGGTCTCGCGGATCGTGGAGTTCGACTGACGATGAGGCCCTTCCTGCACGACCGTCGCGCGCGCTACGTCCGGCTGCTGCAGGCCTCGACCGAGGCGCTGCGGGTGTGCATCGCCAAGGACCTGGACGCCGGGGCCCGGGCGTCGACGGCGCTGGAGACCGCGGCCCGGGAGTATGCCGCGATGGGGGAGTCTGCGGGGGAGAACGAGCTGGTCGCACTGCAGGCCCAGCTGGCCTCCGCCCGCGACGGCGTGGACCCCGCGACCCTGGCCCGGGTCACCGTGCGCCGGCGCGAGCTGGAGCGCAGCGTGGCCCTGCGGGTCCTGCTGGAGGCCGGCGAACGGCTGCGCGGGGACGAGGCCGCAGCCGGGGCCACCCTGGAGCGGACCCGCGAGCAGCTCGCGCCGCTGGTCGTCCACGCCCTCGGGCAGGGCTACGTCGTCCCCGGCGAGGACGGGAGCATCTCCCAGACCGAGCTGGTCGCGATGTGGCACCGGCTGCTCAACGACGCGACGACCGGGCAGAGCGCCCGGCTCGTCGCGCTCGGCGTCGCGGCCAGCGACGTCGTCATCCTGCTGGGCGACCTGCTGGCCTCGCTGTCGGGCCCGGGGGAGGAGCCCTGACGTGCCTCGGTGACGGTGCCGTGACGGTCCGCCCCTATACCTGCAGAACTGGATAGAGTTGACGATCGGCTGTGTGAACTACTCGGAGGGTCACATGAGCGACGGACTGCTGAGAGCCCTGGCGGCTGACGACGGGCATGCGGACGCCCCGGTGGTCCACCTGCTGGGGCATCCCCGGGTCAGTCTCGGGGGCCGGGAGCTGCGGCTGGCCGACCGGGGGCTGCGGCTGCTCTCCTTCGTCGCGCTCAACGAGGGCGTCATCGACCGACGGCTGGCCGCGTCCACGCTGTGGCCCGACGACGACGACGTGCACGCCGCCGCCAACCTGCGCACCGCGCTGTGGCGGGTCAACACGGCCGGGACCCACCTGGTGGACGCGACCCGGACGTCCCTGCGACTGGCCCCGGGGGTGCAGGTGGACACGCGGCTGCTCGGCGGCTGGGCCGCCCGGGTGATCTCGCGCACCTCCTCACCGCGCGACCTGTGCCACGGCTGCTGGGACCTGTGCCGGCTCGACCTGCTGCCCGGGTGGTACGACGACTGGATCGTCGACGAGCGCGAGCGGCTGCGCCAGCGGCTGCTGCACGCGCTGGAGGTGACGGCCGGCAGCCTGCTCACCAGCGGGCGCTGCGCCGAGGCCGTGGACGTGGCGCTGCTCGTCGTGCGGGCGGACCCGTTGCGGGAGAGCGCACACGAGGTGCTCATCGGGGCCTACCTCGCCGAGGGCAACCGGGAGCAGGCCTTCCGGGCGTTCGGCCGGCTGCGGACGACCCTGCGCCGCGAGCTCGGGGTCGAGCCCTCGACGCGGCTCGTCCACCGGCTCCGCAGCGAGCGGTGCGAGGCCGCCCTGGGGTAAGGACCACCTCCGCGCCCGGTGCGGCAGGTTGGGGCGGGGTCTCGCGCTCGGGCAGGCAGGCGCGCTTGGATGGCCTATGCCGCACACCGAGCCCAGCGCCGCCGGCGCCCCCATACAGCCGCTGCCGACCTCGGTGACCGGGTTCGTCGGGGCGGCCGACGCCGGGCCGGTCGGCACCCCGGTGACGGTCACCAGCGCGGCGGACTACCACGCCACGTTCGGGCCGAGCCTCGACTCCGACCGGCCGCTGGGTCACGCGGTCGAGCTGTTCTTCGCCAACGGCGGCACCAGCGCGGTGGTCGTCCGGTCGGCGGGTCCGGCGCCTGCGCAGCTGGTCCCGGTAGAGGGACCCGGCGGGGTGCATGCGCTCGACGGATCGGGCGTCACGGTGCTCGTGGTGCCCGGCCTGACCGCGGCCCATCCCGACCAGGTGAGGGTCGCGCTCGGGCGGTGCGCGGCATCCCGCGCGGTGCTGCTGCTCGACCTGCCGCCCGGTCCGTGGGGACCGGCGCACGAGGCAGCGCTGGGGGCGGTGACGGATCACGCGGAGCGTGCCGCGGCATACCACCCGTGGGGCGTCGTCGACGGCGTGACCGTGCCGCCGTCGGGGGCGGTCGCCGGGGTGGTCGCGCGCACCGACGTCGAGCGGGGGGTGTGGAAGGCGCCGGCGGGCGTCGAGCTGCGAGGGGTCGACGGCTTCGCCGAGACACTGACGGACGAGGACGTGGACCGGCTGGTGCAGGCCGGGGTCAACCCGCTGCGCGAGCTGCCCGGACGCGGCCGGGTCGTCTGGGGTGCGCGGACGGTCGCGGGCGGGCGGCCGGCCGACCCGGTCGCGCGCTACGTCAGCGTGCGCCGGCTGACCGACCACGTGCTGGCGTCGGTGACGGCCGGGCTGGGCTTCGTCGCCGACGAGCAGAACGACGCGGCGCTGTGGGCCCGCGTCAGGGGGCTGACCGAGGGCTTCCTGCACGACCTGTGGCGGCGGGGAGCGCTGCAGGGCGCCAAGCCGGAGCAGGCCTACGGGGTGCGTTGCGGACCGGGGGAGACGATGACCGAGGCCGACGTGCTCGCCGGGCGGTTCGTGGTGCGGCTGTGGTTCGCGCCCGTGCGGCCGGCGGAGTTCGAGGTGCGGACGGTCCACCTGCAGGCGGCCGTGGCGGCCGGGGAAGGCGGGTCGCCGGCGGAGCCCGCTCCCCCGGTCGCGCCGAGGTTGGTGGTCCCGTCCGTCGTCGAGGAGCCGGCCGCCGTGCGGCGCGTCGACCTGCGGCGGGTGGTGTCGCGCTACATCGGGGAGACGGAGAAGAACCTCTCGCGCCTGTTCGACCGTGCGCAGGAGACGGGCGAGGTCCTGCTCTTCGACGAGGCGGATGCGCTGTTCGGGAAGCGGACGCGGGTGCGGCACGCGCACGACAGGTACGCGAACCAGGAGGTGGGCCGGCTGATCGAGAGGCTGGCGCGCGAGAAGGGTGTGGAGGTGCGCTGGCAGCAGGGGAAGGCCCGACGGCGGTGGTTGCGGCGCAGGTGGTGAGAGGTGTGCGGTGTCAGCGGGAGGAGGATCCGGCCAGGGCGGCCTCGATCACGTCGACGACCTGCGGATCGGTCGGCTCGGTCTGCGGGCGGAACCGCGCGACGGGCTCGCCGCGTCCGTCGACGACCCACTTCTCGAAGTTCCACGCGACGTCCCCGGCCTCGCCGTCGGCGTCCGGCACCTGGGTCAGCTCGGCGAAGACGGGGTGCTGGTCGGCCCCGTTGACGTCGACCTTGTCCATCATCGGGAAGCTCACGCCGTAGGTGGCCGAGCAGAACTGCGCGATCTCCTCGTTGGTGCCCGGTTCCTGGCCGCCGAACTGGTTGCAGGGGAAGCCGACGACGGTCAGGCCACGGTCGCCGTACTGCTCCTGCAGCTGCTCGAGCCCGGCGTACTGCGGGGTCAGACCGCAGCGGGAGGCGACGTTGACGATCAGCAGGACACGGCCGGCGTGCTCGCCCAGCGTGGTCGGTCGGCCGTCGAGGGTGGTCACAGGTATGTCGTGCAGGTTCACGCGGCCACTGTAGGCGGCCCCGGGGGCCGGGCCACACCCATGCCCCGGGGGCCTAGCGTGGGCCCATGAAGTTCGGCGTGAGCATCCCCCCGTTCACCGATCCTTCCCGGGTCGTCGGCTGGGCCCGGGAGGCCGAGGCCAACGGGTGGGACGGGGTCTTCCTGTGGGACCACGTGCAGTGGCGGCCCGGGGCGGCCCCGCTCGACCCGTGGGTGATGCTGGGGGCCCTCGCCTCCGTCACCGCCACGGTGCGCCTCGGCACCCTGGTCACCCCGCTCTCACGCCGTCGCCCCTATGCCGTGGCCAAGCAGCTCACCACGCTGGACCGGCTCAGCGGCGGCCGGGCGGTGCTCGGGGTCGGCCTCGGCGAACCGCCGGACCGGGACTTCGCCGACCTGGGCGAGGAGTCCGACCCCCGGGTGCGCGCCGCGATGCTGGACGAGGGGCTCTCCGTCGTCGACCGGCTGATGCGCGGCCCCACCGACGTCGCCGGCGACCACTACCGCGTCCGGGCCGACCTCCACCCACGCCCGGTGCAGCAGCCCCGTCCGCCGATCTGGGTGGCCGGGGTAGCGCCCCACCGTCGGCCGCTGGCCCGCGCCCGCCGCTGGGACGGGATCGTGCCGATCGGCCCGGAGGACCACCTCACCCCCGAGCAGCTGGCCGACTACCTGGCCTTGGACGGCGCCGAGGCCCGCCCGGGGTGGGACGTCGTCGTGCACCCGGCCGCCGGGGTGCCCGCGCAGGAGTATGTCGACGCCGGGGCGACCTGGCTCGTCCGGTCGGTCTTCCCGGTGGAGGAGCGATGGGAGGACCAGGTCGAGGCGATCGTGCGCGACGACCCTCGGGCTCCTGCCGGCTGAACGACACACCAGGTCCGGAGCGGACCCGAGGCGACGCGCGGCGCGTACCGTGGACAGATGACACCGGCGACGACGCCGGGTGGAGCATCGGTGCCGCCCGTGACGGCCCGCCAACGCCCCGGTCGGGGTGCTGGCGCGAGGCCGCTCGCCCTGGCCAGGTTCCTCTTCATCGCGGTCCTCGCTCTCGAGCTGATCCTGCGGGCACGGACCGAGGCGCCCTTCCTGACCGTCGGGCTGCTGTGGGCCGCCGTCTTCGCCGCGGTCACGGCCCTGGCGATCACGCTGGTCGCCGGGCTGCTGCCCGGGCGGGCCCGCGACGTGGCGGTGGGGCTCGCGCTGGCCTTCCTCACGCTGCTGTTCGTGTCGCAGCTCATCTACTACGACATCTTCGGCACCTTCTACACGGTCTTCTCCGCCACCAACGCCGGCCAGGTGGCAGAGTTCGCCGCCGACATCGTGGGCAAGATCGCCGAGAACGCCTGGTGGCTGCTGGCTCTGTCGGTGCCCCTGCTGGTCTTCGTCGGGTCGCGGTTCCGCGCCGGCCCCCGGCGCCGGGCCTCGTGGCGGCAGCAGGCCGTGACCGCCGGGATGCTCGTCCTCCTCGTCGGCGGTGCCCTGGCCGGGATCAACCTGGGCGACCGCGGTCAGAACAGTGCCTACGACACCTACTACCGCGACCAGCACCCGGTGACGGCGGTCAACCGGCTGGGGCTGGTGACGAGCATGCGGGTCGACCTGCAGCGCAACCTGCTCGGCCTCGGCGGCGAGAAGGCGCCGCCGGCGGCGGTGGCGCCCCCACGGCATACCCCCGACGGGGCCGTCACCGAGGAGCCTCCCGCGGACGGGGCCCGGCAGACCTCGGGAGCCCGGGGCGAGCCGGAACGGGAGGCGGCACCGGAGCCCAACGTGCTGGACATCGACTTCGACCAGCTCGCCGCCGAGGAGGACGACGACGAGCTGCGCGCCCTGCACGAGTACTTCGCCGCGCGGGAACCGACCGTCCAGAACGAGCAGACCGGCCGGTTCGAGGGCTACAACCTCGTGTTCGTCACCGCCGAGGGCTTCTCCCACCTCGCCGTCGACCCCGAGGTCACGCCCACGCTGCACAGGCTGACCACGGAGGGCTTCCGGTTCACCGACTTCTACACCCCCATCTGGGGCGTGAGCACCTCCGACGGGGAGTACGTGGCCACCACCGGGCTGATCCCCAAGAGCGGCGTCTGGAGCATGTACCAGTCGGGCGACAACGCGATGCCGTTCGCCATGGGCAACCAGCTGGGGCGGCTGGGCTATGCGACCCTCGCCTACCACAACCACACCTACGACTACTACCGGCGGGACGTCTCGCACCCGAACCTGGGCTACGACTACAAGGGGCTGGGCAGCGGGCTGGACGTCACGCCCACCTGGCCGGAGTCGGACGTGGAGATGATCGAGCTGACCATGCCGGAGGTGCTCGAGCAGGAGCCGTTCCACGCCTACTACATGACCGTCAGCGGGCACCTGCAGTACAACTTCGGCGGCAACTTCATCGCGGCGAAGAACCGGGAGCTGGTCGAGGACCTGCCCTACTCCGAGGCGGGGAAGGCCTACATGGCGACCCAGATCGAGCTGGACCGGGCGATGGAGCTGCTGCTCGAGGAGCTGGAGGAGGACGGCGTCGCCGACCGGACCCTCGTCGTGCTCAGCTCGGACCACTACCCCTACGGGCTGACGCGGGAGCAGATCGAGGAGCTGGAGGGGCACGAGGTGGACGACGTCGAGCTCTACCGCAACAGCCTCGTCATGTATGCGCCAGGGATGGAGCCGGTGACCGTCGACGAGCCGGTCGCGAGCATGGACATCATCCCCACGCTGTCCAACCTCCTGGGGCTGGAGTTCGACTCGCGGCTGCTCATGGGCCGGGACGTCTTCTCCGACGCCGAGCCGCTGGTCATCTTCAGCGACCGCAGCTTCCTCACCGACATGGGCAGGTATGACGCGGTGGCCCAGGAGTTCACGCCCGCCGAGGGGGTGGAGGTGCCGGAGGGCTACCGGCAGGCGATCTCCGACGAGATCGACCGGCGGTTCTACTACTCGGCGATGATCCTGGACCGGGACTACTACGGGGTGGTCGTCGATCGGTGACCGTCCTCAGCGCTGCCGGCGCCACGACCCAGCAGTGCCGCACCCCCGGCTAGGCTCGTCGCACCCCGACCCTGCTCGACGAGGAGACAGCGATGACGTTGGAGAACCCGTTCTACAGCCCCGAGGTGCAGGGAGCCTACGAGCTCCACTCCGTCGGCCGGTTCGAGCTGGAGGAGGGCGGGGTCATCCCCGACCTGCAGCTCGCCGTCGCCACCTACGGCCAGCTCAACGAGGCCAAGGACAACGCGATCCTCATCCCCACCTGGTTCTCCGGCACCCACCAGACGTGGGAGCTGACCTACATCGGCGAGGGGCGCGCGCTGGACCCGTCGAGGTACTTCATCGTCGTGGTCAACCAGATCGGCAACGGCCTGTCGACCTCCCCGCACAACACCGACGGCGAGATCGCCATGTCCTCCTTCCCGCACGTGCGGATCGGCGACGACGTCCGGGCCCAGGAGCAGCTGCTGCGCGAGGTCTTCGGCATCGAACGGCTGGCCCTGGTCGTCGGCGGGTCGATGGGCGCCCAGCAGACCTGGGAGTGGGCGGTGCGCTTCCCGGAAAGGGTGCAGCGGGCCGCGATGATCGCCGGCACCGCGCAGAACACCCCGCACGACTTCCTCTTCACCCAGACGCTCATGGACGCCATCACCTCCGACCCGGGCTGGAACGGCGGGGAGTATGCCGCTGCCGCGGACGTCGGCGAGGGGTTGCGTCGGCACGCCGACATCTGGGCCGTCATGGGCCTGTCCACCGAGTTCTGGCGCTCGGAGTTCTGGCGCAACGTCGAGCTGCCGGACGTCAGCTGGGACACCTTCGAGGAGTTCCGCGACAACTTCCTGCGGCCCACGTTCGCCGCGATGGACCCCAACGCCCTGCTGGCCATGGCCTGGAAGTGGCAGCGCGGCGACGTCGCGCGCAACGCCGGCGGCGACCTGGCCGCCGCCCTCGGCCGGATCACCGCCAAGACGTTCGTCATGCCGATCGACGAGGACATGTTCTTCCCGCCCCGCGACTGCGCCCGCGAGCAGGAGCTGGTGCCCGGCAGCGAGCTGCGCACGCTGCACTCGATCGCCGGGCACTTCGGGCTGTTCGGCTTCGAGGAGTCCTACCTGGCCGAGGTCGACGACAACCTCAGGGAGCTGCTCGGCTCCGAGGTGTGAGGCGGGCGGGCGTCACCAGGTGGCTACTCACGGACGGGGTCAGAGGACGAGCACCCGCGCGTCGCTCAAGGATGTCGCCCCTCTGGCCAGACGGGTGTCACGGGTCACCAGCGGCGCGGCGAGCTCCTCGGCCAGGGCGACGTACGCCGCGTCGTAGGCACTCAGGTTCCGACCGAGGTCCAGCGCCCTGAGGGCGGAGGACCGATCCATCGCCCACCGGTCTATCCGCAGGTCGTGCAGGTCGTGGAGCGCGTCGCGAGCCCGGCCGATCGTCAGGTGCCTGCCCCTGACCAGGCCTCTCACCGCGTGCAGGACCTCGACGTCCACGTGGGCGGGGGCGTGCCACCGACCGGTTGCTGCCGGGCCCAGCCGTTCCGCCTCCAGGACGCCCGTCAGCAGGTCGACGACGACCGAGGCGTCGACGACCCAGGTCATGCGTCCCGTGGCTGGTCGGCGTCACGGAGCTGGCGGATCAGCGCCGTGGAGGAGACGGTGGACCGCTCGGACCGGGCCGCGACCCGGTCGAGCACCTCGGCACGCTCGGGGCGGGACGCCTCCTCCTCGAGCAGCCGTCGTAGCAGGAGGTTCAGCGAGATGCCCTGCCGCGCGGCCCGAGCCTTGAGGGTGTCGCGGACGGTCTCGTCGACGTCACGGATCTGGATGAGCACCGACATGGATGGATTGTAATGCACAGTGCATGAAAACCGTGCGGTGGCTTGTGGTGGCCCGCCGAGGGGCCTCGACCGGTCGACCGCAGTGGGCAGCGTTCAGGGCACGAGGCGCCCCTTGAGCAGCGACCGGAAGTAGATCATCGGCTCGACGTAGCGGTCGAAGGCCCACAGCCAGCGGCGTGGCACGGTCAGGTCGACCAGGCCGGTCGTCTGCTGCTGGGCCCCGATGCGGTCGAACTCGGCCAGGAACAGGTGCCGGCGGTCGACCGTGACCGGGATGATCGTGTAGCCGTCGTAGCGCTTCAGCGGCTCCTCCAGCCGGGCGGCGCGGATGTTGTCGGCGAGGATCTCGACCTGCCGGCGCAGGGCCCCGCCCGAAGGCCTCGTCCCCAGGGCCGCGACGTCGCCCAGGCTCCACACCCGCGGGGCGGAGCGGTGGGCCATCGTCCCCGGGTCGACGTCCACCTGGCCAGCCACGTCCTGGCCGGCCAGCGGGGCCAGCCATCCCGGCCCGCGGTAGTGGGGGACGACGAACGCGTGGTCGACCTCGTCGAGCAGGACCCCGTCCGCCGCGCCATCAAGGGTGAGGGTGCGCGCCTCGTGGTCGACGGCCGCGACGGTCGAGCCATGGTGCACGCTCACGCCCGCCTCGGCCAGGCGCGGCTCCAGCCGGCGGTCGGCGAACGGCAGGTCGAGGACGGCGGAGTACGGCGTGACGAGGTGGACGTCGATCCCCGGCAGGACGCCCTGCTCCCGCCAGTGGTCGAGGGCCAGGAAGAGCGGCTTGAGCGCCGTGCCCCCACAGGGGGAGGGCTCCGGAGGGATCGTGAAGACCACCCGGCCGGCCGTCATACGCCTGACGGCACTCCACGCGGGCTCGGCCTGGCTCTCCAGGTGGGGCGTGGTCGACCAGCCCGCCTCCATCGCCGCCGCCAGCCCCGGGATGCCGTCCAGGTCCTCCTCGAGCCCGGGGGCCAGGACGAGGTCGCCGTACCCGACGAGGGCGCCGTCCTCGAGCTCGAGCTCGCGCTGCTCCGGGTGGACCGCGACGGCGCGGCTGGGCAGCCAGGTGCACCCGTCGGGCACGACCTCCAGGGCCGGGCGGGTGAGCTCGGTCATCGACGCCTGCCCGCCGGCGACGTAGTTGAGCATGGGCCGGTAGCGGTGCGGGCGGTCCGGCGTGACGATCGCGACGTCACGGGCGCCGATCCGCCGCAGCCGCGCGGCCAGGGAGATGCCGGCGTTGCCGCCACCGACGATCAGGACGTCGTGCCACATGGGGTGCTCCTTGTCCTCGGGTCGTGCGGGTCGCCCCCGACGGTAGCGGTGGGGCCGGGTGCGTGCCGGACGGAGGCCCCGCGGCCGCCGCCCGGCGGGTCGGCCCGGGGCCTCGGTGGGGCCGTGGGCGCATGAGAAAAGCGAGCGAGATCGAGCAGCAGCACAGGCACTGGCTGGACCGCGTGGGCGAGGTCGCCGGCGAGCCGCTCGACGTCCACGCGGTCGAGCGCGTCCTCGAGCTGGCCAAGCGCGTCGCCCACGGGGCCGACCGTCCGCTGGCGCCGATCGCGGCATACGCCCTGGGGGTCGCCGTGGCCCGGGGTGCCGACGCAGATGCGACGGCCCGCCGCATCGCCGACCTGGGCGGGCAGGACTGAGGGATGCGCCCCCGCGTGGTCGAGCGCCGGGGCGTGCTCCTCCGTTAGCCTGACGCGCACCCCTACGACCGGCCGGGGCGGAGCGGCCCCGGTCAGAGCGGAGAGCGACGTGCGCATCGGCATCCTCACCGGCGGCGGTGACGTCCCGGGACTCAACCCCTGCATCAAGGCCGTGGTCAACCGGGTCCACGAGAAGGGGCACCAGGTCACCGGCATCCGGCGGGGGTGGGGCGGCCTGTTGAGCACCGACCTCGACGACCCGGCGTCCGTGGCCGAGAACCTGGTCGAGCTCGACCCGGTGGGCGTGCGCACCGTCGACCGGACCGGCGGCACCTTCCTGCACAGCTCGCGGACCAATCCCGGGAAGGTGAAGACCGGCGACGTGCCGGACTTCCTGGCCGGGTCGGTCGAGGGGGACGGCCCGCACGACCTCACGCCGCACGTGCTGAAGGTCATCGAGGCGGCCGGCATCGACGTGCTCATCCCCATCGGCGGCGACGACACGTTGTCCTACGGGTTGCGGATGCACCAGGAGGGCGTGCCGACGATCGCCATCCCCAAGACGATGGACAACGACGTCAACGGCACCGACTACTGCATCGGCTTCTCGACCGCGGTGACCCGGGGCGTGCAGTTCATCCACAACCTGCGCACCTCCACCGGGTCGCACGAGCGGATCGCGGTCGTCGAGCTGTTCGGGCGCTACTCCGGGGAGACCTCGCTCATCACGGCATACCTCGCCGGGGTCGACCGGGCCCTGATCCCGGAGGTGCCCTTCGACGTCGACCGTGTCTGCGAGCTGCTGCTGGCGGACAAGGCGGCCAACCCCTCCAACTACGCGATGGTGACGATCTCCGAGGGGGCCACCGTCAAGGGCGGGGACATGATGCTCACCGGCGAGGCCGACGCCTACGGGCACCGCAAGCTCGGCGGCATCGGGCAGGTCGCCGGCGAGCTCATCAAGGAGCGGACGGGCGAGGGGATCATCTACCAGCAGGTCGGCTACCTCATGCGCTCGGGCAGCCCGGACTCCCTCGACCTCATGGTCGCCACCAACTACGCCGTCATGGCCGCCGACCTGGCCCTGGACGGGTCGACCGGGCGCATGGTGGCGCTGCGCAACGGCAGCTACAGCAGCGTCCCGATCTCGGTGACCGGGGAGGGCGTCAAGCGGGTCGATGTGGGCGAGCTCTACGACGCGGCGAACTACCGGCCGATGGTGCGGCACGTGCGCGGGAAGCCGATGTTCCTCTACTGACGGCCGGTCCGCGCCTGGCGGGCGGTCCGGCTGCGAGGGTCAGGGCTCCGGCAGCTCGGCCCGCACCGCCTGCACGAGGAAGGCCACGCCGGCGGGGAGGATCTCGTCGTTGAGGTCGTAGTCGCTGCTGTGCAGGGGCGTCCCTCCGCGGCCGGGCTCGGTGCCGTTGCCCAGCAGGGAGAAGCACGCCGGCACGTGCCGGGCCAGGACCCCGAAGTCCTCGCTCGGCATGACCGGGTCGCAGTCGGCCACCACCCGGTCCGGACCGAGGACGGCGAGGGCGGCTGCGACCGCCCGGGCGGTGACCTCCGGGTCGTTGACCGTCGGGGCGAACTCGTGGGTGTAGGTCACCTCGGCCCGCGCCCCGTGCGCCGCCGCCACGCCGGTCGCGATCCCACGGATCCGCTCCTCCAGCAGGACCTGGACCTGCGGGTCGAAGCTGCGGGTGTCCCCGGTGATCCGAACCGTGGAGGGTATGGCGTTGCGCGCCCCGTCGGTCTCGAACCCGGTGCAGGACACCACGGCCGGGTGCACGGGGTCGACGTTGCGAGCGACCACCGTCTGCAGGGCCAGGACGATCTCGGCGCCGGCCACGAGCGGGTCGACGACCGCCTCCGGGGGGGCGGCGTGGCCGCCCCGGCCGTGGACCGTGATGGTGAAGTTGTCCTCGCTGGCCATGATTCCACCCGGACGCACGTGCAGGTGGCCGGCCGGGACGCCGGGCAGGTTGTGCAGCCCGTAGAGGACGTCGATCGGGAAGCGCTGCAGCAGACCGTCGTCGACCATCGCCTGGGCGCCACGGCCGGGCTCCTCGGCGGGCTGGAGGACCAGCCGGACCGTCCCGGTGAAGCCGCCCTCCTCGGCCAGCACCGCGGCCGCGCCGAGCGCCATGGTCATGTGCCCGTCGTGCCCGCAGGCGTGCATCGTCCCGGGGTTGGTCGACCCGTGCTCACGGCCCTCGACCTCCTGGATCGGCAGGGCGTCCATGTCGGCACGGAGCCCGACGGTCCGCGAGGGTCGGTCGTCGTCGGCGTCGCCCCGGGTGAGCGAGGCGACCAGGCCGGTGCCGCCGACGCCGCGGGCGACGGCATACCCCAGGTCCTGGAGGGTCGTGGCCAGGCGGTCTGCGGTGGCGTGCTCGGCGAAGGCGGTCTCCGGGTGGCGGTGCAGGTGGTGGCGCCAGGCGTGCAGCCTCCCGCCGAGGAGGCGGTGGACGTCGGCGGGCGTGGTGACGGCGCTCATGCGGCGTCGAGCCCTTCCGTGCTGAGCAGAACGACGACGGCGTCGGGCGGGAGAGCCAGGTCGGCGCGTCGAGAGGGGTCGTCGAGCGCCGCGCGAGCCCCGGCCAGGGTGGCTGCGCCGCACGGGCCGGAGGAGACGCCGAGCTCCCGGAGGTCGCGGGACGCGGTGAGGGCCTGCTCGTCGGTCACGGCTACGGCGGCGTCGCACCCGTCGCGTAGGACGGGCCAGGCCAGGGCCGAGACGGTGCCGCAGTTCATCCCGGCCATGACGGTGCCGGCCGTGGGAACCGAGGTAGGTGTGCCGTCCCGCAGGCTGGCGAGCAGGCACGCGGCGGTGTCTGGCTCGACGGACAGGACGCGGGTGGTCTGGAAGGAGTGCGGGGCGGTGCGGTAGTGCGACACCACGGCCTGGGCCAGGGAGCCGACGCCCACGGGGACGGCGACGAGGTCCGGCCGGCGGCCCAGCTGCTCGTCGACCTCCTCCACCATCGTCCGGTAGCCCTCGACGATCCATCCCGGCACGTCCTCGTACCCCTCCCAGGCGGTGTCCTGCACGAGGGCCCGGTCGTCGGCCGCCGTCGCGTGGTGGGCCGCGGCCCGGACCGCGTCGTCGTAGTCGCCCTCGACCCGCACCACCCGGGCGCCCTCGCCCTCGACGAGGGCCGACGTGCTGGCCGGCATGAGGGCCGGGACGAAGATCGTGGCGGTCGCGCCCAGCTCGCGGGCCGTCCGGGCGACCGCTCGGCCGTGGTTGCCGTCGGTGGCGGTGACCAGCTCGGCCCCGGGGAAGCGGTCCAGCACCTGGCGGCAGGCCCACGAGGCGCCGAGGATCTTGAACGCCGGCAGTCCCAGGCGGGAGGACTCGTCCTTGACCAGGACCCGGCCGACGCCCAGCTCCTCCGCCAGGGCCGGCAGGTCCGCGAGCGGGCTGGGGGCGTAGCCGGGCAGGGAGCGGTGGAAGTCGCGAGCGCCGCCGGTGGCGTCGGCAGGCGTCCACCGCCGGGCCGCGGGGTTGCTGAACCAGGACGTCATCGGCCCAGTCTGCCGGGATCCTCGTCCTGCTGCGTGTCGCGTGCTGCACCGCCGGGGTCCAGGCACGGGACACGCCGCAACGGCCACGGCACAGTGCGCGACACGCCGGGGGTGGGGGTTGGGCTGGGCGACACGCCGGGGAGGGGCGGGGGCCGTCGGCTAGCCTGCGTGCCACCGTGACGAAGAGGACACCCAGCACTGCGCATCCGCGCGGCCGAGCCGACCTGCGCGACGCCGTCGTGCTGGTCACCGGTGCCGCCGGGAGCATCGGCACGGCGCTGCGGACGCAGTTCGCCGCCGAGGGCGCGGTGGTCGTGGGGCTGGACCTGGTCGCCGACCCGGAGGCTGGCATCCTCGCCTGCGACATCACCGACCAGGAGCAGGTCGGTGCGGCGGTCGGGCAGGTCGTCGCCGACCACGGCCGCCTGGACGTCCTCGTCAACAACGCCGGCATCTCGGCCATCGGCACGGTCGAGGACCACGACCTGGCCACGCACCGCCGGGTCCTCGAGGTGAACCACCTCGGCGCGCTGGCCTGCACCCTCGCCGCCCTGCCGCACCTGCGGGGGAGCAGGGGCAGCGTCGTGACGATCGGGTCGGTCGCCGGCTTCGCCCCGGTCGCGGGCCGGCCTGCGTACGTCGCGGCCAAGCACGCCGTCACCGGCCTGATGGAGGCGCTGCGTCCCGAGCTGGCCGCCGACGGGGTCCACGTCGGTCTCGTCCACCCGACCTTCGTCACCACCGTGCTGACGACCGCCGACGGCAGCCGTGACCGTTCGACCACGGGAGCCCCGGTCAGGCCGGACGACGTGGCCGCCGCCGTGCTCGACGTCGTCCGCCTGCGCCGGGACCGCGCCCTGGTCGGACGCACCGCGCACCTCGCCTGGCAGGCCTCGCGCCTGGCCCCCCGCACCTACGCCCGCCTGATGACCCGCCGCCTGCGACAAGGAACCCCTGGATGAGCTCGCCCTCCTACGCCGTCATCGGCGCCGGTCCGTCCGGCCTGGCCGCGGCCCGCAACCTCCAGCGCTTCGGGCTGCCGTGGACCGGGTACGAGCTGGCCGCCGACGTCGGCGGGCTGTGGGACATCGACGCGCAGCGGTCGACGGTCTACGAGTCGGCCCACCTCATCTCCTCCCGGACGACGACCGAGTTCGCCGAGCACCCCATGCCGGAGGGCACGCCCGACTACCCCTCGCACCGGCACCTGCTGGCCTACTTCCGCTCCTACGCCGACCGCTTCGGCCTCCGCGAGCACTACCGCTTCGGCACCGAGATCACCTCCGTCGAGCCGCTGGGCGACCCCGGCGACCCGTCGACCGGGTGGGTGGTCCGCGCGACCGGGCGCGACGGCATACCCGTGGAGACCGAGCACGCGGGCGTGGTCGTCGCCAACGGCACCCTGTCCGAGCCGAACGTGCCGCAGCTGCCGGGGCACTTCGACGGGGAGGTCTTCCACACGGCGGAGTACAAGCGGCCCGACGTCCTCGCGGGCAAGCGGGTGCTGGTCGTGGGCGCGGGCAACTCGGGCTGCGACATCGTCGTCGACGCCGTCCACCACGCCGCCAGTGTCGACATCAGCGTGCGGCGCGGCTACCACTTCGTGCCCAAGTACGTCTTCGGCCGCCCCGCCGACACCCTCAACCAGGGCCGTCCGCTGCCGCCGCGGATCAAGCAGGTGGTCGACAGCCGGCTGCTGCGCATGTTCACCGGCGACCCGACCCGCTTCGGCTTCCCCGAGCCGGACCACAAGCTCTACGAGTCGCACCCGATCGTCAACAGCCTGATCCTGCACCACCTCGGGCACGGCGACGCGACCGTGCGGCCGGACGTGGAGCGGCTCGACGGCGACGGGGTCGTCTTCCGCGACGGGACACGGCGCGAGTACGACGTTCTCGTCCTCGCCACCGGCTACCGCCTGCACTACCCCTTCCTCGACCCGTCGCTGCTGGCCTGGCCGGACGGTGCCGGCGCGCCGGAGCTCTACCTGCAGATCGTCAGCCCGGCCGCCGAGGGCCTGTACGTGGTCGGCATGGTCGAGGCCTCCGGGATCGGCTGGCAGGGGCGCTGGGAGCAGGCCGAGCTGGTGGCCGCATACCTCGCCGCGCGCGAGCGCGACCCCAAGGCGGCGGCGCGGATGTGGGCCACGGTGGGCGACCGCTCAAGCTGGCCCGACCTCACGGGCGGCTACCACTACCTCGGGCTGGAGCGGATGGCGTACTACGTCAACAAGGACGCCTACCGTCGGGCGGTCCGGGCGCAGACGGCCGAGCTCGGGGTGGCGCCGTGACCGACGTCGACGACATCCGGATCGCCTTCGACGAGGGCTCGCTGACGACGCTGCGGATCGTGCTCGGGCTCATCCTGCTCGGGGTGGCGCTGGACACGCGGGTGTCGGACTTCCGGCGGGCGGTCAGGCGGCCGTGGGCGATCCTCGTGGCGGTGTTCGCGCAGTTCCTCGTGCTGCCGGCGATCACCTTCGTGCTGACCCTGCTGCTGGACCTGCGCGGGTCGCTGGCGCTGGGACTGATCCTCGTGGCCTGCTGCCCGCCGGGCAACGTGTCCAACATCCTCACGCACCGGGCCGGCGGCGACGTGGCGATGTCGGTGTCGATGACCTCGGTGGGCAACGTGCTGGCGATCTTCCTCATGCCGGTCAACGTGGCGTTCTGGGGTTCGCTGCACCCGACCGGGCGCGACCTGCTGCGCGAGATCGAGCTGAGCCCGCTGTCGATGCTGGCCGAGATCCTGCTCGTCATCGGGCTGCCGTTCGTCGTGGGGATCTACCTCAGCCACCGGTTCCCGCGGTTCGCCGGGAAGGCCCGTCGGGTGGTCGGTCCGGTCGCCACGCTGGGCCTGGCGGCCGTCATCGTCGTCGGGGTGGCCAACAACTGGGCGATCTTCACCGCCTACATCGGGTTGGTCGTGGTGGCGGTGTTCGTGCACGACGCGTTGGCGCTGCTGCTGGGGTACGCCATCGGGCGGGCCGCGCGGCTGCCCGAGGGCTCGGTCAAGGCGTCCACCTTCGAGGTCGGGATCCGCAACGCGGGCCTGGGCCTGCTGCTGGTCTTCAGTTTCTTCGACGGGCTCGGCGGGATGGCGCTCGTCGCCGCCTGGTGGGGGATCTGGGACATCGTCGCCGGGCTGGCCGTCGCCGCGGTGTGGAAGCGGCGGACCGGGGTGAGTCCGGAGGTGGGGGCGGCGGTGGCCTGAGCCCGGCGCGGAAGGACCTCGGGCCCCACGGCCCGGGCTCCTGCCATCATGCCCCCATGACGATCCCCACCGCAGAGCTGCACCTGCACCTCGAGGGCACCCTCGAGCCCGAGCTCATCTACACCCTGGCCGAGCGCAACGGCGTGCAGCTGCCGTGGGCCGACATCGACGACCTGCGCTCGCGCTACGACTTCACCGGGCTGCAGCACTTCCTCGACCTCTACTACGCCAACATGGCGGTGCTGCGCACCGAGGAGGACTTCGCCGACCTGACCCGCGCCTACCTGGCGCGGGCGGCGGCCGGCGGCGTGCGGCATACCGAGGTGTTCCTCGACCTGCAGGCGCACACGGCCCGGGGCGTCTCCGCCGAGGTCGTGCTGCGGGGGGTGTCCGGGGCTCTCGAGGCCGCCGAAGGCGAGCACGGGCTGACCGCCGGGCTCATCGTCACCTTCCTGCGGCACCTGCCCGGGGAGGAGGCGACCGCTGCGCTGCGGGAGGCCCTGGCTGTCGACGTCCCGCTGCTGGGGGTCGGGCTGTGCTCCTCGGAGACCGGGTCGGCGGCGCCGTTCCGCGAGGCGTTCGAGCTCGCAGCCGCGCACGGGCTGCACCGGGTGGCCCACGCGGGCGAGGAGGGGCCGGCGGCCAACGTCACCGAGGTGCTCGACGTCCTCGGCGTGGAGCGCGTCGACCACGGCCTGCGGTCGCTGGAGGACGACGCCCTGGTCGACCGGCTGGCGGCCGAGCGGGTGCCGCTGACGCTGTGCCCGCTGTCGAACGTCCGCCTGCAGGTGGTGGACTCCCTCGAGGGCTACCCGGTGCGTGAGCTGATGGACCGCGGCGTCGTGGTCACCGTCAACAGCGACGACCCGGCCTACTTCGGCGGCTACGTCGACGACAACTACCGCGAGCTCACCGCCGCGCTCGGACTGACGACCGCCGAGCTGGCCACGCTCGCGCACCACAGCGCCGAGGCCGCGTTCGTGACGCCGGAGCGGCGGGCGCGGCTGGACGCCGAGATCGAGGAGTGGCGCGCCGCGCAGGGGGAGTAGGACCTGGCCGGTCCGGTTGTGGGGTGTCGGTCGTCGTGGACACACTGACGGCATGACCGCTGCCGCCACCGACCTCGTCCGTGCCGTCCTGCTCGACGGCTTCCAGCGCATCGAGGAGGGGGTGGGGGAGGTCCTCGGCGGGCTCGACGCCGAGGACCTGCGGTGGCGTCCCGGCATCGACGCCAACCCGGTCGGGTGGCTGCTGTGGCACCTGAGCCGCCAGCAGGACGCCCAGCTCGCGCAGATCGCGGGGGAGGAGGAGGTCTGGCGTGCGGGCGGCTGGCAGGAACGGTTCGACCTGCCCTACGCCCCGGACGCGCACGGCTACGGCCAGGACCCGGGCGACGTCGGCCGGTTCGAGGTTCCGGACCCGGCCCTGCTCGAGGGGTATGCCGCCGCCGTCCACGAGCTGACCCGTCGGCTCGTGCACGGGCTGGGGGAGGAGGACTACGGCCGGGTCCTCGACGACAGCTGGGACCCGCCGGTGACGGTCGCGGTGCGGATCTACTCGGTGCTCGAGGACGCGGCGAAGCACCTCGGGCAGGCGGAGTACGTCAAGGGGCTGCTCGGCCGGGGCTGACCGCGTCAGCCGATCGCTGCCAGCACCTCGTCGCGGATCAGCTCCCCGATCGGGATCGCGGAGGTGGCAGCCGGCGAGGGGGCGTTGCACACGTGCAGCTGGCGGGCGGTCCGGCGCAGCAGGAAGTCCTCGACCGACCTCCCGCGGCGGTCGACCGCCTGCGCGCGGATCCCCGCCGGGTAGGGGCGCAGGTCCTCCAGGGTCACCGACGGGCAGTAGCGCCGGACCCGCTGCAGGTAGGCCCGCCGGCTGATCGAGTCCCGGACCTCGGCCAGGCCGGTGCGCACGTGGTGGCGGGCGAAGCGCCACATCCCCGGGAAGGTCGCGAACGAGGCCACGTCCCGCGGGTCCAACGACCACCGCGGGTAGCCCTCGCGCGCCAGGCCGAGCACCGCGTTGGGTCCGACCGTGACCCGGCCGTCGATCGTGGGCGAGAGGTGCACGCCCAGGAACGGCAGGGCCGGGTCGGGGACGGGGTAGATGAGCCGCTGCACGGGCCGGCGGTCCAGCGGCAGCTGGTAGTACTCCCCGCGGAAGGGCACGATCCGGAAGTCCACGTCCAGCCCGCCGAGCCGGGCGACCCGGTCCGCCTGCAGACCGGCGCACGCGACGGCATACCGCGCCCGCACCAGGCCCGTGTCGGTCTCGACGTCCACGCCGGGGGAGCTCCCGCCCGACTCCTGGACGGCACGCACCGACGAGCGGAGGCGCACGCTCCCGCCGCGCGCGAGGACGTCGTCGGCCATAACCCGGGCCACCCGCCGGAAGTCGACGACGCCGGTCCCCGGGGAGTGCACGGCCCCGAGCCCGGTGACCAGGGGTTCCATCTCCGCCAGCTCGGCCCGGTCCACGCGACGGACCGGTATGCCGTTCTCCAGGGCCCGGGCGTGGAGCGCCTCCATGCGCCCCAGCTCGGTGGGGTCGGTGGCCACGACGAGCTTGCCGACGGTCCGGTGGGGGATGCCGTGCTCGTCGCAGAACTGCGTGGTGGCCGTGGCCCCGGCCCGGCACAGGCGGGCCTTGAGCGAGCCGGGGGCGTAGTACAGCCCGGCGTGGATCACCCCGGAGTTGTGGCCGGTCTGGGCGGTGCCGACCTCGTCGGCCTTGTCGACGACGACGACCCGCAGGCCGGGACGGGCCAGGAGCAGGGCGCGGGCGGTCGCCAGACCGACGATGCCCGCACCGATGACGACGACGTCCTCCACGGATGCCTCCTCCTCCTCGGCGTGGTCCCCTCCCCGGACGCTACCGGCCGGAGGACCATGGTCGGAGCCCGACGAGCGAAGGAGACGACGATGGCAGCAGCAGGTCTGGTCCTGCCCCTGGGCGACCGGCGGCCCGAGATCGACCCGGAGGCGTGGCTCGCGCCGCAGTCCGTGGTCAGCGGCAGCGTGCGGATCGGGGCGGGCAGCAGCATCTGGTACGGCGCGTCCGTGCGGGGCGACAGCGAGCAGATCACCCTGGGGGAGCGGGTGAACCTGCAGGACAACGTCGTCGTGCACGCCGACGCCGGGTTCCCGACGACGGTGGCGGACGACGTGTCGGTGGGCCACGGCGCCGTGCTGCACGGGTGCTCGGTCGGCACCGGCACGATCGTCGGCATGGGGGCGGTCGTGATGAACGGCGCGGTGGTCGGGGAGTCGTGCCTGGTCGCGGCCGGGGCGGTCGTGCTCGAGGGCACGCAGGTGCCGTCCGGGTCGCTCGTGGCCGGGGTGCCCGCCAAGGTCCGGCGGGAGCTGACCGACGAGGAACGGGCGGGCCTGCGGAAGGGCATCGGGCACTACCCCGCGCTCGCGCAGCTGCACCGGGCCGCCCTGGCCTGAGGCTGCGCCCAGGACGCGTCCACCTCTAGCCTGGAACCCCGGACCCGAGGAGAAGCCATGGCCATGCCTCCCTGCACGCACCTGGACACGGTGCGCGACGTCATACCCTCCGCCCAGGGGTGCGAGGAGTGCCTGCGGACGGGGGACAGCTGGGTCCACCTGCGCATCTGCATGACGTGCGGGCACGTCGGGTGCTGCGACAGCTCGCCCAACCAGCACGCGACGGCGCACTGGCACCAGCACGACGACCATCCGTTGATCCGGTCGTTCGAGCCGGGGGAGGACTGGTGGTGGTGCTACGCCGACGCGGTGGCGTTCGAGGTCCCCGGGGCAGGACCGGCGCCGTCCTACGACCCCTCCTCGACGTGACGGGCTCCGCCTGGCCCGAGCTGCCGGTGGACGGGTGGGTCGACACGCGCGACACGTTCACCCTCTGGCTGCAGGTCGTGGGCAAGATCCGGATCGCCCGGACCCCGCTGCTCAACCACTGGTGGAACGCCCCGCTGTACCTGACCGGCCGGGGCCTGACGACCTCCCTGATGCCCGACCGGCCCGGTCGCAGCTTCACCATCGACCTCGACCTCGTGGACCACCGGCTCGACATCGTGACCACCACGGGGGAGGCCGGGTCGATGGCCCTGGAGCCGAGGTCGGTCCGGGACTTCCACGCCGAGCTGATGGCACGGCTGGACGAGCTCGACCTGGCCACGGAGATCTGGCCGGTGCCCGTGGAGATCCCGGGAGCCGTCCCGTTCGCCGACGACGAGGTGCACGACGCCTACGACGCCGCGGCCGTGACGAGGTTCTGGCGTGCGATGGTCGAGACCGAGCGGGTCTTCGACGTCTTCCGGGCCCGGTTCGTGGGCAAGTCGAGCCCGGTGCACCTGTTCTGGGGCGCGCTGGACCTGGCGACCACGCGCTTCTCGGGACGCGAGGCCCCTCCGCACCCCGGGGGCGTACCGAACTGCGGGCCGCACGTCATGCACGAGGCCTACTCGCACGAGGTCAGCAGCGCGGGGTACTGGCCCGGTGGCGAGGGGGAGGGCATCTTCTACTCCTACGCCTACCCCGAACCGGACGGCTTCCGGGCGTGCTCGCCGGGGCCCCCGCTGCGCGCTTCGACGAGGCGCTGGGCGAGGCCGTCCTGCCGTACACGGCCGTGCGCACCGCCGACGACCCGGACGCGGTGCTGCTGGACTTCCTCCAGAGCACCTACGAGGCGGTGGCCACGACGGCCGGGTGGGACCGGGCGGCCCTGGCGCGCCGGGCTGTGACGCGGACCACGGCGGGCGGGGGAACATCCTCCGGTAGTTGACGCTTCACAGACGTGAGGGTGCGAGGGACGCGCCCCGACGTGCTGTGCAGAGGAGAACGACACCGTGACGAAGATCGCCATGGTGACCGGCAGCGTCCGTCCGGGACGCAGGAGCCTCGAGGTCGCCGCCTGGGTGAAGTCGCTCGCCGACGCCCGCGGCGACGCCGACTTCGAGATCCTGGACCTGGCCGACTTCGACCTTCCGGTGTTCGCCGAGCCGGCCTCGCCGTCCGTGGCCCCGCCGGAGAGCGAGGCCGGGCAGCGGTGGTCGAGGGCCGTCGAGGGCTACGACGGCTACGTCTTCGTGGTGCCGGAGTACAACCACTCGGTCACCGGGGCGCTGAAGAACGCGATCGACTACCTCTCGCCGGAGCTGCAGGACAAGGCCGCCGCGTTCGTGTCCTACGGCGCCGTCGGCGGGGCCCGTGCGGTCGAGCACCTGCGCGGGATCCTGTCCCAGATGCAGATGGCCCACGTCCGGGCGACCGTGTCGCTGTCGCTGTTCCACGACTTCGAGAACTTCTCCGAGCTCGCCCCGACGGGGCCGGTCGTGCAGTCGGTCGGCCCGATGCTCGACCAGCTGCTGCGCTGGACCCGTGCGATGGCGGCCGTGCGGGGCGGGGAGTTCGACGCCGAGGAGGGCTCGGAGGCCGCGGCCTGACGCCCGCGGGGCCCGGGCTCAGCGGGCGTGGCGCGAACAACGCCCGTCACGGATCCTCCCTCTCCCGGCGGACACCCTCGATCCTAGAGGGAGGGGTACGACGTGGGTGGGCCGGCGCACCCCGGGAGCCTGCGGGCAGGATGGGCATCATGACGACACCCGAGCCCGCCCCGGACCGGTTGGCCTTCGAGCACCGCGTCCTGCCCCAGCGCGTCCTCTTCGGCAGCGGGTCCGCCGCCGAGCACCTGCGTGCCGAGCTCGGGCGGCAGGGTGCGCTGCGGCCGATGGTTGTGGTGACGTCCAGCTCCGCCGGGACCGCCCGCCGCCTGCTCGACGGGGTGGAGGTGGCGGTGTGGTTCGACGAGGTGGTCCAGCACGTGCCGGTGGGCACCGCAGAGAAGGCGCGCGCGGTCGCGCAGGATCACGGTGTCGACCTGGTCGTCAGCGTCGGGGGCGGCTCGGCCACCGGGCTCGCCAAGGCCGTGGCCCTGACGACCGGCCTGCCGGTGGTGGCCGTGCCCACGACCTACTCCGGGTCCGAGGCGACGGATGTGTGGGGCCTGACGCAGGAGGGGCGAAAGACCACCGGATCGGACGAGCGGGTCCTGCCGAGGGCGGTCGTCTACGACGCCGAGCTCACCGTGTCGATGCCGGTGGGGCTGAGCGTGGCCAGCGGGCTGAACGCGATGGCCCACTGCGTGGACTCCCTGTGGGGGCCGACGGCGAACCCGGTCGCGACCGGCCTGGCCGTCGAGGGGGCACGGCTGCTGGGCGCCGGCCTCCCGCTCGTCGTCGCGGACCCTGGGGGCCTGCGCGGGCGTGAGCTGACGTTGGCCGGTGCCTACCTGGCCGCGGTGGCCTTCGCCGGCGCCGGGTCGGGGCTGCACCACAAGATCTGCCACGTGCTCGGCGGCCGCTTCGACCTGCCGCACGCACGGACCCATGCCGTCGTGCTTCCGCACGTGCTGGCCTTCAACGCCCCCGCGGCCCCGGAGGCCGTGCTGCGGCTCGCCGGGGCGCTCGGCGCCGACGACGCGGTGGGCGGCCTCGACGCCCTCTACGGCGACCTCGACGCCCCGCGGTCCCTGCGCGAGCTGGGTCTGCGGGAGGAGGACCTGCCCGAGGCCACGGACCTCGTCCTGGAGCAGGCCCCCCCGTCCAACCCCCGGCCCGTCGACCGCGAGAACCTCCGGGATCTGCTGCGAGGGGCGTGGGCGGGGGAGCCGATGGTCGCCGGCACGCGGTCGAGCGCCGGCACGCGGTCGAGCTGACGCCCGGGCAGGCCCCGGTCGCCGGGTCAGCTGGCCCGCGCCACGGCCTCCCGGCCCCGGGCCAGGTCCTGCGGGAAGATGCCGTGGCCCCCCGCGCGCAGGTGCTGCTCGACGTCGGCGCCCCGGTCCCGGAGCACCTCGACGAGCCGGGTCACGCTCTCCAGCGGGGCCATCGGGTCCTCGCGACCGTTCAGCGTCGTGACCTGGACGCCGTCCAGGGAGACGGCCTCGTCCCGGTCGGCGAAGGGGTACATCCCGGAGAAGGCCACCACCCGGTCGAGCACGTCGGGGTGCAGCATCGCGGTGGCCAGGGCGATGTTGGCGCCGTTGGAGAAGCCCACGGCGACCAGCGGGCGCCCGACCAACCCGTGGTGCGCACGCGCGGCGGTCACGAAGCCGGCCAGCTCCCCGGCGCGGGCCACGACGTCGTCGACGTCGAAGACGCCCTCACCCAGGCGGCGGAACCAGCGCGGCATGCCCTGCTCCCGAACCCGCCCGCGTGGGGCGAGGACGGCCGCCCGCGGGTCCAGCTCGGGGGCCAGCGCGGAGATCTCCTGCTCGTTGCCGCCCGTCCCGTGCAGGAGGAGCAGCACCGGGGCGTCGGCGTCACCGGGGGTGAACAGGTGGGGCCAGTCCCGCACGGTGTCCGCGGCGCTCACTGCTCCACCGCCGGGTTGTTCTCCTGCGGCAGCGCGATCGGGGCGACCGAGTGCTCGATGGCCTCGCGGCTGGGCTCCAGCCATGGCGGCAGCTTGAGCGAGCGGCCGAGCTCGAGCAGGGGCTCGTCGACGTCGAAGCCCGGGGTGTCGGTGGCGATCTCGAACAGCACGCCGCCGGGCTCGCGGAAGTAGATCGAGGTGAAGTACTGCCGGTCCAGGATCGAGGTCACGTGGTGGCCCCGCTCGACCAGCTCCTGGCGCCACTGCTCCTGCGTCGCCTGGTCGGGGACCCGGAAGGCGATGTGGTGGACCGTGCCGCCGGCGGTCAGCCCGTCCTGGGCGCGGGGGTCGGCGACGACGTCGACGAAGCAGCCGGGGCCGCCCTCACCGGCCGCCACGCGCGTGCGGGTGCCGTCCTCCTCGACGATGCTCATGCCGAGGTCCTCGGTGAGCACCCGCAGCGTCCCGGCGGGGTCCCCCACGGTGAGGACCGAGGAGTGCTGGCCCCGGACGGCGTGCTCGGCCGGGACGGAGGCGGAGTCCCACGGGTCGCGCGGGTCGGTGGTCGATGAGGCGACCAGCTCGATGACCAGGCCGTCCGGGTCGCGGACGAGGAGACGGTCCTCACCGGTGCTCGAGGTCAGGGTGGGCTCGACGCCCAGGCCGGCGAAGTGGTCCTTCCACCAGCCGAGGCTGTCCTGCGGGACCGAGAAGGCGGTCGAGGTGGACTGGCCGGCACCGACACGGCCCTTCGGGACCCCGCGCCAGGGGAAGAAGGTCATCAGCGACCCGGGGTTGCCGGACTCGTCGCCGTAGTAGAGGTGGTAGGTCGACGGGTCGTCGAAGTTGACGGTGCGCTTGACAAGACGCAGCCCCAGGCCCTCGATGTAGAAGTCGATGTTGCGCTGGGGGTCGCCGGCGATCGCGGTCACGTGGTGCAGGCCGCTGGTCCGTGCGGTCATGGTGTCCCTCCTCAGGGGTCGGGTCCGACGGGGGTAGCGTCGGCATCACCCTGGTCAACGGGCAGCGTCCCGATATTATTTCCGTGGAAACTGTTTCCCGGTCAACGACAGTCGCGGCACGTGACCGGCGACAGGAGGAGGAGCGGCATGACGGCATCCGGGAGGCACGGCGGCGGCCACGAGCTGGCGCCGGCCGTCAGCACCGACCCGGTGTCCCTCTGGGGGCACGTCATCGAGGGCTTCCAGCGCACGAACCGTCACCTGCACCGGACGGTCGAGCAGGAGCTCTCGCTGACGCCCGCCGAGTCCGAGGCCCTGCTCCGCCTGGTGCGCAGCCCCGAGCACCGGCTGCCGATGGCCGAGCTCGCCGGCCAGGTCGCCTTCAGCACCGGGGGGGTGAGCAAGGTCGCCGACCGGCTGGCCAGGCGTGCGCTGGTCCGCCGGGTGCCCAGCGAGGAGGACCGCCGGGTCACCTTCCTGGCCCTCACCCGCGAGGGCGAGGAGGTCGCCGCACGTCTGCAGGAGCACGTCGCGCAGGTCGTCCGGTCGACGTTCGTGGACGTGCTCGGCCGGGAGCGCGCCACCGCGGTGGCGGAGGCGATGGCGGTGCTGGCCGGGGCGGACCCTCAGGCGGCGAGCCGGCCGGTCACGACCGGTCGGCCGGCGGCCGTCCAGGCGGAGGTGCCGCCGTCGACCGAGACGGCCTCGTAGCCCAGGGCGGTCAGCAGGTCGGCCATCGACCGGCTGCGGTTCCCGGTCTGGCAGATCACGTGGACGGGGCGGTTCCTCGGCACGCCCGACAGGGAGGACATGATGCGGCTCATCGGGGCGAGCACGGCGCCGGGGACGTGGCCGTCGACGTACTCGGCCGCCTCGCGGACGTCCAGCACGAAGGCGCCGTCGGCGTGACGGGCGGCGAAGGTCTCGATGGAGATCGTCGTGGTCATGTCCCCATGATACCCCGGGGGGTATGTGCGGACGCAAACTCTCGGTGGGCCGGCGCCCCGGGGACGAGTAGGGTCGACCCCAGCACCGGCGTGAGGCGCCGGAGACCCCATACCCCCTGACGACGAGGAGATCCATGAGCCACCCGCACCCCGAGCTGGGCAACCCGCCCTCACTTCCCCGCAACGGTCTGCGGGTGGTGCCGCTGGGAGGCCTGGGCGAGGTCGGCCGCAACATGACCGTCCTGGAGCACCGCGGCAAGCTGCTCGTCATCGACTGCGGCGTGCTCTTCCCCGAGGAGCACCAGCCCGGCGTCGACGTCATCCTGCCCGACTTCTCCATGCTCCGGGACCGGCTGCAGGACATCGTGGCGATCGTGCTCACCCACGGGCACGAGGACCACATCGGGGCGGTGCCCTACCTGCTCAAGGAGCGGGGCGACATCCCCGTCGTCGGCTCGCGGCTGACGCTGGCCTTCATCGAGGCCAAGCTCAAGGAGCACCGGATCAGGCCCAACACGGTCCAGGTGGCCGAGGGCGACCGGCAGACGTTCGGGCCGTTCGACTGCGAGTTCATCGCCGTCAACCACTCGATCCCGGACGGGCTCGCGGTGGCCGTGCGCACCGCGGCCGGGCTGCTGCTGCACACCGGCGACTTCAAGATGGACCAGTTCCCGCTGGACGAGCGGCTGACCGACCTGCGCGCCTTCGCCCGGCTGGGCGACGAGGGTGTGGACCTGTTCCTCGTCGACTCCACCAACGCCGAGGTGCCCGGGTTCACCACCGCCGAGCGCGACCTCACGCCGGCCATCGAGACCGTCTTCCGCACGGCTCCCGGCCGGATCGTCGTCTCCAGCTTCGCCAGCCACGTGCACCGCATCCAGCAGGTGCTCGACGCGGCCCACGAGCACAAGCGCAAGGTGGCCTTCGTCGGCCGCTCGATGGTGCGCAACATGAAGATCGCCCAGGACCTGGGCTACCTGCGGGTGCCGCGGGGGCTGGTCGTGGACGTCAAGAAGCTGGACGACCTGCCGCCGGAGAAGGTGACGCTGGTCAGCACCGGGTCGCAGGGCGAGCCGATGGCCGCGCTGTCCCGGATGGCCAACCGCGACCACCAGATCCGCATCGGCGAGGGCGACACCGTGCTGCTGGCCAGCTCCCTGATCCCCGGCAACGAGAACGCCGTCTCCCGCGTCATCAACGGCCTCACCCGGTGGGGCGCCAAGGTCGTCCACCAGGGCAACGCCAAGGTGCACGTCTCCGGGCACGCCAGCGCCGGCGAGCTGGTCTACTGCTACAACCTCATCAAGCCGCGCAACGTGCTGCCCGTCCACGGCGAGTGGCGCCACCTGCGGGCCAACGCCGACCTGGCGATCGCCACGGGCCTGGAGCCCGAGCGGGTGCCGGTCATCGACGACGGCATGGTCGTCGACCTCGTCGACGGCAGGGTCAAGGTCACCGGCAAGGTGCGCGCCGGCTACGTCTACGTCTCCGCCGGCACCGTCGGCGACGTCACCGAGGACGAGCTGCGCGACCGGGTCACCCTCAGCCGGCAGGGCACGGTGACCATCGTCGCGCTCGTGGACGCCGACACCGGGCAGCTGACCGAGCCGCCGGACTTCGTCGGCCGCGGGCTTGGCACCGACGAGTCGATCTTCGAGGCCGCCGTCCCGGTGATCGAGAAGGCCCTCGCGGACGCCGCGGCCAACGGCATCGGCGACCACGCCGAGCTGGAGCAGCGGATCGAGCGGGCCGTGTCGCGGTGGGCCGAGCGCAAGCACCGCCGCAACCCGCTCATCATCCCGGTGGTCATCGAGGCCTGAGGGAGCGTCGGCGGCGGCGGATAGGCTCAGGGCGGAGGTGGATCCATGCTGGTCCGGCTGATTCCGCTGCTGCTGATCCTGGCCGTGCTCGTGGCGCTCTACGTCCTGCTGCAGCGGGCGAGGTCCGTCGGGCACGACCCCGGTCCTGCGCGGGTCGGGGCGGGGCCCGTCGGCAACGGCGACCCGGGGGACGCCGGCGACACCGGTGACCCTGTCGACGCAGGGGACCGGCACGCCCGGGCCGTGCGGGCCGCCCGCGAGCTCGTGCGGCAGGCCGAGGCCGCGCACGCACGGACGGTGGCGCGGGCCCAGGAGCGGTTGACGCTGGCCGAGCTCGAGGCGCAGCGGGACGCCGACGGCGGACGGGCGGCGCAGCGGGTCGAGGCGGCCCGCCGCGAGCTGACGGCCGTGCGGGCCGACACCGAGGAGCTGGACCGGGCGCGGATGACCCTGGAGGACCTCGAGGGTGCCGGGCCGCTGCGGGGCGACCTGCCGCCCCCGCCCGACGACGACCGGGGCGACGACGACCGCGGGCGTGGGGACGACGACGGGCCCGACGGACCACCGGAGAGGACACGATGAGCGAGCAGCTGGTCCGGATCGAGGGCCTGGACAAGAGGTTCGGCAGGGTGCAGGCCCTCGACGGGCTCGACCTGGAGGTCACCCGCGGCGAGGTGCACGGCTTCCTGGGGCCCAACGGGTCCGGCAAGTCGACGACCATCCGCGTGCTGCTGGGGCTGATGCGCGCCGACGGCGGGACCGTCCGGCTCTTCGACGGCGACCCGTGGGCCGACGCCGTCCGGCTGCACCGGCAC
Source organism: Ornithinimicrobium kibberense (assembly GCF_006519705.1). NCBI lineage: Bacteria > Bacillati > Actinomycetota > Actinomycetes > Micrococcales > Ornithinimicrobiaceae > Ornithinimicrobium > Ornithinimicrobium kibberense. The sequence continues at coordinate 147,294 of NZ_VFXM01000010.1, forward strand.
CTGGCCTACGTCCCCGGCGACGTGACGCTGTGGCCGGGCCTGACCGGCGGGCAGTGCATCGACGTCCTGGCCCGCGCGCACGGCCACATCGACGAGCGGCGCCGCGCCGAGCTCGTCGAGCGCTTCGACCTGGACCCGACGCGGCGGTCCCGCGACTACTCCAAGGGCAACCGGCAGAAGGTCTCCCTCGTGGCGGCGCTGGCCGCCGACGTGGAGCTGCTCGTCCTCGACGAGCCGACCGCCGGGCTGGACCCGCTCATGGAGCAGGTCTTCCAGCAGGTCGTGCACGAACGACGGGCCGAGGGCACGACCGTGCTGCTGTCCAGCCACCTGCTCGGCGAGGTCGAGGCGCTGGCCGACCGGGTCTCGATCATCCGCGCGGGGCGCACGGTGACGACGGGCACGCTGACCGAGCTGCGACGGCATACCCACAGCCAGGTGCGGGCGGTGACGGTGCGGGCCCCGGCCCTGGACCGCCTCGGCGGGCTGGAGGACGTGCGCACCGGCACCGACGAGGAGGGGCGCACCGAGCTGCACGCCAGCGCCGAGCCGGACGCCGTCGGCGCGCTGGTCGGCGCCCTCCACGACGCCGGGATCCACACGCTGACGGTGACCCCGCCGAGCCTGGACGACCTCTTCCTCAAGGCCTACGCGACGCCGGAGGCGGAGCGGGCATGACCGGCACGCACCGGGAGGCGCGCTCCCTCGGGGCCGGCCTGGACGGCGTGGGCACGATGACGCTCATCGCGCTGCGCACCGGCTGGAAGGGCCTGGCCGCGTGGGTGCTGGCGCTCGTCGGGGTGATGGCGCTCACCGGGGCCTCGATCGGGGCCCTCTACGACACGCCGGAGAAGATCCGGGGGTATGCCGAGTCCCTCGGCGGCGACGCCATGGCCGTGCTCAACGGCCGGGTGGCGGGGCTGGACACGATCGGCGGGGTGTTCGCCAACGAGTTCGGCTTCGTGCTCTCCTTCGGGCTGCCGCTCATGGCGATCGCGCTGACCAGCCGGGCCACGCGCCGGGACGAGGAGGCCGGGCGGCTCGAGCTGCTGCTGGCCGCCCGGATCGGGCGTCGCGCCCCGCTGCTGGCCGCGGTGCTCGTCGCCTCCGGCGCGGTGCTGTTGACCGGGCTGGGCTGCGGCGCGGCGATGGCCGCCTTCGGGGCGGACCCCGCGGGGTCGCTCCTCTACGGGCTGGGGATCGCCGCCCTGGGCTTCGTCTTCGTCGGCCTGACCGCGGTGGCCGCCCAGGTGGTCGAGCACGCCCGGGCGGTGTGGGGGATCGGGCTGGCGCTGACGGTCGTGTCCTACCTGCTGCGCGGGGTCGGTGCCCTCGAGCGCAACGCCCTCGTCTGGGTCTCGCCCCACGGCTGGGTGGACGAGGTGCGGGCCTTCGGCGACGCCCGGGCCTGGCCCCTGCTGCTCGCGCTCGTGGTCGGCCTGGTGCTGGTCGCGCTGGCGTTCCGGCTGCTCGACCGGCGGGACGTCGGCAGCGCCCTCGTCCAGCCCCGGCGCTCCGTGGCCCGGGCCTCGACGGCGCTGCGGACCCCGCTGGGCCTGGCCGTCCGCCAGCACCGGGGGGCGGTGGTGGGCTGGACCGTCGTGGGCGCGGCCCTCATGGGCGTGTACGGCTCCCTGGCCCAGGCCGTCATCGACGTCATCACCGAGAACCGGGCGCTCGGCGGGTTTCTCGGGGCCGACGTCGAGGCCGCGGCCGAGGTGGTCCTGCGCACGGTGATGTCGACCTTCCTCATGATGCTGGGGATGCTCGTGGCCGCCTTCGTCATCGCGGGGATCGGCACCCTGCGCAAGGAGGAGGAGAGCGGGCGGCTGGAGGTCGGGCTGTCCTCCTCGCGGTCCCGAGCCTCCTGGCTCGGGGTGCACGTGCTCGTCGTCCTGGCCGGCGCCCTCGTCGTCGGCCTGGTCGGCGCGGTCTCGCTCGGCGTGACCACCGCCGCCTCGCTCGGCGACGACGCCTGGGTGGCGGACGTGCTCGAGGGGTCGCTGGCGCACGGCGCCGCGGTGCTCCTCTTCGCCGGGCTGGCCGTGGCGCTCCTGGGCTGGCGGCCGCGCTGGCACGGGCTGGCCTGGGCGGCGCTCGCGGCGGGTGCCGTGCTCGCCTACCTCGGGCCGGGCTTCGACCTGCCCGACCCGCTGCTCGACGCCTCGCCGTTCCTCGCCGTCGGGCGCGACGTGGTCGGCGAGGGGGCCTCCACGACCGGGGTGGTCGTGCTGCTCGTGCTCGCGGTCCTGCTCACCGTGGCCGGGTTCGTGGGCTTCCGCCGACGCGACGTCCCGGTGGTCTGAGGTGGTGCCTCACGACGTCGCGGTGGTCGGCCTGGGCCCCGCCGGCCGGGCCCTGGCCTCCCGCTGCCTCGCGCGCGGGCTGTCGGTGCTCGCCGTCGACCCGCGGCCGGACACGGTCTGGACGCCCACCTACGGCGTCTGGGCCGACGAGCTCGGCGACCTGCCCGCGTCCGTGGTCAGGGCCCGCACGGGGGACCCGTGGATCCGGGTGCACGGCGACCACCCGCTCGGGCGGGAGTACGTCGTCCTCGACAACGCCGCCGTTCAGGCCGCCCTGCCCCTCGACGGCGCCGAGGTCCGCCGGGCCCGGCTGACCGACGACGAGGTGGCCGCCCTGCGTGCGCAGGCCCGGACCGTCGTGGACGCACGCGGTGCCCGGCCCGAGGGGCGGGTGGCCGACGACCCCGCGCCGGCGCAGACGGCATACGGGATCGTCGTCCCCGCGGCCGCGGCCGTCCCGGCCCTTCAGGGCGCCGAGGGGCTGCTCATGGACTGGCGCACGGACTGGACCGACGATCCCGAGCCGACCGGCACGCCGACCTTCCTCTACGCGATCCCGCTGGGGCAGGACCGGGTGCTGCTGGAGGAGACCTGCCTGGCGGCGGCGCCCGGGATGCCGGTCGAGGAGCTGCGGTCCCGGCTGCGGCACCGCCTGCTCTCCCGCGGCGTCGACCCGGCCGCCGTCGACACCCCGCTGGAGCGCGAGGTCGTCCGGATCCCCATGCGCGGCCGCGGACGACCGGCGCCCGAGGGCGTGGTCGCCGTCGGGGTCGCCGGCCGCGGGGGCAACCTGGTGACCGGCTACTCGGTGGCGCACGCGCTGCGCAGCGCCGACGGGCTCGCGGCGAAGGTCGCCGACGGGACGCTGACCGACGCGGACCCGGCCGGCCCCGCGGACCTGCTGCGCGAGGCCGGGCTCCGCGCACTGCTGCGGCTGGACACGGCCGGCACGCTGGCGCTGTTCGAGGCGTTCGGGCGGCTGCCGAGGCGGCAGCAGCGCGACTTCATGTCCCGGGACTCCGACGCCGCCGGGCTGGCCCGGGCGATGTGGGGGATGTTCGGGGGTATGCCGTGGGCCGCCCGCGCCGAGCTGGTGCGGGCGACGCTGGGCCCGGGCCGGGCCGGCGGCTGACCCGTCAGCCCGTGCCCTCCGCGACGTCCTGGCCGTCGGCGGTGTGCGGGTGCTCGTCGATCGCCACGGCGGTGGCCGTCGGCTCCCCGCCCTCGGCGGGGCGAGGGTCGAGGTGGACGCCGGCGATCATGCAGCGCACGGACCCGCCGGCCAGCTCGATCGTCGGCACGTCGACGGACACGATCTCGCAGGAGCGCTCGATCTCCGCGACCTGGTCGGGGCGCAGGCTGCGCCGGGCGCTGCCGGACATCGCCATGACGTAGCGCTTGGTCCCGTCCGGCCGGCGGCCGCACAGCTCCACGGCGTTGCCGGCGAACTGCCGCACCTGCTCCTCGGTGATCTCCACGACCCGACGGCCGTTGACCGACAGGCGCTCGCGCACCTCCTGCCGGCGCTGCTCGTCGGGGATCATCCCCAGGGCCACGAGCGCGACGTCGGTGCCGATGCAGGCGATGACGTTGGTGTGGTAGACCGGCACGCCCCCCGAGTCGAGGGCCTCGAAGGCCATCGGCTCGTAGCGGAAGTCGGTGCAGAAGCGCTCCAGCACGTTGGTGTCGGCGCGGCTGCTGACCGCGGTGTAGGCCACCCGCGAGATGTGGTCGAGGACCATCGCCCCGGTGCCCTCGAGGAAGATGCCGTCGGGCTCCAGGCCGGAGTAGTCGATGATCGTCTGCACCCGGTACGTCGACTTGAGCATCTCCAGGACGTCCCCGCGGCGCTCGTGGCGGCGGTTGGAGGCGTACATCGGGTAGACGGCGACGTAACCGCCCTGGTGGGTGGAGAGCCAGTTGTTGGGGAAGACGCTGTCGGGCCGGGTGTGGTCGTCGTCGTCGAAGACGTGCACCCGCACGCCGACGTCGCGCAGCGCCCCGGCGAGGGCGTCCATCTCGGCCAGCGCCTGCCGCGACGTCTCCTCCGTGGGCTGCCCCTCGGGGATGACGTGCTGGAAGGCGTTGTCGGCGGCGGTCGCCGGGTTGGGGACGAACTTGGTCGCGCGGACGAGGATGACGGACGAGGGGGCCTGTGCGCTCACGAGCAGAATGTATGCGATGCCCGGCCGGCCGGACGCATCCGTGGCACCGGCCGGTGACCGGGCCGGTACGGTGCCGCCCATGAAGGTCCTCGTCACCGGAAGCTCGGGCTTCCTGGGCTCCTCGGTGGTCCCCGGCCTCGTCGCGGGGGGCCACGAGGTCGTCGGCGCCGACGTACGGGACCCCGCCCGCCCGACCCCGGGGGCGGTGCACGTGCGGATGGACGTGCGCGAGCGGCATACCGTGCAGGAGGTCCTGGCCGGGCACCGCCCGGAGGTGGTGGTCCACCTGGCCAGCGTCGTCACCCCCGGCAAGGACTCGGACCGGGCGCGCGAGCGGGCCGTCGACGTCGACGGGACGCGGCACGTGCTGGACGCCTGCCGCGAGCACGGGGTCCGACGGATCGTCGTGAGCTCGAGCGGGGCGGCGTACGGCTATCACGCCGACAACCCGGTCCCGCTGACCGAGGACGACCCGCTGCGGGGCAACCCCGAGTTCGCCTACGCCGACCACAAGCGGCAGGTGGAGGAGATGCTCGCCGTCGAGCGGGCGCGCACCCCGACCCTGGAGCAGGTGGTCCTGCGCATCGGCACGATCCTGGGGGAGCGGGTCGACAACCAGATCACCCGCCTGTGGTCGGGGCGGTTCATCCTCCGGCTGGCCGGCGCGGAGTCGCCGTTCGTGCTCGTGTGGGACGAGGACGTCGTGCGGGTCGTCGTGGCCGCGGTGACCTCGCCGACGACCGGGGTGTTCAACGTCGCGGGGGAGGGCACGGTGACCGTGCCGGAGATCGCGAGGGCCCTGGGCAGGCGGACGCTGACGGTGCCCGAGCCGGCGCTGCGGACGGTGCTGGCCGTCGGCAGACGGCTGGGGCTGACCGCCTACGGCCCCGAGCAGACGGTGTTCCTCGCGCACCGGCCGGTGCTGGACGCCTCCCGCCTGCACGAGCTCGGCGTCGAGGTCGCGCCGACGCGCGAGGTGCTGCGCAGGTATGCCGCGCTGAGGCGTCGATGACGCTGCGACCCTTGTGATCTCGCAGACATTCCGGCGCCGTTTCGGGGTGGCGGGTCTAGCGTTGGAGCTGAGGTCGACGACGACCTCCCCGACGAAGGAGCCGATCATGAGGAGTGCACGGATCAGGGCCAGCGCAGCTGCTGTCGGGGCGGCGGCGATGCTGGTCACGGTAGGCGTGTCGGGGGCGACGGCGGCACCGCCGGCACCATGGTTGCCGGACGCCGACCTGGTGTGCGGGAGCACGGTCGTGACGGCCGACCAGTGGGTGCACAACCCGAGCTCGAGTGTCCTGTTCATCACCGCCGGTGACCTGGCCGGCCACTACGTCATCAAGGACGTGACCGGCTACCTCGTCCCGGGCCTGATCCCGGCGGCCGAGATCCCCGCGGACTACGCGGCCTACCCCCTCGCCCTGCAGTGGGACCGTGGTCGCAAGGAAGGTCTCGAGACGGAAACCTGCCTGGTCGTGTCCCGTTTCGCTCACATGGACGCGACGATCATCGGGCCGGTCTCCCTGACGAAGGTCTCGGGCTGACCCGGTCCCGGCGGGGCTACCGTCGGTCGCCCCGCCGGAACCAGCCGCCGCCGTAGAGCGCCCACAGCACGAGCACGGGCTGGAAGAACAGGCGGAGCAGCCGCTTGCGGTCGGTGTCCAGGCCGAAGGCGTCGGTGCCCTCGACGTACTGCGCCACGTTGCCGGGGAAGATCACCACGAAGAAGGCCGCGAGGAGGGCACCGACCAGCCGCTTGCGGCGGGGCAGGACGACGAACGAGGCACCGAGCGCGATCTCGACGACGCCCGACCCGAGCACGGTGAGGTCCTCGTCCAGCGGGAACCAGTCCGGCACCTGGGCCTGGAACTCCTGCCGCTGGGTGGTCAGGTGGGCCACCCCGGCCCCCACCATGGCCAGGCCGAGGGTGATGCGGGCGGCGGTGCGCAGGAACGACATGGAGGGAGACTACGCGGCCACGGGCGTCCCGGCCGCGAGGTCGCGAGCGAAGGCCCTACCCCGGCCGCCACGTGCGGAGTAGCGTCACCCTCAGGACGACAGGGGTGTCGACCGACCGGCCGACCGGTCGCCCTCACGGGTCGCGGAGGCGACCACGAGGAGGAGCCATGATCCTGGTCTGCGGCGCCACGGGAGAGCTGGGCGGACGCGTCGTCCGTCGTCTGGTGCAGGACGGGCGGACGGTCCGGGCGCTCGTCCGGCCGACGACCGACGCGGGTGCGCTCGAGGCCCTGGGGGTGGAGGTCGTCCGTGGGGACCTGCGCGACCCGGCCAGCCTCGCGCGGGCCGTGGAGGGGGTCGACACGGTCGTCACCACGGCCAACGCCCTCGCGCGGTCGCTGGCGGGGGACAAGGAGCTGAGCGTGCGCGACGTCGACGTCGAGGGCAACCAGCACCTCGTGACGGCGGCCGACGAGGCCGGGGTGCGCAGGTTCGTCTTCCTCTCCGCCGCGGGTTTCGACCGGGGTGCCGGCGCCCGGGCCCCGTTCGTGGCGGCCAAGCGGGCGACCGAGCGGGCGCTGCGGGCGACGGGCATGGAGGCGGTGGTCGTCCGGCCCGACATGTTCCAGGAGGTCTGGCTCGCCGGCGCGGGCGGCATCGACGTGGCGCGGGGCAGGGCCGTCGTCTACGGCAAGGGCGACGCCGCCCACCGCTACGTCGCGATCGACGACGTCGCGGCCCTGGTGGCCCATCTCGCGGTCGCGGAGTCCGTGCCGTCGGAGGTGGAGTTCGGCGGCCCCGAGGCGATCACCCCCAACGAGGCGGTGGCCGCCTTCGAGCGGGCCGCCGGCCGCTCCTTCACCGTCCGGCACGTGCCCCGGCCCGTGCTCGGGGTGGCCAGCCGGGTCCTGGCCCGGCCCCGGCCGGCGCTGGCCTCGGTCATGGCGATGGCCCTCCACTCCGACACCCACCCCAGCACCTGTGACGACAGGCCGCTCCGGGAGGCGGGGATCGAGCCACGGGCAGCGTCCGACCACATCCGGCAGGTGGCGGCGCCGGCGACCTGAGGAGGGGGCGTCGAGGGCTGAGACGCCCGGAGTGCCTCCCCGACCTATCCCTCCGCCTGGCCGAAGGTCACCACGTGCCGCAGGGCGGCGCGCAGGTCCCGGACGGACGACTGCCAACGGTGCAGCTCCTCGGTGGCGGCGCGGGCCCTCTCCACGTCCCCGGCCTCCCGCGCCTCGTCCACCGCCCCCCGCCCGGAGATCGTGCGCTCCTCCGCGATCCGGATGAAGCGCAGGATGAGCGCACGGTCGTGGTGGCACACGTCGGCCACCAGGGCCGGCTCCAGCGGGACCGGGCCCTCCCGGTCCAGGTTGAGCAGGGTCAGCAGCTCCTCCGGAAGCCCGTCCGGTGCCTGGCCGGAGCCGAGGTCGCCCTCCTCCTGCCCGCCCGTGCCGTCCCGCGTGTCCGGGGTGGCCGAGGCAGTCTCCACCCCTCCCGGCCCACGGCCCGTCATGACGTCGATCCAGCGGCGGCCCTGGACGCGCACGGCCAGGGCGTCGTCGAGACGGTCCAGCTCGCGGCCCATGAGCTCGATCATCCCGACCAGGTGCCGGGGCACGAAGGGCAGGCTCGGGATGGCCACGCTGGCCACCACCTGGCGTCCCACGAGGTGGAACTTGGCGAAGACCGACTCCCGGTTGAGGATGCCCACCTCCCGTCGCGCCGCCTCCAGGTCGGCGACGTCCTGCACGAGGATGGCGAAGATGCTCACCACCGGCTGGGCGTCGGCCGTGCGGACGTAGACGAGGGTCGTCCCGAACACGATCGGCACGTCACCGTCTGCGTCCCGCCGGGGCGGGTGCCCCATCGTGGCGTGCAGCGTCGTCTCGACCGCCTGCCGCAGCTCGGCCGGGGTGGTCACCCGCACCGGCTCGTCCAGGTCGATCTCGGGCCGCACCGCCACGTCGTCCGCGGGGTCGGGCGGGGCGATCGTCAGGCTCCCGGCGTCGAGGAACGCCGGGTGCGGGGCCCCCACGACGTGCCGGAGCGTGTCGGACACGACCGCCGCGAGCAGGTGCGCGTGGGTGCGGGGACGCTCGAGGAGGTATGCCGTGGGCGACTCCTCCCGCCACCCCAGCGATCCCAGGTGCCGCCGGTTCTGCTCGTCCAGCGCCGGGCGTCCCTCGGGGATCCGCAGCTCGGCGTGCAGCACCTCACCGTCGGGCCGCACCTCCAGCGCGGGTGCGCTCTCGGATCCGGCCCCGTAGGGGGTGATGCGCAACGGCTCGGTGGCCGTCGCCAGGTGCGCGGCCAGCCGCGTGAGGAACCCGGCCCACCCGACCTCGGTGGCGCGGTCCAGGTCGAACCCGTCCATCCCCCGACCTTAGACCTGCGACGCCGCAGCGGTGTCGGTCCGCGAGATCAGACGAAGGTCTGGTCCGCCTCCCAGGCGGCGTAGAGCCGGCGCTCCTGCTCCTCGGTCATGCCGAAGGCCTCGACGAACAGGTTCAGCGTGCTGGCCGTCACGAGACGGCCCGTGAGTGCCCGGGAGACCCGGTCCTTCAGGCTGCGGGGGACCGACGACCGCGCGGCGGTCGTCCCACCGCCGCCACCGTCCCGCACCGCGGCGGCCAGGACGTGGGCGACCCCCGCCTGGTTCGGCAGCTGGCTGCTGTTGCGGCGGGTGTGCCGCTGCCACCGTCGCCGGCAGCGCAGGTCCGTGAGCAGCACCTCCGCGAGCGCTGCCGACGTCCGGGGGAACTCCACCCGCGGATCGGTGTCGACGGTGGACAACGGCGTCCTCCTTCGAGTGGGTGCGGTGCGGGTCGGGGTGCCTGGCCCCCTGCAGCCAGGCACCCACCACTCCTGTGTAGCCGTCCGAGGCGTACGGGCGCCAGCCGGCTGTGGATATCCGTACGACTCCGTACACCGTAGGCCGCTGACCTGCGGCTGAGACGTGGGTGCGACACAAGGGTGGGAGGCTGTCCGAGGTTGTCCGTACGCTCTCCCTGCGACGAAAGGAGGCCCTCAGTGAGCCGCGCACCCGACTCGATGGCGTCCTTCGCCGGCGACCTCTCCGAGCTGCGCCGGCGGGCCGGACGGTCGGTGCGCGACGTCGCCCGCGCGACCGGCGTCCCGTCCGCCACCCTCGGCGGCTACTTCGCCGGACGGCACCTGCCGCCGGCCAACCGTCCGGAGGTGCTCGAGGGTGTCCTGCGGGAGTGCCAGGTCCCCGAGGCGGAACGGTCCGCCTGGCACCGCCGGCTCCAGGACCTGCACGAGCAGCGCCGGCAGGTGGTGACGCGCACGCCCTACCCCGGGCTGCGCCCGTTCGGCGCCGAGGAGCACGACCTGTTCTTCGGCCGGGAGGAGCTGCTCGACCGCCTGCTCACCCTGGTCCAGACGGCCGCGGGCACGACCCCTCACCTCGTCACGGTGGTCGGACCCTCGGGGTCGGGCAAGTCCTCGCTCCTGCGGGCGGGGCTCCAGCCGGCCCTGGGGGCCGAAGGCTGCACCGTGCTGACCCCGACCCAGGCCGGGGAGCGGGGGTCGGGGTGGGTCGAGGGTGCGGCCGGGACGGACCCGGGCGGCGGGCCCGACGCGACCGACCGGGGCGGCAGGGGTGGAGGCGCCGTCGGCCGGGTGCTCGTCGTCGACCAGCTCGAGGAGCTGTGGACCCACCCCGACCTGCGCGCCCGGGCGGAGGAGCTGGTCGCCGACCTGACGGCGTGGGCGGCCGCCTCGCCGGGGCGGGTGGTGGTGCTGGGCCTGCGCGCCGACTTCTACGGCGAGGCCATGACCTTGCCGGGTCTGGCGCAGGCCCTGCAGCACCACCAGCTGCTCGTCGAGCCGCTCAGGCTGCCCGAGATGAGGTCGGCCATCGAGGGGCCGGCGCGCCAGGTGGGGCTGGTCCTGGAGCAGGGCCTGGCCGAGCTGATCCTCGCGGACGTCCGGCCCGACACCGTCGGATCGGTGCTGCCGCACCTGGCGCACGTGCTGGACACCATGTGGCGCTCCAGCGACCGACGGGCGCTGACCGTGGCCGGCTACCGGGACGCCGGCGGCTTCGAGGGGGCGATCCGGCAGTCCGCCGAGGAGGTCCTGGCCTCCCTCCCGGCCGACCGCCGGGACCTGGCCATGACGCTGCTGCTGCGGATGGTGACGACCGCGCCCGCCCAGGGGTGGACCCGACGCCTGGTGCCGCTCGAGGAGCTGCTGGCCGCCGCCCCGGAGGCCCGGGCGGTCCTGGACCGCCTCGTCGAGGGACGGCTGGTGGTGGTGCGGACCGACGACGCGACGCTCAGCCACGAGTCGCTCGTGGGTGCGTGGCCGCGCCTGCGGGAGGCCGTGGACGCCCGCCGTGGCGACCTGGCCCGACGTGAGGCGGTCGAACGGGCCGCCCGCGACTGGGACGCCGCCGGCCGGGGCGAGGACCACCTGCTGCGGGGCTCCCGGCTCCAGGCCGTCGACGAGTGGCGGTCTACCGCCCAGGACCCGTTGACGCCGCTGCAGGAGGACTACGTCACGGCCAGCCGGGAGCTGGCCGCACGGATGGCGGACGAGCAGGCGGCCAGACGACGGCGGAGCCGGGCCGTCAGCGCCGTGCTCGCGCTGCTGCTGGTCGCCACCACGGTGGCCTCCCTGGTGGCCCTGCGCTGGTGGGACCGCGCCAAGGACGAGCGCGACCAGGCGCAGTCGCGGCAGATGGCCGTGGCCGCCGAGAGCCTGCGGGACCGCGACCCCCTGCTCTCGCGCCAGCTCGCGCTGGCCGCGTTCCGCACCGCCCCCACGCGCGAGGGCCGATCGGCCCTCCTGGACGCGACGACGACCCCGGTCCTCGGCGACTGGGCCGACCCCGAGGGGGCGGTGCTCGACCGGGCCGTCCCGCTGCCCGACGGGGAGCACCTCGTGCTGGCCGGTTCGGCCGGGGGCGTGGTCGTGGTCCGCCACGCCGAGGGCGGCACCGGGGCGTGGGAGGTGGTGGCCCGCCTGCGGGACGTGGTCGAGGGCGTCGAGGCGCCCTCCGTGGTCCGGCTCGCGGCCCATCCCGACCGGCCCTGGGTGGTCGTCGGCGGCACCGCGGTGCCGGAGGGCGCGCAGGAGGGGACCGGCACGGGCGAGCCGATGCTGGCCGTGCTCGACCTGACCGACCCGACCGGGCCGGTCGCCCACCGCCTCGAGGTCCCGGCACCGCCGACCGCGATGACCTTCGCCGACGCCGGGAGGACCCTCGTCGTGGCCGCCGACGGTGTGCTCCACCGGTATGCCGTCGGGGCCGGCCGTGGCGGGTCCGCCGCCGCCGACGACAGGCAGGCCCCGGTCGACGCGCAGCCGCTGGAGGGCACGACCGACGTCGGCGTCCTCGTCGAGGCCCTGGGGGCCGGCGACGACGGGCAGGTCCTCGCGGCCGCCGGGGCCGACGGCACCGTCTCGGTCTGGCAGGTGGGACCGGGAAGCGGTGAGCTGGAGGAGGTCGGCGCACTGGACACCGGGCGCGACCTCTTCGACCTCGACGTCAGCGCGGACGGGACGGCCGTGGCCGCGGTCGGCCGGTCCGGGCTGGTCCACTGGATCGAGGTCGCCGGCGACGGGCTGGAGGAGACGCACCGCCCCTACGGCTCCGACACCAACCTGTTCGCCGTCCACATTGACGACGGCAGCGGGCTGCTGGCCGCCGCCGGGTGGGACGGGCAGGTGTCCCTGTGGCGCCTCGGCCAGGACGGCCCGGTGACGGAGTCGCCCAGCCTCGTCCTGCCCTCGCCCCGGCCGGTCTTCGACGTCGCCGTCGCCCAGGGCCGGTGGCTGTTCACCACGATGGGCGGGACGACCTACACCTGGGACTCCCAGGGATCGGCGCTGCCGCGGCTGGCGGGCAACGTGTTCACGGTCGCCGCCTCGGCCGGGGGCGACCGCTGGCTGACGGCGACCGGGCCGCCCGACGGTGCCGTCCAGGTGTGGGACGCCTGGCGGCCCCACGCCCCGCGCCTGCTGCACACGTTGCGGCCCGACGGCGGGGACACCTCGACCGGGACGGGGGCGGTCAGCCACGACGGTTCCGTCGTGGCCACCGGCACGACCGAGGGTCGCGTCGTCGTCTGGCGGCTCGAGGGCAGCACGTCCGAGGTCGTCGTCGACCTGCCCGTGTCCGACGGGGGCATCCCCGTCGTGCTGCTGACGCACGACGCGGAGCGTCTGGTCGCCGTCGGTCGCGACGGCCGCGTCGCGGTCGTGGGGCTGACCGGGCAGGAGAGAGGGCGGCTGCTCGACGAGGTCACCGTTCCGGGGGAGGTCTTCACCGTCGCGGTGCGCGAGGACGGTCTGCTGGCCGTGCCGGACGGGACCGGGGAGGTGCGGCTGGTGCACGTCGACGACCCGCAGCGGACCCTGGGGCGGATCGGCACCGGCCTGACCGTCTACGGGGCGGACTTCTCCCCGGACGGCACCACCCTGGTGCTCGCGGCCTCCGACGAACGGGTCCACCTCTACGACGTGTCCGACCCCGCCCGTCCGACAGCGGCCGGGGACCCGCTGTCGGGTCCGTCGGCCATCCCCAACGGGGTGCGTTTCGCCCCCGACGGACAGCGGCTCGCGGCCGCGGTCGACGAGGGCGAGGCCTGGCTGTGGACGCGGGGTGCGGACGGGTGGCGGCCGACCGAGGTGCTCGGTGCCGGCCTGGTCAACCTGCAGGACGTGGCCTGGTCGTCGGACGGGACGGTTCTGCTCGGCGGCGGGCTCTCGGGGCGCACCCGGCTGTGGCTGACCGACGTGGACCTGGCGACCACGAGCGTGTGCGGCGCCGTGCAGCAGGACGTCACCCGGGAGGAGTGGGAGGGCCTGCTGCCGGGCACCGGCTACCGCCCGCCGTGCGCCGTCGGGGACCCCTGAGGCGACGGCCCGAGGTCCCTCGGCGCCGTCGCGACGCCCCGGTGTGGTTGTCTGTGGGGGCATGGAGGAGGTGCCGGAGGTCCGCTTCGCCGAGGCGGCCGGCTCCACCCTGGCCTACGAGGTGTTCGGCGACGGCCCCGCGACCATCTGCGTCGTGCCACCCATGGCGCAGAACGTGGAGCTGGCCTGGGAGTCCCCGGTCATCCGCCGGATGCTGGAGCGGTACGCCGCGTTCTCGCGCCAGGTGATCTTCGACAAGCGGGGTACGGGGCTGTCGGACCGGTCGCTGGAGATCCCCGGCCTGGACGAGCGGGTCGACGAGCTGCGCTCGGTCATGGACGCCGCCGGCGTGGACCGGGCGTTCGTGCACGGGGTGTCCGAGGGCGGGCCGATGGCGGTGATGTTCGCGGCCACCTACCCCGGGCGGGTCCAGGGCCTGATCCTGGAGGGGACGGCAGCCTCCCTGCTCACGGACGAGCAGCGGGCCGTGCGCTCGACGCCGCAGGGGATGGCCGCGGCGCGGCGGAGGTGGGAGGAGTTCGTCGACGCCTGGGGCACGCCCGGGTCGCGGACCGTCGCGCTGTTCGGCCCGTCCCTGCTGACCGACGAGGACTTCGTTCGGTGGTGGCCGCACTACGAGCGTCACTCCGCGAGCCGGGACGCGCTGACGGAGCTGTTCCGGATGAACGGGGACATGGACGCCCGCGGCGTCCTCGACCGGGTGGGCTGCCCTGTCCTCATCGTCCACCGCACCGGGGACCTGATCACGCCGGTGGACCGCGCGCGGGAGACCTACCGGCAATTCCGGCAGGCGGGCGCCGACGTCGAGCTGGTCGAGCTGCCGGGGGAGGACCACTGGAGCTTCGCCGGCGACATGGACGCGGTCTGCGACGCCGTCGAGCGGTTCACGACCGGCCGTTGCGGGCGGGCCGGCCCGAGCGGCGGGACCGGCCGTCCGGCGACTGGACCGACGCAGGCGCCGGCACCGTCCGTGGCCCGGCCCACCGTGCAGGTGCGGGCGATGGGCCGCTTCGAGGTCGTCGTCGACGGGACGCCGACCCGGCCGGGGGACTGGGGGTCCCGGCAGGCGCGGACGCTGCTCAAGCGGCTGGTGGTGGCCCGCGGGTGGCCGGTCCCCCGCGAGGAGCTGACGGACCTGCTCTGGCCGGACGAGCTCTCCGACCGGCTCGCCGCCCGGCTGTCGGTCCAGCTGTCCGCCGTGCGCAGGGTCCTGGGCGGGGCCGTGGTGGCCGACCGGTCGACGGTCCGGCTGGACCTGGCCGCGGTGGACGTCGACGTCGAACGATGGTTCCGGCTCGAGGACGACCTCGCCCTGGTCCGGGACTACGCCGAGCTGCTGCCCGAGGACCGCTACGACGACTGGACCGCCCCGCTGCGCGACCGGATGCGCGACCGTTTCGTGGTGGCGGCGCACCGGGTCGCCCGGGCCGTGCTCGCCGACCCGGCGGGAGGAGCAGCCGGCGGCGAGGACGCCGTCGTACTGCTGCGGCGGGTGCTCGAGCTGGACCCCTACGACGAGGAGGCCCACCGGTCCCTGGTCGAGCTGCTGCACCGGGACGGCCGGCACGGGGAGGCGGTCGCGGCCCGGGAACGCTACGAGGAGGCGATGGACGAGCTGGGGATCGACGACCGCTGAGCCGCGCCGGCAGGACGTGCCGGGGACGACGGCGGCCCCGGTCCAAAGGTTTCCGAAAGGGTGCCCGGGCACGGTGCCGCCATGAGCACCACGACCAGACCCCGCACCCCGTCCACCACCGGCGACCCGGACCGCTTCCGCCACCTGCCCGAGGGGGAAGGGGTGCACCGCGCCTTCCTCAACCACCTGGCCACCGTCAAGCTCGACCCCGGCAGCTCCGCCAGCGGGATGGGCGCGGTGGAGTTCCTCGCCCCCCGGGGCTTCGGCCCCCCGCTGCACGTGCACCGGGAGGAGGACGAGCTCTTCTACGTCATCGAAGGTCGCGTCCGCTTCGAGCTGGGTGACCAGGTCGTCCACGGCGGGACCGGCGCCCTCCTGGCGCTGCCGTGCCGGGTGGCGCACACCTTCCAGGTCGAGTCGGGGACGGCCCGCTTCCTCACGGTCGTCGCCGGGCGGCGCCGCGAGCCCAGCTTCGTGGAGATGGTCCACGACCTCGGGACACGGATGCCGCAGGCCCGGCTGCCCGAGCCGGTGCAGATCGACCCCGGACAGGTCGCCGAGGCCTGCGCCCGGCACGGCATCGAGGTGCTCGGACCCCCACCCGGGGCGCTGCCGCCCGCCTGACCATGCCCGACCCCCACCCCCCCGGGCCCCGACGGCCCGACCGTCCAGAGGAGAGTTCGATGATACCCACCACCACGACCCCGACCCGTCGCACCCGGAGCCGGGTGGCGGCCGCCCTCGCCGGGCTGGCCCTGGCCGTGGGAGCACCCGCGGCGACCGCCGGCGCCCACCCCGGTCACGGCGGCGAGCGCCCGCTCGGCGCCCAGCTGGCCGAGGTCCGGGCGACCACGGCCAAGTACCACGACGTCGACGCGGCGACCGCGGACGGCTACCTGCCGTCCTCGCCGTGCGTGCCGAACATGGGGTACCACTACCAGCGCGGGACCGCAGCGACGGCGGCCGACCTGGACCCGACCGCACCGGAGATCCTCGTCTACGCGCCTCGCAAGAACGGCAGCCTCAAGCTGGTGGCCGTCGAGTACGCGACCTGGGACGCCTCGGCGAGCCTGTTCGGCCGGGCCTTCGACGCTCCCCACCCGCACGGGGGCCCGCCGTTCCACACGCTGCACGCCTGGGTCTGGCAGGGCAACCCAGCGGGCGTGCTGAGCCCGTTGAACCCGAACGTCTCCTGCGACTGACGGGACCTGCACCCGCGCCGCCCGAGGGGGCGGCACGGTGGCAGATCGCGACGCCCCGGAGGGCCTGCGCCCCCGGGGCGTCGCCGTGCCCGGGGGTTGCGCCGACGGTCGTTCTATGGTTCATTAGTCATGTAATGAACCACTGAACGAGATCGGAGGTGGCCCATGGCCACCCAGGCCGTGCCGGCGGAGTTCGAGCCGTTCGACGACCGCACCCCGATCTACCAGCAGATCGCCGACCGGATCCGCCACGCGGTCCTGGTGGGCGACCTCCCGGAGGGGGCCCAGGTCATGTCGACCACGCAGTACGCGACCACCCACCGCATCAACCCCGCGACCGCGGCCAAGGCGATGAGCACGCTCGTCGACGACGGCCTGCTGCACAAGCGGCGCGGGCTGGGCATGTTCGTCTCCGAGGGGGCCCGCGAGCTGCTGCGGCAGCAGCGCCGGGCGACCTTCTGGGACGACACGCTGGGGCCCGTCCTCGACGAGGCCCGGGCGCTGGGGATCACCACCGACCAGCTCATCGACCATCTCAAGGAGCAGCCGTGAACACGCCGCTGGGCGTCGAGGTCGACGCCGTCACCCACCGGTTCCGGGGCGTCGAGGCGCTCTCGGACGTCAGCCTGAGCGTCCGGCCGGGCACCATCACCGGGCTCGTCGGGCGCAACGGTGCCGGCAAGACGACCCTCCTGTCGCTGATCGCCGCGCTGCGCCCGGTCCAGACCGGCACCGTCCGCGTCGGCGGCCGGGGCGTGTGGGAGGACCCGTCGGTCACCTCCCGCGTCTGCCTGGTCCGGGACCGCGGAGGCATCCTCGAGGACCAGCGCATCCGCCAGACCCTGCGCCTCCAGCGGGCGCTGCGCCCGCACTGGGACGAGGAGTATGCCGTGGAGCTGCTCCAACGGTTCGCCGTGCCGCTGCGCAAGAAGCCGGAGCAGCTCTCCCGCGGCCAGCGGTCGATCCTCGGGGCGGTCATCGGCCTCGCCTCCCGCGCCGAGCTCACCCTGCTGGACGAGGTCTACCTGGGCATGGACGCCGTCGCCCGCCGCCTCTTCTACGACGAGCTCATGGCCGACTACGTCGCCCACCCGCGCACGGTCGTGCTGTCCTCCCACCTGCTCGACGAGGTCGAGGACCTCATGGAGGACGTCGTCGTGCTCGACCGCGGCCGGGTCGTCGCCGCCGGCGACGCCGCGGCCGTGCGCGAGCAGCACTCCACCGGCGACCGGCTCGCCTCGCTCACCGACGTGCTGGTGCACGTCAGCACCGGAAGGACCCCGTCATGACGACCACCGACACCGCCGGCACCACCGCCACCCGCACCACGGGACCGGCCTCCCGGCCCGACCGGCAGTGGTGGGCCCTGGGCCGGCTCCAGGTGGCCGACGCGCTCCGCGGGCTCACCGTCACCGCGCTGGTCACCCTGGCCGTGCTGGGCGTCATGGCGCTCGTGGCGCGCTGGCAGGGCTGGGACGTCGTCGTCATGGACGAGGTCGAGTGGAGCGGCCCGCCGCTCCTGGTCGAGGGCGGCCGGACGATCCTGTGGGTCTCCCTCGTCGTGCTGCCGATCTCGGTCGGCATCGCCGCCGTCGTGCACGCCGTTCTCGCCACGGCCCGCACCCGCGTCCACGTGGCCTCCGGCGCCACCCGGTGGCAGGTCGTCCTGGCCCACCTGCTCACCGTCGCGGCGATGACCGTCTACGTGCTCGTCGTGGCACTGGTCGTCCTGCTGCTGCTGGGGAGCGGACCGGGCGGTGCGGTCGAGATCCTGGGCTCGGAGACCGCCGGAGGCCCGGTCCCGGCCGTCGTCGCCGCGGTCGGGGCGACGGTGGGCCCCATGATGGCCGCCGTCACCATCACCGCCATGTTCCTGCGCTGGCCGTGGTGGGTCGGCACCGGCGTCCTGGTCGGTTTCTTCGTCGTGCTCCCGATGGTCGCCGGCCTCCTCCCGGCGGTCGGCGAGGCGCTCGACCGCGCCGACGCGTGGTGGGGCTCGGACCTGCTCGTCGCCGTCGTGCTCACCGGCGTCTTCGTCGGCATCATGCGCCGGGTCCCGGTGAAGTGACATGGTGACGAGGACGTTCGAGGAGTCGCAGCACCGGAGGGAGGCCGACGACCGATGATCGAGATCCAGGGCCTGACCAGGACCTACGGCGCGACCACCGCCGTCGACGACGTGACCTTCACCGTGGAACCAGGGCGGGTCACCGGCTTCCTCGGCCCCAACGGGGCGGGCAAGTCGACGACGATGCGGATGATCTGCGCCCTCACCCGACCCACGTCCGGGCAGTCGCTCGTGCTGGGCCGCCGCTACGAGGATATTCCCAACCCCGGGCGGACCGTGGGCGTCCTGCTGGACGCGCAGGCCCAGCACGGCGGACGCACCGGCCGGGAGGCCCTGACCGTCAGCGCGCTGACCATGGGCCTGGACCGGCGGCGGGTGGACGAGATGCTGGAGCTGGTGGGCCTGACGCCCGCGGAGGCCCGCCGCCGGGTGGGCGGCTACTCCCTGGGGATGCGCCAGCGTCTCGGGATCGCCAACGCGCTCCTGGGGGACCCCCAGGTGCTGGTGCTCGACGAGCCGGCCAACGGGCTGGACCCGGCCGGGATCCACTGGATGCGCACGCTGCTGGCCGACTTCACCCGGGCCGGCGGCACCGCGCTGCTGTCCTCCCACCTGCTCCGGGAGGTGGAGGTCATCG
The DNA here is from genome assembly GCF_006519705.1 of Ornithinimicrobium kibberense. Classification (NCBI taxonomy): domain Bacteria; kingdom Bacillati; phylum Actinomycetota; class Actinomycetes; order Micrococcales; family Ornithinimicrobiaceae; genus Ornithinimicrobium; species Ornithinimicrobium kibberense. The sequence continues at coordinate 166,182 of NZ_VFXM01000010.1, forward strand.
CCGACGACCTCGTCGTCATCGGACGTGGCCGGATCGTGGCCCGGGGCACCAAGGCCGAGCTGCTGGCCACCGGCGGCGCCGTCGTGCGGTCCGCGGACGACGCCACCTTGCTGGTCGCGCTGCAGCAGGCCGGTCTGGACGCCGTCGAGTCCCCGGGCGGAGGCCTGGTCGTGGAGGCCGAGCCGGCCGTCGTCGGCCGGGTCGCCGTCGACCGGGGGATCGCGCTGACCGAGCTGCGTCCCTCCGACGGGGGCGGCCTGGAGGAGCGCTTCCTGCAGCTGACCGCCGCGGACGCACGTGAAGGAGTCCACCGATGAGCACGACGACCGGCAGCCACCCCTCCGGCGGGGCCGCGACCCGGCCGCGGGGCGGGACCGAGGTTCAGGCGCGCCCCATACCCCTGCTCCGGCTGGTGCAGGTCGAGCTGCGCAAGATGGTCGACACCCGCTCGGGGCTGTGGCTGCTCGCCATCATCGCCGTCCTCAGCGTCGGCGCCGTCGTCCTCTTCCGGCTCTTCGGGCCGGAGGAGGGGCACACCTTCTACGGCTTCGCCGGGATGGCGCTGACCCCCCAGGCCTTCCTGCTGCCCGTCCTGGGCATCCTGCTGGTCACCAGCGAGTGGAGCCAGCGGGCCGGCCTGGTGACCTTCACCCTCGAGCCGCGACGTGGGCTGGTCGTGGTCGCCAAGTCGATCGCCGCGGTCGTCGTCGGCCTCCTGGGCCTGGCGCTGCTGCTGGCCGTGGCCGCCCTCTTCGCGGCGGTCGCCGGCAGCGGCGACGTCTGGGACCTGGGGGCCCGCGAGCTGGGCTACTTCACGATCCTGCAGGTCCTGGCCATCATGCAGGGCGTGGCCTTCGGGCTGCTGTTGATGAACAGCACGGCCGCGATCGTGCTCTACTTCGCGCTCCCCGTGGCGATGAACCTGCTCATCACCTTCGTCGAGGTGCTGCGGGAGAACGCCGGGTGGTTCGACCTGGCGACCGGGCAGGCGCCGCTGTTCACGCAGGTGGCGCTGACCGGGGAGCAGTGGGCCCAGCTGGCGACGGTGACCGCCCTGTGGATCGTGCTGCCGCTCGTGCTCGGCTGGGTGCGTCTGCGCCGGACCGAGATCAAGACCGCGTGAGACGCCCGGGCGTCGCCTCCGGCCCCGGGGCCGTCAGTCGTCCGCGAGCCGGGCGGGGAAACCGCCCGTGGCGACCGGCGACCACCGGGTCGGGGTGATCCGCAGCAGCGACTTGCCCTGGGCGACCATCGCCTCGCGGTACTCGTCCCAGTCCGGGTGCTCCCCGGCGACGGCGCGGAAGTAGTCGACGAGCGGCTCCACCGACTCCGGGCAGTCGATCACCTCGCAGTCGCCGTCCACCTGCACCCAGGCACCGCCGAAGTCGTCGGAGAGCACGACGACGCTCACCCGCGGGTCGCGCCGCGCGTTGTGCGTCTTGGCCCGTTCGGGGTAGGTCGAGACGACGATCCGGCCCTGCCCGTCGACGCCCCCGGTGACGGGGGAGGCCTGCGGGCGGCCGTCCTGGCGGGTGGTGATGAGCACGAGCTGGTGGCGGGGGCGGACGAACTCCAGCAGCCCCTCCCGGTCGACGGTGGTGGTGGTCGCGACGGTCCTGGCCATGGGGTCAGTCTGTCACCGGGTGCGGGAGCACCGGCCCGTGGCTACCGTGGCGGGATGAGCGATCAGCAGAGCACCGGAGGGGCCGAGGAGGCCGACGCCCGCCAGCAGGCGGCCGACTACGTCGTGGAGCGCACGGAGAGCTGGGACGAGGGCGCCCGTCCCGAGACGGTCCGGGAGGACCTCGAGGAGGGCCTGGCCGAGGCCGAGGTCGACGTCGACGAGGGCGAGCTGGACCGGATGGCCCAGGAGATCCACGACGACGGCAGCGCCGAGACGCCCGACGTCGGGTGAGCGACCGGCTGCGGGTGCTGCTCGTGGCCGACACGCACGTGCCCAAGCGGGCCCGTGAGCTCCCGTCCGAGGTCTGGGGCGAGGTCGACCGCGCCGACGTGGTCGTCCACGCCGGCGACTGGGTCGACCCTGCGCTGCTCGACGAGCTCGAGGCCAGGGCGGCCCGGCTGGTGGGCGTCCACGGGAACAACGACGGCGAGGAGCTGCGGCGTCGCCTCCCCGAGGTGGCCCGGACCGAGCTGGGGGGTATGCGGTGGGGCGTGGTCCACGAGACCGGGCCCCGGGTGCGCCGAGAGGAGCGCATGCGGGCGGCATACCCCGACCTGGACGTGCTCGTCTTCGGGCACAGCCACATCCCCTGGGACACCACCGCCGAGGGCCTGCGTCTGCTCAACCCCGGGTCGCCGACCGACCGCCGCCGACAGCCGTTCTGCACGTACATGACCTGCGAGGTCGGCGACGGCGTGCTCGGCGAGGTCGTGCTCCACCGGCTGCCACGGAGGAGGTGAGGCATGGGCTGGCTGGCCCCCACCCTGGCCGTGCTGGGTCTCGGCGGCGTGGTCCTGGCCCTCGTCAGCGGCCCGCTGGAACGGTGGGTCCCCGTCAGCGAGCCGCTCGTGGCCCTCGCCGTCGGGGTGCTCGTCGGGCCGGCCGCGCTGGGCCTCGTGCGGCTGGAGCAGGAGCTGGTCGACGTCCTCCTGCTCGAGGGCAGCCGCGTCCTGCTCGCGGCCTCGGTGATGGCGGCGGCGCTGCGCTACCCGTGGGAGAGCCTGCGCGGCCTGCTCAGACCTACCGCGCTGCTGCTGGCGGTGGTGATGCCGCTGGCGGCCCTGGCCACGGCCGCGTCGGCCCTCGTCCTCGCCGTGCCGATCTCCCTGGCCCTCCTCGTCGGGGCCTGCCTGGCCCCGACCGACCCGGTCCTGGCCGCCGCCGTCGTCAACGGCGAGCCGGCCGCGCGGACCCTGCCCCACCGAATCCGGGCGCTGCTGACCCTGGAGAGCGGCGCCAACGACGGGCTCGGAGTCGTCCTCGTCGCAGTGCTCGTCGCGGTCGTCCTGCCCGCGCAGGGCGTGCGCCACGCCCTGGGCCTGGTCGCCTGGGAGGTCGGTGCCGGCGTGGCGATCGGTGCCCTGCTCGGATGGCTCGCCGGCCTCGGGCTGAGCCACGCCGACCGGCACGACGACGTGGGCGAGGGGCCCGAGCTGGTCTACACGCTGCTGCTGGCGGTCGGAGTCCTCGGGGTGGCCCGCACGGCCGAGGCGGCCGGCGTGCTGGCGGTCTTCGTCGCGGGCCTGACCTACAACCGTTTCGCGGGGAGCAGCCCCCGGGAGACGCAGGACGCGGTGGACGAGGGGGTCAACAAGTACGCCGTGCTCCCGTTCGTCGCGGTGCTCGGCGTGGTGCTGCCGTGGGAGACCTGGGTGGAGTGGGGCTGGCGGGCCGTCGTCTTCGCGGTGCTCGTCCTGCTGGTGCGGCGGCTGCCGTTCCTGCTCGCCCTCCGGCGGCCGCTCGGCCTCGCCCGGCACCAGGCGGGCTTCATGGGCTTCTTCGGACCGATGGGCATCAGCGCGCTGTTCTACCTGGCGCACGCGCGGCACGAGGGGGTGGACGACCCGGCGCTGTGGGGTGCGGTCACCCTCGTCGTGGCCGTGAGCGTGGTGGTCTTCGGGGTCTCCGGGGCGCCCGGACGGAAGACCTACGCCCGACGGTACGGCCACGAGGGGGACCGGGAGCAGCAGCCGGTACCGTCGGGCTGAGGACGAGGACGCCCGTCGAGGTGCCGTGCGGGTCCGCCGGTCCTACCGTGGGCGGCATGACACACGACGAAGGCCGGACGGCCGACCACGACCCGACCCACGAGGAGGACCGGCCCGGCGACGACCAGGGTGACGGGCCCGGCGAGGGCACCGTGTCCGAGGCCGGGTCCGCCGCGGTCAACCCGGACACCTCCCTCGGCGGCGCCGACAGCGTCCCCGACACCCCCGACGTCAACACCCGCATCGACCAGCACGTCGAGGCGGAGGAGCCCGGGCCGGAGGGCTGAACCGGGGGCGCCCGACCCGGCAGCAGGAATACCCACGCTCCTCCGAACCGTTGCGGCAACATACCCCCTAGGGGTATGAAGGACTGACCCGCTGAGGAGAGGTGGACGTGATGACCCAGCAGCACACGACCCGGGAGGCCGGTCACGACCGGCACGCAGAGGGCGCGGACCAACAGGGCCATGGCGGTCACGAGCACCATGAGGGGCACGGGGGCCATGGCGACCACGGCGACCACGGCGGCCATGAGGGCCACGTGGCGATGTTCCGGTGGCTGTTCTGGATCATGCTGGCCCTGTCGGTGCCGACCGTGCTCACGAGCGGCATGTTCGCGGACCTGCTCGGCTACCGGCTGCCCGACGTGCCCGGCCTGCGCTGGGTCGCCCCGGTGCTGGGGACCGTCATGTACGTCTGGGGCGGTCGGCCCTTCTACACGGGGGCGGTCGAGGAGCTGAGGCAGCGTCGGCCGGGGATGATGCTGCTCGTCGGCATGGCCATCACGGTGGCCTTCCTCTCCTCCATGGCCGCCAGCCTCGGGCTGCTCCCGCACGACCTGGAGTTCTGGTGGGAGCTGGCGCTGCTCATCGTCATCATGCTGCTGGGCCACTGGATCGAGATGAGGTCGCTGGCCCAGACGTCCTCGGCGCTGGAGTCGCTGGCCGCGCTGCTGCCCGACGAGACCGAGAAGGTCGAGGGCGACCGGACGGTCACCGTGTCGCCCGCCGACCTGCACGTGGACGACGTGGTCGTGGTCCGGCCCGGCGCCCGGGTGCCGGCGGACGGGGAGGTCGTCGACGGCGAGGCGGCCCTCGACGAGTCGATGATCACGGGCGAGTCCACGACCGTGCGGCGGGGCGTGGGCGACACCGTCGTGGCGGGGACCGTGGCGACCGACTCCGCCCTGCGGGTGCGGGTCACCGCCGTCGGGGACGACACCGCCCTGGCCGGCATCCAGCGCATGGTCGCCGACGCCCAGAGCTCGTCCACGAGGGCTCAGCGGCTCGCGGACCGGGCCGCCGGGTGGCTCTTCTGGTTCGCGCTCGCCGCCGCGGTCCTGTCCGCGGTCGTGTGGCTGTCGGTCGCGACGCCCAGCACCGCCCTGGTCCGGGTCATCACGGTCCTGGTCATCGCCTGCCCCCACGCGCTGGGTCTGGCCATCCCGCTCGTCGTCTCCATCACCACCGAGCGCGCCGCCAAGGGCGGCGTCCTGATCAAGGACCGGATGGCCCTGGAGCGCACCCGCGTCGTGGACACCGTGCTGTTCGACAAGACCGGCACGTTGACGCGGGGCGAGCCGGCGGTGGGCCACGTCGCCACCGCCGAGGGCGCGTCCGGACCGTCCGGGGCCGGGTTCTCCGAGGACGACGTGGTCGCGCTGGCCGCGGCCGTCGAGTCCGACAGCGAGCACCCGCTGGCACGGGCGGTCGTGCGCGCCGCGGAGGACCGCGGCCTGCGCCTCCCGCCGGTGAGCGAGTTCTCCTCGGCCCCCGCCGTCGGCGTCACCGGCACAGTCGACGGGAGCACCGTGCGGGTCGGCGGGCCCTACCTGCTGGAGGAGGAGGGCCTCGAGCCGCTGGCGGCCGCCGGCGGGTGGGCCGAGCAGGGCTCCACGGTGCTGCACGTCGTCCGCGACGGCAAGGTGGTCGGGGCGCTGGCCGTCGCCGACGAGGTGCGCGAGGAGTCCCGCGAGGCGGTCGACACGCTCCACCACCTCGGTATCCAGGTCGTCATGATCACCGGCGACGCCGAACCGGTCGCCCGGGCCGTGGCCGAGGAGCTGGGGATCGACGAGGTCCTGGCCGGGGTGCGCCCGGAGCACAAGGCGGACAAGGTCAAGGCCCTCCAGCAGCAGGGACGCACCGTGGCCATGGTGGGCGACGGCGTCAACGACGCCCCCGCGCTCGCGCAGGCCGACGTCGGCATCGCCATCGGTGCCGGGACCGACGTGGCCATCGCCTCGGCCGGTGTCGTCCTGGCCAGCGACGACCCGCGGTCGGTGCTCTCGGTCATCGAGCTCTCGCGCGCCGGCTACCGCAAGATGAAGCAGAACCTGTGGTGGGCCGCCGGCTACAACATCGTGGCCGTCCCGCTCGCGGCGGGCGTCCTCGCGCCGGTCGGGTTCGTCATGCCGATGGCGGTCGGGGCCCTGCTCATGTCGGCCTCGACGGTGGTCGTGGCGCTCAACGCCCAGCTGCTGCGCCGGCTCGAGCTCACGCCCGAGGCGAGCGCCCGGGCCCTGCGCGAGCAGGACCCGGTCAGCCGCTGAGGAGGTCCAGCCGGACCGTGCGGTCGTGGTTGTCCACGTTGAGGTCCACCAGGCAGATGCTCTGCCACGTGCCCAGCGCCAGCCGTCCCCCCTCGACGGGGACGGTGGCGTAAGGCGGCACGAGCGCCGGCATCACGTGCGACCGCCCGTGGCCGTAGGTCCCGTGCCGGTGGCGCCATCGGTCGTCGGCCGGGAGCAGATCCTCCAGGGCCGCGAGCAGGTCGTCGTCGGAGCCGGCGCCGGTCTCGATGATCGCCAGCCCGGCCGTGGCGTGCGGCACGAACACGTGCAGCAGCCCGTCGCCCCCGTCCCGGACGAAGTCGGCGCAGTCGCTGGTGAGGTCGAGCACGACGTCCTCACCGCCCGTGCGGACCTGCAGGTGGGTCGTCTTCATGGGTGCACCTTCGGCGTCATGTCCCCATCCTGCGGTCCCGGGCCCCGCGGCACCACCCGGGGCCGCGGCGCACACGGCATACCCCGCGGGCGTCGTGGTCTGCGAGGCTTGGCCCGTGACCGACACCTCTCCCGCCTCCGCCGACCCCACGAGTCCTGGGGAGCGACACCTCGCCCTGGTGCGTCGCCCCGGGCCCCGGCTCGCCGAGGGGCTCATCACGCATATCGACCGGCAGCCGGTCGACGTGGAGCGGGCGCAGCGGCAGTGGGAGGCCTACGTCGACGCGCTCCACGCGAACGGCTGGCGCACGGTGGAGGTCGCCCCGGCCGACGACTGCGCGGACGCGGTCTTCGTCGAGGACACCGTCGTCGTGCACGGCGACCTGGCGGTGCTGACCCGTCCCGGCGCCCCGTCGCGGAGGGCCGAGGTGGACGCGGTCGAGGAGGCGGTCGTCGCGGCGGGCTACCGGGTGGCCCGGATCGAGGCGCCCGGCACGCTCGAGGGCGGTGACGTGCTCAAGTTCGGCGGCACCGTCTGGGTCGGCCTGGGCGGGCGCAGCAACGAGGAGGGTATGCGGCAGCTCGCCGCCCACCTCGAGCCCGCCGGGGTGCAGGTCGTCGGCGTCCCGTTCTCCCGCGTCCTGCACCTCAAGAGCGGGGTGACGGCGCTGCCGGACGGGACCGTCGTCGGCCACGAACCCCTCGTCGACGACCCCGCGGTGTGGGCCGGCGGGGCGGACCCGGCCGGGGACGGCGTCGGGACGGGCCACGCGGATGCCGGCTTCCTCCCGGTGCCCGAGGAGTCGGGGGCCCACGTGGTGCTGCTGGGCGGCGACCGCGTGCTCATGGCGGCCGACGCGCCGAGGTCGGCGCAGATGTTCCGCGATCGGGGCTGCACGGTGACCGAGGTCGACATCAGCGAGTTCATCAAGCTCGAGGGCTGCGTGACCTGCCTCTCCGTGCGGCTTCGGGGGTAGGGCGACGCCGGGCCGCGGTCCTTGACGAGCCCGCCTCCCCCGAGGGCTGCCGGTGCGCGCACGGCCGCGAGGACGCGAGGTGTCCTTCGGCACGGGCCAACGGGACGAGGCCGTGCGGCCTCGGCGTTCGAGCAGGTGTGTCGGTGGGGTCTGTTTGGGTGGGGGTATGTCGTTCTCGTGGGG
>NZ_VFXM01000011.1:0-172528 GCF_006519705.1 Ornithinimicrobium kibberense
GAGAGTAGGACACCGCCGGACCACCATTGATGGTGTGGGCCCTCAGGGCCCGGACGACACACTGTGTCGACCGGGACCCTGGGGGCCCACACCCATGTCACGGGTCCTCAGCGGCGCAGTGGTCTGGGAGGATGAGGCGTCCGACGACAGGAGGAGCGAGGGTGAACGAGCAACGTGATCGCGGGGCCCGCGGCCGGAGCGAGCGGGGCGGACCTCGCCGCGACGGTCGGTCGGGGCCGCCTCGGGAGGCGCGCGGAGGACGTGGCGACGACGCACGCGACCGGAGCGATCGGCCGCGCCGGGTCCCGGAGCCGGAGATCCCCGAGGACATCGAGGCTGGTCAGCTCGACAAGGTCCTGCGGGCCGAGTTGCGCACCCTGAGCAAGGACAATGCCGACGGGACGGCGCGGCACCTGGTCGCCGTGGGGCGTGCGCTGGACGCAGAGGACTTCGACCGGGCGCTGGCCCACGCGCAGGCGGCCGCCAAGCGTGCTGGGCGGGTGGCCGGCGTCCGGGAGACCCTCGGTGTCGTGCACTACCGGCGAGGTGAGTGGAGCAAGGCGCTGGGGGAGTTCAGGACGGCCCGCCGGCTGTCCGGGCAGGATCACCTGCTGCCCCTCATCGCCGACACCGAGCGCGGGTTGGGCCGGCCGGAACGGGCGCTGGAGCTCGGGGCGGGGCCGGGGGTCCGTCGCCTCCCGGCGGCAGAGCAGATCGAGATGGCCATCGTCGTCTCGGGGGCCCGGCTGGACATGGGGCAGACCGCGGCGGCCGTCCAGAGCCTGCGGGACCTCGTGCTGGCGGGGAAGGCGACCTCGCCGTGGGCCGCGCGCCTGCGGTACGCCTACGCGGCGGCGCTGGAGGCCGACGGACAGGACGACGAGGCCCAGCGCTGGTACGCCAGCGCCGCGGAACTGGACGAGACCGGTGACACCGACGCACGGGAGCGGCTGGGCTACGAGGAGGAGCCGGAGGTCGTGGACCTCCTCGAGGGCGAGGAGACCGACGACGAGCAGGGCCAGGGTGGCGTGGACGGACGGCGGGAGGCCACCGGCGAAGGACCGGGAGCCTCCGCGTGACCGCGCTCCTCCACGGCATCCTGTGCGACCTGGACGGCGTGGTCTACCGCGGGGACGCGCCCTGCGACGGCGCCGTCGAGGGACTGGCCTCGGCGCGCGAGGCCGGCGTGCGAATCCTCTACATGACCAACAACGCCTCCAGGACACCTCAGGCGGTCGCCGACCAGCTGCAGGGGCTCGGCGTGGCCGCCGGGCCGGACGACGTGCTGACGGCGTCCCAGGTGGCGGCGGCCGAGGTCGCCGCGCTCAGATCCCAGGGTCGGCTCACCGTCGACCAGGACCGACCCGTGCTGGCCGTGGGGGGTGCCGGGGTCGGTGCCGCGCTGGACGAGCACGGGCTGGCGTGGATCACGACGACCCGTCAGCGGGAGCGCTCGGGCGCGACGGGCGTGGCCGACGTGGCGGCCGTCGTCCAGGGCTACGGACCGCGGCTCGACGTCCAGGACCTGACCGAGGCGGCCTACGCGATCCGGCAGGGTGCGGCCTGGATCGCCACCAACGACGACGCCACGCTGCCCACCACGCGCGGACTGGCCGTGGGCAACGGCTCCCTCGTCGCCGCGGTCCGCAGCGCGACGGGGGTGCAACCCACGGTCGTGGGCAAGCCCCACGGCACCGCGTACGAGGTCGCCCTCGACCGGCTCGGGCTGCGGTCCCAGGACTGCCTGATGATCGGGGACAGGCTGGACACCGACATCGCCGGGGCGGCCCGTGCCGGCGTGCCCAGCGCCCTTGTCCTCACGGGTGTCTCGACCGCCGACGAGGTCAGCTCCCTGGAGCCGTCGCTGCGCCCGGACCACGTCGTGGACACCATCGGCGACCTGGCCCACCTGTGGGGGCGGGACAGGTGACCGCTGCCGGCGACCCTCACCCCAGGCCCGTCACCGGGGACGACGTCGTGGACGGTGCGCTCGACGACCTGGACCGGCGGCTCGCCGGGGACGGGGACCCGGTCGAGGCCGTGGTCGACGCGCACCGCGCCCTGCAGCGGCGGCTGAACGACCCTGGCACGTCGAACGGACCAGGACAGGCCCGTCCCGGACCCCCGGGATGAGCACCAGACTGGACGCGGCCCTCGTCCGGCGCGGACTGGCCCCCTCCCGGACCCAGGCGCAGCTGCTCGTGCGCGACGGACGGGTACGGGTCGACGGGAGCCCGGTGCGTCGGCCCGCCACACCGGTCGGCGACGGCCAGGAGGTCGTCCTCGACGACGCCGACGAAGGGGCGGCCAGCGCCTGGGTCAGCGAGGGCTGGGTCGGCCGGGGCGCCCTGAAGCTGCGCCACGCGCTGCAGGAGTGGGCACCCCAGGGTCTGACGGTCACGGGGCGACGGTGCCTCGACGTGGGCGCCTCGACAGGTGGGTTCACCCAGGCCCTGCTGGCTGCCGGGGCCGCCTCCGTCCTGGCCCTGGACGTGGGCCACGACCAGCTCCACCACGACCTCCGCGACGACCCCCGCGTGCGTGACCTGTCCGGGACCAGCATCCGCGACACCGTTCCCGACACGGTCGGAGGGCCGGTCGACGTCGTCGTGGGCGACCTCTCCTTCATCAGCCTCCGCACCGTCCTTCCGGTCCTGGCCACACTGACCGCCCCCGACGGTCAGCTCGTCCTCCTCGTCAAGCCGCAGTTCGAGGTGGGCCGTGCCGGCCTTCCCCGGGACGGGGTGGTGCGCTCGGCCGAGCAGCGGCACCAGGTCCTGCGTGCCGTGCTGGCCACCGCGGACCAGGCAGGTCTGTGCCCCCACGGCATCCTGCGGTCGCCCCTGACCGGCAGCCACGGCAACGTCGAGTACCTGCTGTGGCTGCGGCCCCGTCGGACCGACATGATTGGCTGGGCCCTGACACCGGAGGCGGTCCACGACCGGCTCGCCAGCCTGAGGGAGGAGGAGGAGTGACCCGACGCATCATGCTCGTGACCCATCCCTCCCGACCCGAGGTCCCCGGACTGGCCGAGGCGTTCGAGCAGAGGTTGGCCGCCCACGGCATCGCGGTCGAGGTCGTCCCCGAGGGGGACCCGACGCACGAGATCGTCCGGACCGACCGGGTGGTCTCCCCCAAGAGCCCGGTCCCGCCCCACGTGGACGCGTCGGGGTGCGAGCTCGTCGTCGTCTTCGGCGGCGACGGGACGATCCTGCGCGGAGCCGAGATCGCCCGTCCGGCCGGGACGCCGCTGCTCGGGGTCAACATGGGGCGGGTCGGGTTCCTCGCGGAGGCCGAGCGGGACGACGTGGACACCATCGTCGAGCGCATCGTGGAGCGCGACTACCACGTGGAGGAACGGATGACCCTGGAGGTCGACGTGCTCCACGACGGCCGTCCCGTCGCGCACAACTGGGCGCTCAACGAGGCGTCTGTGGAGAAGTCCGCCCGGGAACGGATGCTCGAGGTGGCGGTCGAGGTGGACGGGCGGCCGTTGTCGACGTGGGGGTGCGACGGGGTCGTCATGGCCACGCCGACCGGGTCGACCGCCTACGCCTTCTCCGGCGGCGGGCCCGTGGTCTGGCCCGACGTGGAGGCCCTCCTGCTCGTGCCGATCTCCGCGCACGCCCTGTTCGCCCGCCCGCTGGTCCTGGGTCCCCGGACGCACCTGGCCGTGGAGGTCGTCCCGCACTCCTACGTGGCCGGCGTGATGTGGTGCGACGGACGACGCACGGTCGAGCTGCCGCCGGGCGCCCGGATCGAGGTACGTCGCTCGTCCGTCCCCGTCCTCCTCGCCCGCCTCGGCCACGAACCCTTCGCCGACCGGCTGGTGGCCAAGTTCGAGCTGCCGGTCACCGGCTGGCGGGGACCGGGGCCCGCACCGGTGGAGGACGCGCCCGTATGACCCTGCGACGCATCCGCATCCAGGGCCTGGGTGTCATCGACGAGGCCGAGCTCGACCTGAGCCCGGGGCTCAACGTCATCACCGGTGAGACCGGTGCCGGCAAGACCATGGTGGTCAGCGGGCTGGGCCTGCTGCTGGGTGCCAGGGCCGACGCCGGGCTGGTGCGTTCGGGCACCCCCCAGGCCGTGGTCGAGGGGGAGGTGGACGTGCCGGCCGACCATCCGGCCGCGCGGCGGGTGACCGAGGCCGGCGGCGACGCCTCGGACGGGGTCCTGCTGGTCCGGACGGTCGCCACGGAAGGACGCTCGCGGGCCTACGTCGGCGGCCGGTCCGCTCCCGTCGCCGTCCTGGCCGAGGTCGGGCAGCACCTGGTGGCGGTGCACGGCCAGGCCGACCAGTGGCGCCTGCGGGACGCGGAGCAGCACCGGATCCTGCTCGACACGGCAGGGGGGCCTGAGCTCGCCGCCGCCCTCGAGGCCTACGAGGAGGTCTTCGACGCGTGGCAGGCGGCGCGCCACCGTCTGGTCGAGGTCGTCCGCGGCGCCGCCGAGCGCAGCCTGCGGGTCGACGTCCTGCGGGCAGCGCTCACCGAGATCGACGGGCTGGACCCCCAGGAGGGCGAGGAGGACGACCTGCGGGCGGAGTCCGAACGCCTCAGCCACGCCGAGGAGCTGCAGACCGCCTCGTGGGCCGCGCACGACGCGCTCGTGGGGCCGGACGACCCCGGGGTGGACGTCGCCAGCGTGGCGCAGCTGGTCTCGACCGCATCCTCGGCGCTCGCCCCGGCCGCGGCCCACGATCCCGAGCTCGACGCGCTGCGGCGCCGCCTCGACGAGATCGGCTACCTCGCCTCCGACCTGGCCTCCGACCTGTCCGGCTACGCCGCCGGGGTGGACGTCGACGCCGAACGCCTGGACGCGGTGCACCGACGTCGGGCCGACCTCACCGCGCTGCTGCGGCGCTTCGGCCCCACCACCCGGGAGCTGCTCCGGTTCGCCCGGGAGGCCCGCGACGAGCTGTCCCGCCTCGACCTGTCGGCCGACGACGTGGACGAGCTCGCCCGGCGGACCGAGTCCCTGCGGGTGCAGGTGGGTCGGCTCGGCGCTCAGCTGTCGTCCGTCCGCGAGGAGACGGCGCGACGCGTAGGTCGGGAGGTCGGCGAGGAGCTCAGCCATCTGGCGATGGGGACCGCCGAGGTGGTGGTTCACGTGGGGCGACGTCCGGCCGCTGCGACCGGCCCCGACGCCCGCGCGCAGAGCCGCGAGACCGACGAGCCGACCAGCTCCGGGGACGAGCCACCGGGCACAGTGCCCCTGCCCGACGGTCGGCAGGCCGTGCCGCGCCGGCACGGCCTGGACGACGTCGAGATCCGGCTGTCCGCCAATCCCGGCGCGCCGCCCCGGTCGGTGGCCCGTGCGGCCTCCGGCGGCGAGCTGTCCCGGGTGATGCTCGCCCTGGAGGTCGTCTGCGGCGACGACAGCCTGCCGACCTACGTGTTCGACGAGGTCGACGCCGGGGTCGGCGGCAGCGCGGCCCTCGACCTGGGAGCCCGGCTGGCCCGTCTGGCCCGTACAGCCCAGGTCGTCGTGGTCACCCACCTGGGCCAGGTGGCCGCCTACGCCGACCGCCACCTGGTGGTCCGCAAGAGCAGCGACGGACAGGTGACCCGCAGCGACGTCGTCGTCGTCGACGGGGCCGACCGGGAGTCCGAGCTGGCCCGCATGCTGGGCGGGGTCGCCGACTCCCGGGCGGCGACGGAGCACGCGCGGGAGCTCCTCGCCCGCCGGGGGCTGGAGGCTCGGGCATGACGGCGGTGGGCGCCCCGTGAGCCGGCCATCCCGCCCGCGGCGGACCGCTGCGCAGGAGCCGGCCCCCGTGACCGGCCCGGCGCGGGTCGACCCGCGGACCAAGGAGCTAACCAAGCGGTTGCAGCCCGGCGACGTCGCGGTGATCGACCACGACGACCTCGACCAGGTCAGCGCCCACGCGCTCGTGGCGTGCCGGCCCGCCGCGGTCGTCAACGCCGCCCCCAGCACGTCCGGGACCTATCCCAACCGCGGACCGCAGATCCTGCTGGAGGCAGGGATCCCCGTGCTGGACCTGGCCGGTCCCGCGGTGATGCAGATCGCCGAGGGGACCCCCGTCACCCTCGAGGGCGACGAGCTGCGGGCGGAGGAGCGGGTCCTGGCCCGGGGCGTCCGGCTCACCGCGGCGCTGGTGGAGGCCCAGCTGCAGGATGCGCGGTCCAACCTCTCCGACCAGATCGAGGCGTTCTCCCAGAACACGATGGACTACGTGCGGGCCGAGCGGGACCTGCTCCTGGACGGCATCGGCATCCCACCGTTGCGCACGGACCTGACCGGGCGCTACGCCCTGGTCGTGGTCCGTGGCTACCACTACAAGGAGGACCTGCACACGCTGCGCCCCTTCATCCGGGAGGCCCGTCCGGTCCTCATCGGGGTGGACGGGGGTGCGGACGCCCTCATCGAGCAGGGCCTGACGCCCGACCTCATCGTCGGGGACATGGACTCGGTCTCGGACCGGGCGCTCGCCAGCGGGGCGGAGGTGGTGGTGCACGCCTACCGGGACGGGACGGCGCCTGGTCTGGAGCGGGTGGAGGCCCTGGGCGTCCGGGACGCGGTCGTCCTGCCCGCCCCGGGCACCAGCGAGGACATCGCGATGCTGCTCGCGGACGAGAAGGGGGCCGAGCTGATCGTGGCCGTCGGCACCCACGCCACCCTGGTCGAGTTCCTCGACAAGGGGCGCCAGGGGATGGCCAGCACCTTTCTCACCAGGCTCCGGGTGGGAAGCAAGCTCGTGGACGCCAAGGGGGTGAGCCTGCTCTACCGCTCGCGCATCTCCACCGGCTCCCTCGTGTGGCTGGTGCTCGCCGGGATGACCGCCATGCTCGTCGCTCTGGCTGCGACCCCGGGAGGGCGGGCCTTCTTCGGTGTGCTGGCCGTACGATGGGACGATGTCTGGGCCTGGGTCGAGGGGCTGTTCTAGGTGATCGACTTCCGTTACCACCTCGTCTCCCTGGTGGCCGTCTTCATCGCGCTCGCCGTCGGCATCGTGCTGGGGGCCGGGCCGTTGCGCGAGGGGCTCTCCACCACGCTCGAGGGGGAGGTCTCCCAGCTGCGCGAGGAACGGGTCAGCCTGCGGGAGGACGTCGACGAGGCCCGCCGCCTGGCCGACGCGCGGGAGGAGGGCCTGCACCGTACCGGGAGCAGGGCGGTGTCGGGGACGCTCACCGGTGCCCGCGTCGGCCTGGTGGTGCTCCCCGGGGCGGACCGGGACCCGCTGGACGACCTCCGGGAGCGGCTGCAGGACGCCGGGGCCCAGGTGGCGCTCACGGTCGACGTGGACGCGCGGTGGGACGTCGAACCGCTGCCGGCGGACCGTGCCGAGCTGCTCGCGACGCTGGCGGCGAGCCTCTCCGAGCCGGAGCCGGCGGACGGGGGCGGGCCGACCTTCCCGAGCATCCTGGCCGCGGCGCTGGCCGGAGCCGACGAGACCGGGCAGCTGGGGGCCTGGCTCGTGGCCCTGGACGACCTCGCCGAGGCCGACCTCGTCGACGTGACCTGGGACGAGCCGGCCGACGGGACGGTGCGGGACCGCCGGCCTCCCGACGGGCTGGTGGTCGTGGCCGGCGGGCTCGCGGCCGAGGCGGGGGACCCCACCGCCGAGGCCGAGGACGCCGACGCCCTGGCCCACCGGATCGACCTCGCCGCCGCCCTGGCCGCGCTGGAGGTGCCGACCGTGGTCACGGGCACAGGGACGGAGAGCCGACCTGCGCTCGGCCCGGACGGCGGCCCCGACGCGCTCGACCCGTTCCTGGCCGCGGTGCGGCAGGACCGTGAGCTCAGCGGCGAGCTGTCCACCGTCGACGATCTCGAGGGGGTGTCCGGCCGGATCGCCACGGTCCTGGCCCTGGCCTGGGAGACCCGGGACCGCGCCGGCCACTACGGCCTCGGCCGGCTTGCCCAGGCCCCCGTGCCCGTGGTACCCCCCGTCCGGGCCGACCTGGACGTCGGCGTCCCTCCGGAGACGGGGAGCACCGACGGGGCGCCGGCTCCGCCCCCCGCCGAGGACGGGGCGGTCCAGGACGGGGCGGTCCAGGACGGGACCGTCGAGGACGGGGCCACGGAGGCACCCGTCCCGTGAGGCCCGCCCGACCACTGCGCACCCTCACGACTGCCCTGGTGGCGGCCACGGTCACGGCGGGGATCCGCCGCCTGGACGCCGGTGGTGGACTGCCCGGGGGCCGCGCCCGCTGGCTCCGCACCAACCACGCCGGGGCCACCGTCTCCCTCGTGGAGGGGGTGGCCCTCGCCGGCGGCACGGCGGCGGCCCTCCTCGCCGCCAGGCCCGCCGCGGCGGGGGCGGTGCTGCTGGCGGCCGCCGCCGGCGGCCTCGACGACCTGGCGGGCGACGGGTCCGCCCGGGGGCTCGGGGGACATCTGCGGGCCTTCCGCGACGGACGACCTACCACCGGAGCGCTGAAGGTCGTCGCGCTCGGCGTGGCAGGACTCCTGGCCGTCGCGCCCGCCGACGCCCGCGTCCCGGGCGGCACCGGTCCGCACACGCTCGCGGGTGCCGGGGTGGTCGCCGGGGCGGCCAACCTGGCGAACCTGCTCGACCTGCGCCCCGGGCGCGCCCTCAAGGTCGCCCTGACCGCGGCGCTGCCCCTGGTCGTGCGCGGCCAGCCGGCCGCGGCCGCGGTGAGCGGGGCAGGACTGGTCGTGCTGCCGGACGACCTCGCCGGACGCACCATGCTCGGGGACACGGGGGCCAACCCCCTGGGGGCAGCCGTGGGGGCGGCGGCGGCGCACCGGATGGGTCCTCGCGGACGGTGGGCCACGCTGGCCGTCCTGACCGGACTCACCCTTGCCAGCGAACGGGTCAGCTTCACCCGGGTCATCGAGTCCACCCCCGTGCTGCGCACGCTGGACCGGTGGGGCCGGCAGCGGTGACCTCCTCGGTGCGAAGGGGCGGGGGCGGCCTGCTCGCCGCCGCCGGCCTCGTCGCCGGCGTCACCCTGCTGGCCCGGGCCGTCGGGCTGGTCCGCTGGGTGGTCTTCTCCCACGCGGTGGGAGCCACCTGCGTGGGCCAGGTCTACGGCACGGCCAACCTGGTGCCGAACGTGCTCTTCGAGGTCGCGGCCGGCGGTGCGCTCGCCGCGGTGGCCGTTCCCCTCGTCGCCGGCCACCTGCACCGCGGCCGGGACGACCTGGCCGGCCGGACCGCGTCGGCCCTGCTGACCTGGACCGTGACGGTCCTGCTCCCGCTGGCGGTGGTCGTCGCCCTCGCCGCCGGGCCACTGACGGGGTGGCTGCTGGGTGGCGTCGAAGGGTGCTCTGCGGCGGAGGCGCGGGCCGCCGGCGAGCTCATGCTCCTGCTGTTCGCGCCCCAGGTCCTCCTCTACGGGGTGGGCATCGTCCTCACCGGCGTCCTGCACGCACACGGCCGGTTCCTGGCCGCGGCGACCGCCCCGGTGGTCTCCAGCCTGGTCGTCATCACCGTCTACCTCGCCTTCGGCGCCCTCCACGACCCCACGGCCCCGCTGGAGGCGCTGCCCGCGTCCGCGCTGTGGTTGCTGGCCGGAGGCACCACCCTCGGGGTCGTCGCCCTCGTCCTGCCCGTCCTCGGACCGGCCACCCGGCTGGAGCTGCGCTGGCGTCCGACCTGGCGCTTCCCGGAGGGGACGGGCACCCGCGCCGGATTGCTGGTCCTGGCAGGGGTCGCGGTCGTGCTGGCCCAGCAGACGACGACCGTCGTCGTCCTCCTGCTGAGCAACGCGGCCACCGGAGTCGCCGCCATCAACGTCTGGACCTATGCCCAGACCGCCTACCTGCTGCCCTACGCGGTGCTTGTCGTCCCGCTGGCCACGGTCAGCTTCCCCCGGCTCAGCGCAGGGCGAGGCCGGGGGCAGGCCGTGCTGCACCAGACCCTGGCCGGCGTGGTCGCCGCCGCGGTGCTGGCCGCAGCGGTCCTCGTCGCGCTGCGCCGCGAGGTCGGCCGGGCCCTCGTGCTCCTCGACGCCGGGGCCGACGGTCCGGGGGCCGAGAGCCTGGCCGCCCTGCCGCCCACCCTGGGGCTGCTGGCCTCGGGGCTGCCCGGGTTCGCCGTGCTGGCCGTGGCCACCCGCGCGCTGTACGCGCACGGGTCGCCCCTGCGGGCGGCGGCGGCGGCCGGGGCGGGCTGGGCGGTCGCGGGACTGGTCCCCCTGGTGCTGGCACCGGCGGACGCGACGGTCGGGACCACCCTGGGGCTCCTGGCCGCCGGCTCCTCCGTCGGCATGACCGTCGCGGGGCTGCTGCTCCTGCGCGAGCTGCGGCTGGCGTGGGGAGCCGGCGCCGGGCGCCGGGCGGCCCGGTCGGGGCTCGGGGTGCTCCTGGGTGCGGTGCCCGTGGTGCTCCTCGCCGAGATGGTCCTCGGCGAGCCTGCCGACGGATGGGTCCCGACTCTCGGGCGGGCCTTCCTCGTCGGCCTCGCCGTGCTGGTCTGCGCGGTGGTCGGGCTCGGCGTGGCCGACCCCGGGACGGTGGCGCACGTGCGACGCCGGGGGCACACCCGCAGGAGCCCGGACCCCGGAGCCGGCGGCGCCGCCGGCGCGGAGGTCCCCGCGGGGGAGGGGGAACGGTGAGGCTGCGTCGACCGGCGCGGGTGCTGCTGGTCACCGCCCTGGTCGCCGGCGGGGTCGGCCGGCACGTGCAGATGCTGGCCGCCGGTCTGGCGGCCGGCGGGCACCGCGTGGTCGTCGCCTGCCCGTCGGAGGTCGCCGCACGGTTCGACCTCGGCCAGCACGCCCAGATCGTCCCCCTGACGGTCGGTGCCTCTGCCCACCCGGTCCGCGACGCGCGCGCCGTGCGGGTGCTGCGGGCCGTCGGTGCCACGGCGGACGTCGTGCACGCGCACGGCCTGCGCGCGGGGGCACTGTGCTCGGTGGCCCTCCGCCGGTCGGACCCCCTCGTGGTGACGACGCACAACGCACCTCCGGACGGGCGGGCCGACCGGCTGGTCTACACGGGGATGGAACGTCTGGTCGCCGCCCGGTCGGACCTGCTCCTGGCGGTCTCCCCGGACCTGGCCGTGCGGGCGCGGACGGCCGGTGCCGCCGCCGTCGACCTCGCGGTGGTCCCCGCGCCCGCCGCTGCCCGCCGGAACCCGGCCGCCGCCCGGCAGCAGCTTCGCGCGGCCGCCGGTCTCGAGCCCGACGCGACGGTCGTGCTCGTCGTGGGCCGGCTGGCGCCCCAGAAGGGACTGGCCAGGGCGGTGGCGATGCTGGACCACCTCAACCGTTCCGGGTCCGCCGGCCCGGCGGGGGTCCACCTCGTGGTCGCCGGGGAGGGGCCGGAGGAGGAGCAGCTCGGAACCGCGGCCCGCGGACGTGCGGACCTGCACCTGCTCGGGCACCGCACCGACGTCCCGGACCTGCTCGCCGGGGCCGACGTCGTCCTGTCGGCCGCCCGCTGGGAGGGTCAGCCGGTGTGGCTGCAGGAGGCACTCCTGCAGCGGGCCCCGGTCGTGGCGACGGACGTCGGCGGCACGGCCCTCGTCGTGGGAGGTGCCGCCGTCCTGGTGCCGGACCAGGGCGGGGACGACCAGGTCGCGGCCGGGCTCGCGGACGCGGTCCGGGGCCTGCTCGAGCACCCCGCCGAGCGGACGATCCTGCGCGGCCGGGCCGCGGTCCGGGCCGCGGAGCTGCCGACCGAGGCGGACGCGGTGGCGGCGGCGGTCGCGGCATACGAGCGTGTCCTGGCCGACCACCCCCGGCCCGGACCGGCCGGCGCGTGACGTAGACTGGCAGCCCGTGGCGGAGACGACGAAGCACATCTTTGTGACCGGGGGCGTGGCCTCCTCGCTGGGGAAGGGGTTGACGGCCTCCAGCCTGGGGTTCCTGCTCCGCTCGCGCGGGCTGCGGGTGACCATGCAGAAGCTGGACCCCTACATCAACGTCGACCCGGGGACCATGAACCCCTTCCAGCACGGCGAGGTCTTCGTGACCGAGGACGGCGCCGAGTGCGACCTCGACATCGGCCACTACGAGCGCTTCCTCAACACCAACCTCTCCGGGCGGTCCAACGTCACCACCGGGCAGGTCTACAACGACGTCATCGCCCGTGAGCGTCGTGGTGAGTACCTCGGCGACACGGTGCAGGTCATCCCGCACGTCACCAACGAGATCAAGGCCCGGATGCGGGCGGCCGCGGACGCCGACCCGGGTGAGCGGCCGGACATCATCATCACCGAGATCGGCGGCACCGTGGGTGACATCGAGTCGCTGCCCTTCCTCGAGGCCGCCCGCCAGGTCCGGCACGACATCGGCCGGGCCAACTGCTTCTTCCTGCACGTCTCGCTCGTCCCCTACCTGGCGCCCAGCGGCGAGCTGAAGACCAAGCCCACGCAGCACTCGGTGGCGGCGCTGCGGCAGGTGGGCATCACCCCCGACGCCCTCGTGCTGCGGGCCGACCGGGTCATCCCCGAGGGCATCAAGCGCAAGATCTCGCTCATGTGCGACGTCGACAACGACGGCGTGGCGGCCTGCATCGACGCGCCGAGCATCTACGACATCCCCAAGGTCCTGCATGCCGAGATGCTCGACGCCTACGTCGTGCGCCACCTGGGGATGCCGTTCAAGGACGTCGACTGGTCGGCGTGGGACGCGCTCCTGGAGCGGGTGCACGAGCCGGAGCACCGCATCGAGATCGCCCTGGTCGGCAAGTACGTCGACCTCCCGGACGCCTACCTGTCGGTGACCGAGGCGCTGCGCGCCGGCGGGTTCCGGCACGACGCCAAGGTGGACATCCGGTGGGTGGCCTCCGACGACTGCCGCACCGACGCCGGCGCCAGCACGGCGCTGGGTGGCGTGGACGCCATCCTCGTCCCCGGCGGCTTCGGGGTGCGCGGCATCGAGGGCAAGATCGGGGCCCTGCGCTGGGCCCGCGAACGGGGCGTGCCGACCCTGGGCATCTGCCTGGGGCTGCAGGCCATGGTCATCGAGCACGCCCGCCACGTGGCCGGGATCGAGGGGGCCAGCTCCACCGAGTTCGACCCGCAGACCGCCGAGCCGGTCATCGCCACCATGGAGGAGCAGAAGTCGATCGTCGAGGGCGCGGGGGACCTCGGGGGGACCATGCGGCTGGGGTCCTACCCGGCGGTCCTCCAGGAGGGCTCGGTGGTGGCCCAGGCCTACGGGACCACCCAGGTCACCGAGCGGCACCGCCACCGCTACGAGGTCAACAACGCCTACCGCGACCGTCTCGTCGAGGCCGGCCTGGTGATCAGCGGCACCTCCCCGGACGGGACGCTGGTCGAGTTCGTCGAGCTCCCGGCCGACGTGCACCCCTACTACGTCTCGACGCAGGCGCACCCGGAGTTCAAGTCCCGGCCCGACCACGCCCACCCGCTCTTCTCCGGTCTCGTCGCGGCCGCGCTCGACCAGCAGCGCGCCCAGCGCCTCGTCGAGGTCGAGGGACGCCACCACCAGCACGAGCTGCCCGAGTGAACCCGGCCGGGCGACGCATACCGTAGGCGCATGAGCCTGGACGCACCCCGCCTGAGCGCCGCCGACCTGCACGACCTGCCGGGCCGCCGGCCCGTGGTCGCCAGCGAGGTGGCGTTCACCGGCAAGGTCTGGGACGTCCGGCGCGACCAGGTCGACCTCGGCGGCGGGAGCGTGGTCACCCGCGACGTCGTGGAGCACGACGGCGCCGTCCTCGTCCTGGCCGTCCGGGAGGACCGCGGGGGGCCCGAGGTGCTGCTCATCCGTCAGTACCGCCACCCCGTCGCCGCCGAGGACTGGGAGCTGCCCGCCGGGCTCCTCGACGTGGAGGGGGAGGACCCGCTCCGAGCGGCCCGGCGCGAGCTGGCCGAGGAGGCCGACCTGCGGGCCGAGCACTGGGAGCAGCTGCTCTCCTTCACCCCGTCCCCGGGCAGCCTCGGCGAGGTCATCACCGCGTTCGTCGCCACCGGCCTGTCGGAGGTCCCCGCCGGGGAGCGGCACGTGCGCGAGCACGAGGAGGCGGGTATGCCGGTGGGCTGGGTCCGCGTGCCCGACGTGGTGGCCGCCGTGCTGGGCGGGCAGGTGCGCAACGGGCCGATGATCGTCGGCGTGCTCGCCCTGGCGGCACGGCTACACTGACTCCTCGTGCGCGGGGGCGGAGTGACGACCCGCCCGGGCCCCCCGGGGCCCGACCCGGGCACCGCGCGTCCGGCGGACCGACGAGAGGCCGAGGATCCCTCGGCGAAGGTGTGGTGGCACCGCGACCTGGCCCCCGCCCACACCTGTCCGGGCTGCCTTCCGGAGGGGCACCCGTCCCTCCGGGACACGACCCGAGAGGAGACATCATGCTTCGCACCCACGAGGCCGGCACCCTGCGCGCCGAGCACGTCGGCACCACGGTCACCCTCAGCGGGTGGGTGGCCCGGCGCCGCGACCACGGAGGCGTGGCCTTCGTCGACCTGCGGGACGCCAGCGGCGTCGTCCAGGTCGTCGCCCGCGACGAGGTGCTCACCGGCACGGCCCACGACCTGCGCAGCGAGTACTGCGTCCGGGTGACCGGCGAGGTGACCGCCCGCGCGGACAAGGACGTCAACCCCGACCTGCCCACGGGCGCCATCGACGTGGTCGCCACCGACATCGAGGTGCTCAGCGAGTCGGCCCCGCTGCCGTTCCAGATCGACGAGCGGGTCAGCGTGGGGGAGGAGGCCCGCCTGCGGCACCGCTACCTCGACCTGCGTCGCCCCGGCGCCAGCTCGGCGGGCGCCAACCTGCGGCTGCGCTCGAAGGTCAACGCGGCCGCCCGCACCGTGCTGGCCGAACGTGACTTCGTCGAGGTCGAGACCCCGACGCTGACCCGCTCCACCCCCGAGGGGGCCCGCGACTTCCTCGTGCCCGCCCGGCTGCAGCCCGGCAGCTGGTACGCCCTGCCCCAGAGCCCCCAGCTGTTCAAGCAGCTGCTCATGGTCGCCGGGATGGAGCGCTACTACCAGATCGCCCGCTGCTACCGCGACGAGGACTTTCGCGCCGACCGGCAGCCGGAGTTCACCCAGCTCGACATCGAGATGAGCTTCGTGGACCAGGACGACGTCATCGAGCTCGGCGAGGCCGTGGCCCGGGCCGTCTGGGCGGTCCAGGGGATCGAGCTGGAGACCCCGTTCCCCCGGATCACCTACGCCGAGGCGATGGCCCGCTACGGCACCGACAAGCCCGACCTGCGCTTCGACCTCGAGCTGACCGACTGCACCGCCTTCTTCGCCGGGACCCCCTTCCGGGTGTTCCAGGCCGAGCACGTCGGGGCCGTCGTCATGCCCGGCGGCGGGTCCCAGCCCCGTCGTCAGTTCGACGCCTGGCAGGAGTGGGCCAAGCAGCGCGGCGCCAAGGGCCTGGCCTACGTGACCGTCGGTGACGACGGCACGCTGGGCGGTCCCGTGGCCAAGAACATCTCGGAGGAGGAGCGGGCCGGGCTGGCCGCGCACGTCGGCGCCGCCCCGGGCGACGCCGTCTTCTTCGCCGCCGGCCCGACCAGGCCGGCCCGGGCCCTCCTGGGCGCCGCCCGGCTCGAGATCGCCCGGCGCGCCGGCCTGGTCGACGAGTCCGCGTGGAGCTTCGTGTGGGTCGTCGACGCCCCCCTCTTCGAGCCCGCCGGCGAGGCCGTGGAGGCGGGCGACGTGGCCGTGGGCTCGGGGGCCTGGACGGCGGTGCACCACGCGTTCACCTCGCCCAAGGCGGAGTTCCTCGACTCCCTCGAGGAGGACCCGGGTGCCGCGCTCGCGTACGCCTACGACCTGGTCTGCAACGGCAACGAGATCGGCGGCGGCTCCATCCGTATCCACCGTCGGGACGTGCAGGAGCGGGTCTTCGCGATCATGGGGCTGACGCCGGAGCAGGCGCAGGAGAAGTTCGGCTTCCTGCTCGAGGCGTTCAGGTTCGGCGCCCCGCCGCACGGCGGCATCGCCTTCGGGTGGGACCGGATCGTGGCCCTGCTGGCGGGCACCGACTCGATCCGCGACGTCATCGCTTTCCCCAAGACCGGTGGCGGTTTCGACCCGCTGACCGAGGCGCCCGCGCCGATCACCCCCGAGCAGCGCGCGGAGGCCGGCATCGACGCCGTGCCGGACGAGGAGTCCCCCGCCCCCCAGGGGGCGCCGCAGGTCTCCCCGAGCACGAGCTGAGGCCGCGGACTGCGCCGGTGCGCCTCCGGACGGCGGCGCACCGGCCCCACGGCTAGCGTGAGGCCATGAGCCCTCGACCCGTCGACGCCGTCGTGGTGGGCTCCGGCCCCAACGGCCTGGCGGCCGCCGTCAGCCTGGCCAGGGCCGGCTTGCAGGTCACCGTCCTCGAGGGTCAGCGAACCCCGGGCGGCGGGGTGCGGACCCTGCCGCTGGTGGGGCCGGGCGTGCCGCCCGACGAGGGGCTCGTGCGCGACGTGTGCGCGGCGGTGCCGGCAGCGGTGGCCGGGTCGACCTTCTTCGAGGAGTTCGACCTGGCCGCGCGGGGCGTCGAGCTCCTCGTGCCGGAGGCCTCCTACGCCCAGCCGCTGGACGGGGGACGGGCGGGGATCGCCTGGCGGGACCTCGACCGCACGGCCCAGGGCCTGGGCGAGGACGCGACGGCCTGGCGCCGGCTGGTCGGCCCGCTCGTGCGGTGGCGGGACGAGGTCGCCGCGATCGCGCTGTCGGACAAGCGGTCCGTGCCCTGGCGGGGAGTCGGGACCCCACCGGCGGCGGCGGCCTTCCTCCAGGCGCTGGCCGTCCTCTCCGGGCCGGGGGGCGACCGGTGGTGGCGCACGCCGGAGGCCCACGCGCTCATCACCGGTGTCGCGGCGCACACCATCACCCGGATCCCCTCCCCGGCTGCCGCGGGCACCGCCGCCTACCTCGGTGCCCTCGCGCACGGGCCGCACGGCTGGCCGCTGGTCCGCGGCGGCATCGGCCGGATCACCGAGGCGCTCCTGGCCGACCTGCGCGCGCACGGCGGTCAGGTGGTCCTCGACCACCCGGTGCGGGGGCGGGGCGACCTGCCGCCCGCACGGGTCACCCTGCTCGACACGCACGCCAGGGTCGCCGCCGACCTGCTGGCCGAGCCCTACCGGTCCCGGCTGCGGTCGCTGCCCGTCGGGGCAGGGGTGTGCAAGCTGGACTTCGTGCTCTCCGGCCCCGTCCCCTGGGCCCACCCCGACGTCGGCCGGGCCGGGACGGTCCACCTGGGCGGCGACGTGGCCGACATGCGCCGGGCGGAGGCCGAGGTGGCCGCCGGGCGGCACGCGGACCGGCCCATGATGCTGGTCAGCGATCCCGTTGCCCTGGACCCGGGCCGGCAGGGCCGGACCGGCCTGCGACCGCTCTGGGCCTATGCCCACGTGCCCCGCGGCTCGGCCCGGGACGTGCGGGCCGAGGCCGAGGCCCAGATCGAGCGCTTCGCCCCCGGCTTCCGGGACCTCGTCGAGGACTGTGTGGTGACCCCCGCCGACCGGATGGCCGAGCACAACGCCGCATACCCGGACGGGGACATCTCCGGAGGGGCGATCTCGTTGTGGCACATGGTGTCCCGCCCCACCCTCCGGCCGGATCCGTATGCCGTCGCACCCGGTGTCTGGCTGTGCTCGGCCTCGACCCCTCCCGGGCCGGGCGTGCACGGCATGTCCGGCCTGCACGCCGCCCGACGCATCCTGCGCTCACTGGGCCTGCCGGTCCCGTCGCTGGCGCCCTGACGGCTCGCACCCCCCCCGGGCAGGACCGGTGTCAGGCCCGACGTCGAGGCCCCGCCCCCGGTGGACCGGGGGCGGGGCCTGCGCCGCGGCGGATCAGGCGGTCTGGTCGACCAGGACCCGACGGTCGTCCGCGTCGGCGACCGGACGGTCGTCGCGGCGGGCGGCTCCGGCGGCCCAGAAGAGACCGGCGCCGGTGAGGATGTTGATGACGCCCAGGCCGGCGATGAGGGCGGTCAGGCCCAGGGCCAGCTTGAGGGCGGAGGCGGTCACGGTGCCCACGCCGAGCTCGCCGACGAGGCCGTGGACGGTGCCGGTCCAGATGTCACCGCGGGCGGCGGCGTCGGCCGGGTTGGTGCGGTCGAAGTCGCTCCAGTACTTGCCGCCGTTGGGGTACTCGACGGTCCAGCCCTCGGCGGGGACCGGGTCGGGGACCTGCAGGGTCTCGTCGCCGACCTGCAGCTCGGTGAGGGCGTTGCCCTCGGCGTCGACGAGCTGGTCCTCGGTGAGGGTGACCTCGGTGGTGCCGTTGATGACGTGGTGCACGACGGTGGCCATCTGGAACATGTACTCGCTGGCGGTGTTGACCAGCGGGTCGTCGGCGTCCATCTCCATGCCGGAGACGGGGTAGCCCCACTCGTCCTCGAGCATGGTCATGATGGCGTCGGCCTCCTCCGTGGTGCCCCGGTCCACCAGCTGACCGTCCTCGTTGTAGGACAGCTCGACGCCCTGGACCTCGCTGAAGCTCTGCAGGGAGTGCCGGCCGTCCTGGTACATCTTGAAGGCGACGCCGGAGCCGATGAGGAAGACCAGGCCGAAGACCATGAGCATGATCCCGACGAGACGAAGACGTTGTGCCATGCCGAAGAACCTCCTCCGGGCAGGGGGCCCGGATCGTGATGTCCCGCCGGCCTGGGCCGGCGGCCGCCCCGTGGAGGGGCATGTCATCACCCTGTCGGATTCCTACGGTCGGTAGTAGGGCCGAAGGTCCCGGATCGGCAAGGACGGACGTCACCCGTTCGGGAGCCGACGGCTGTGCCAGGCCCGGGCCGTGCGGTAGCCCAGACGCCGGTAGACCCGTAGGGCGACCTCGTTGTCGGCGAAGACGCCGAGGGTGCACACCCCGTGCCCGTGCAGCGACCACCTCGTCAGGGCGGCCGTGACCACGCCTCCCCAGCCGCGACCCCGCTCGCCGGTGGCGGTGACGATCCCGGCGAGGTGCGGCACCCCGCCGGCCTCCCGTTCGGCGCCGCCCACGGCGGTGAGCCTCCCGGCGACGTCGCGGCGGCCGACCCATCGGATCACCCGGCCCGTGCCGACCTCGGTCCACATGCGGGGGTTGTGCTCCCGGGCGAAGGCCGCCAGCTCGTCCGCGTCCCGCGTGTCGTCCAGGTCCACCAGCTCGTCCTCCCGTGGATCGACCGGGGGAGGGGTGGTGGTCCACATCCAGTCCCAGTCGCCGCCGTCCCCCAGGTCGAGCACCTCGGAGGCGAGGGCGGCGTGCTCGCGCACCACGGAGACCGACCTGCTGCGCAACCGCTCCAGATGCCCCCCGTCCCGCAGGGCCACCAGCGCCGCCCGCACGGCGGGGCCGGCGGCGTCGGGCAGCGGCGCGACCCAGAACCCCCGGCGCACGCCCAGACGTTCGACGAGCGCGACCCCCTCGTGGACCCACACCTCGCCGGGGAGACCGGGGTCCAGGGACCAGCGCACCCACGGGTCGCCCGCCGAGAGCTGCACCAGCTCCTCGTGCGAGGTGATCCGGCGCATCCTCATACCCCTCTGGCCGGGGCGCGCTCGGAGACGCCCACCCGGGCGTGCACGCGTCGCAGCCAGCCCGGGGCCCACCAGTTCCACCGGCCGAGCAGCGTCATCGTCGCGGGCACGAGGAGCATCCGCACGAGCGTGGCGTCCACCAGGACGGCGGCCGCCAGGGCGAACCCCGTCTGCTTGATGGCCAGCATGTGCCCCGCGGCGAAGCCGGCGAAGACGACGATCATGATCAGCGCCGCGGACGTGATGATCCGGCCCGACCGCTGCACCCCCAGCCGGACCGCGGTGTCGTCGTCCTGCCCCTGCTCGTGCAGCTCGATGACCCGGGAGAGCAGGAAGACCTCGTAGTCCATCGAGAGCCCGAACCCGAAGGCCAGCACCAGCAGCGGGATCACGGACTCCAGGGCGCCCACCGACTCGAAGCCCAGCAGCCCCTCCAGGTTCCCGTGCTGGAAGACCAGGACGGTCAGGCCCAGGCTCGCGCCCAGCGAGATCACGTTCAGCACCACCGCCTTGAGGGGGATGACGACCGACCCGCTGAGCAGGAAGAGCAGCACGACCGTGGCGCCGGCGATCCAGCCCGCGGCCCAGCCTGCCCGGTCCCAGACGGAGTCGACGAAGTCGGCCAGCGAGGCCGCCTGGCCACCGACCCAGACCTCCCCGTCGGCCGGTGGCGGAGCCGCCCTCAGGGCGTCGACGACCTCCCTGGCGGGCTCGCCGAGAGGACCCTCCTCGACCCGCACCCCGAGGCGCACGAGGGGCGCGTCGGCGTCGGCACCGGCCGCGAGCGGCACGTCCTCGGGCCAGGTGCCGAGGTCCTGCGGCGGGTCGACCGACAGCACGCCGTCGACCGCCGCGGCCGTCTCGGCCCAGGCCTCGACCTCGTCGTCGGGAGCCTGCGCCAGGACCACCACGTCGGGCGCGGCGACGAGGGGGTAGTCCTCCTCCAGCTGCTCGAAGAAGACCCGCTGGTCGGCCCCGGGCGGGAGCAGGTCCGTGCCCGAGGAGGTCAGGCGCAGGCCCAGGGCCGGCCAGGCGAGGGCGAGCAGGACGGCGGTGCTGGCCACGACCGTGACCACCGGCCGTCGCTGCACGGCCCACGCCAGCCGGCTGAACACGCCGTCGTCGGTGACGGCGCCGGCGCCCCTGCGGTGCCCCAGCCGCCGTGCCCAGGTGGCCGCGAGGGCCGGCACGAGGGTGAGGGCCACGAGCAGGGCGACCACGACGACCGCGACGCCGGCGGCGCCGATGGCCCGCATGATGGGCGCCTCGAACAGGACCAGCCCCGACAGGGCGATCCCCACGATGAGCCCGGAGAAGAGGACCGTCCGGCCGGCGGTCGTCAGGGCGCCCACGACCGCGGCCTCGACCTGCTCGGCGGACAGGTCGCGGTGCCGCACCCCCGGGGCGACCGCGTCCAGCTCCTCCCGGAACCGGGAGACGAGCAGCAGGCCGTAGTCGATGCACAGGGCCAGGCCCATGACGGTGACGATGTTGACGACGGTGGCGTCGAGGTCGATGAGGTAGGAGAACCCCAGCAGGATCGCCAGCCCGCCCCCGATGCTGGCCACCGCCCCGAGGATCGGCATGAGGGCGGCCAGGACACCGCCGAAGACGACGACCATGATGACGAGCGAGATGGGCAGCGCGATGCCCTCGCCCCGTTGCAGGTCGACCTGGATCTGGTCGGTGATGTCGTCCACGAGCAGCGGGACGCCGCCCCAGTCCACGGCCTCCGTGCGCTCGGCGAGGGACCCCGCGTATGCCGTCTCCAGGCCCACGAGCACGTCCCGGGCCTGGGGGAAGGTCACCTCGGGCTCGAGCTCGACGGTGAGGAGGAAGGCACCGCCGGCGGGGTCCTGGTCGCGCACGGCGACGAGGGCCTCGGGCGCCGCCGGCCACCGTGGGTGCAGCACCGGCGCCTCGACCCCCGCCACCCCGTCGACCTCGCCGGCGTCCTCGGCGAAGGCGGCGACCGCGCCCACGAGCTCGGGGTCCTGCAGGTCGGCCCCGGTCACCGACCCGATGAGGGCGGGGCCGTCCGCGTCGGCCGAGGTGACGTCCTGGACGACCAGGGCGTCCCCGGGCGCCTCGATCGCGCCGGAGGTCAGCCGGTCGAACAGGCCCGGCCCCGGCCCCAGGCCCAGGGCCGTGACGAAGGCGGCGACGACCAGGACGGACCAGGTGACCAGGTACCACCAGCGGTGGCGGACCGTCGACCGGCCGAGGGCCGCCAGCAGCGGACGACGAGGAGGGCGGTGCGCACCGGCCACGGGTAGCCTCACCAGGGTGTCGAGCGGTGGATCAGACCTCTTCAGCCTAGCCACGGGGGCCGACGGTGCCGCACCCGAGGGTGACCTGCGACCCCCGCTGGCGGTCCGGATGCGACCCCGCACCCTGGAGGAGGTCGCGGGTCAGCAGGAGGTCCTGCGACCGGGGTCGCCGATGCGTCGCCTCATCGAGGGGCACGCCGGGGTCGCCGGACCGTTGTCGGCGATCCTCTGGGGGCCGCCGGGGACCGGCAAGACCACGCTCGCCCACCTGGTCGCCACGGCCGCCGACCGCCGGTTCGTCGAGCTCTCCGCGGTGACGGCCGGGGTCAAGGACGTGCGTGGGGTCATGGAGGAGGCGGTGCGCGAGCGGTCGCTGCACGGTCGGGCCACGGTCCTCTTCCTCGACGAGATCCACCGGTTCACCAAGGCCCAGCAGGACGCCCTGCTGCCCGGGGTGGAGAACCGCCTGGTCATCCTCGTGGCCGCCACCACGGAGAACCCCACCTTCTCCATCATCGCCCCGTTGCTGTCCCGGTCCGTCATGGTCCGGCTGGAGTCGTTGACCGACGAGCAGGTCGCGGCGGTCGTCCGCCGGGCGCTCGCCGACGAGCGCGGGCTGGCCGGCGGGTTCACGCTCGACGACGACGCGCTGGACCACGTCGTGCGGATGGCCGGTGGCGACGCCCGGCGGGCCCTGACCACCCTGGAGGCGGCGGCCGGGGTGGCGGCCGACGAGCGCCCCGCCGGCCGGGAGGACGAGCCGGCCCCGATCACCCTGGCGACGGTCGAGCAGGCCGTGGCGACCGCCGCGGTGCGCTACGACCGGGCGGGGGACCAGCACTACGACGTTGCCAGCGCCTTCATCAAGTCGATGCGCGGCAGCGACGTCGACGCGGCGCTGCACTACCTGGCCCGGCAGCTGGAGGCGGGGGAGGACCCCCGCTTTATCGCGCGCCGCATCGTCATCGCCGCCAGCGAGGACGTGGGCATGGCCGACCCGACGGCCCTGCAGACGGCCGTCGCCGCGATGCACGCCGTCGCCCAGATCGGGATGCCCGAGGCCCGGATCGTGCTGGCCCAGGCCGTCGTCCACAACGCGCTGGCCCCCAAGTCCAACGCCGCCTACGCCGCGATCAACGCCGCCGTCGCCGACGTGCGTGCGGGCCGGGGCGGGGCGGTGCCGCCGCACCTGCGGGGGAGCGGGTATGCCGGTGCCGCCCGGCTCGGGCACGGCGAGGGGTACCGGTACAGCCACGACGAACCCGCCGGCGTCGGCCCCCAGCAGTACCTTCCCGACGACCTGCTCGCGGCGGACGTGGACTACTACCATCCGACGACGCGCGGATGGGAGGAACGGCTCGCGGTCCGCTGGGCCGAGCTGCGGCGGATCGTCCGCGGCCGGTGACGGCGGCTAGAGTGGCAAGGTCCGTCTGCCCCCTGGTGAGGAGACCATGGAAACCGCCGAGATCCGCCGTCGCTGGTTGAGGTTCTTCGAGAGCAAGGGCCACACCGTCGTCCCCAGCGCCCCCCTGGTCTACGACGACCCCAACCTGCTCTTCGTCAACGCAGGCATGGTGCCCTTCAAGCCGTACTTCCTTGGCCAGGAGTCGGCGCCCTGGGCACGGGCGACGTCGGTGCAGAAGTGCGTGCGGACCCTCGACATCGAGGAGGTCGGGCGGACCACCCGGCACGGCACCTTCTTCCAGATGAACGGCAACTTCTCCTTCGGCGACTACTTCAAGGAGGGCGCGATCTCCTACGCCTGGGAGTTTGTCACCGGGTCCCAGGACGACGGGTTCCTCGGCTTCGACCCGGACTCGGTCTGGGTGACCGTCCTCGACGGGGACGACGAGGCCGCCGACCTGTGGCACCGGATCGCCGGGCTGCCCCAGGAACGCATCCAGCGGCGCGGACCCGCGGACAACTACTGGTCGATGGGCGTCCCCGGCCCCGGTGGCCCCTGCAGCGAGATCTACATCGACCGGGGTCCCGAGCACGGTCCCGACGGCGGGCCGGTCGTCGACGAGGACCGTTTCCTGGAGATCTGGAACCTCGTCTTCATGCAGGACGAGCTGTCGGCCGTGCGGTCCAAGACCGACGTCGACATCGCCGGCGAGCTGCCGCGCAAGAACATCGACACCGGGATGGGTCTGGAGCGGGTCGCCTACCTCCTGCAGGGGGTGGACAACCTCTACGAGATCGACGAGGTCTACCCGGTCATCGAGCGGGCCGAGGACCTCTCCGGCCGCGCCTACGGCAAGGACCACGACGACGACGTCCGCTTCCGGGTCGTCGCCGACCACGTCCGGTCCGGGCTGATGCTCATGGGCGACGGGGTCACCCCCGGCAACGAGGGCCGTGGCTACGTGCTGCGCCGGCTGCTGCGCCGTGCGGTGCGCTCGATGCGCCTGCTGGGCGTCCAGGACGCCGCGCTGCCGCAGCTGCTGCCCGTGAGCAAGGACGTCATGAAGCAGTCCTACCCCGAGCTCGAGCGGGACTGGGCGCGGATCAGCGAGGTCGCCTACGCCGAGGAGGAGGCGTTCCGCCGCACCCTGGCCAGCGGCACCACCATCCTGGACACCGCCGTCGCCCGGGCCAAGGAGACGGGGTCCACGACGCTGGCCGGCGGCCAGGCCTTCCAGCTGCACGACACCTACGGGTTCCCGATCGACCTGACCCTCGAGATGGCGGCCGAGCAGGGCCTGTCCGTCGACGAGGAGGGGTTCCGCACCCTCATGACCGAGCAGCGGCAGCGGGCCAAGGCCGACGCCCGCTCCAAGAAGGCGGGGCACGGGGAGGTCACCTCCTACCGGCAGGTCGCGGACCGGCTCGGCCGTCCCGTGGAGTTCACCGGTTACGACCGGACCACCGGCGAGGCGCCCGTCGTCGGCCTGTTCACCGGTGGTCAGGAGGTTGAGCGGCTCAGCGCGACCAGCAGGGACGTCGACGGCGGTGGTGCCGAGGTGGAGCTCGTCCTGGGCAGCACCCCCTTCTACGCCGAGGCCGGAGGACAGCTGGCCGACCACGGCGTCATCCGGCTGGCCGGCGGCGCCGTCGTGGAGGTCTCCGACGTCCAGCGGCCGATGCCCGGCCTCGTGGTCCACCGTGGCCGCCTGCTGGAGGGGCAGGTCGCCGTCGGTGAGGCCGCCACGGCCCAGATCGACACGCTGCGCCGCGCGTCGGTGTCCCGCGCGCACACCGCCACCCACATCGTTCACAAGGTGCTGCGGGAGGCGCTGGGCGACACCGCCACCCAGGCCGGTTCGGAGAACGCCCCCGGCCGGTTGCGCTTCGACTTCCGGTCCACCCGCGGGCTCTCGCCCGACGAGCTGGCCGCGGTGGAGGCGCGGATCAACGAGCGGCTGATGGACGACCTCGCGGTCAGCGCCGCCGAGATGCCCCTGACCCAGGCTCGGGAGATGGGTGCGATGGCGCTCTTCGGCGAGCGCTACCCGGACGTCGTCCGTGTGGTCTCCGTCGGGGGCCCCTGGTCGCTGGAGCTGTGCGGCGGCACGCACGTGCTCAACTCCGCGCAGCTGTCGCTCGTCAAGATCATGGGCGAGGCCTCGATCGGGTCGGGGGTCCGGCGGGTGGAGGCGCTGGTCGGTGCGGACGCCTACCAGCACCTGGCCCGGGAGAACGTCATCGTCAACCAGCTCACCGACTCCTTGAAGGTGCGCCCCGAGGAGCTGCCCGACCGCATCGGCCAGCTGATGACCCGGCTGAAGGAGGCCGAGCGGCAGATCGCCCAGGCCAAGGCCCAGCAGGCGCTCGCCGCGGCCGCCTCGCTCACCGACCGGGCCAGGGACGTCGGCGGGGTGACCTTCCTCGGGCACGACCTGGGCGAGGGCTCGACCGGGGACGACCTGCGGCGTGCCGTGACCGACCTGCGCGGTCGGCTGGGCACGGACCGGCCGGTCGTCGTCGCGCTGACCGGCACCTCTGGCGGCCGTCCCCACGTCGTCGTCGGCACCAACGAGGCGGCCCGCGGCCGGGGCATCCGGGCGGGCGCCCTCGTGAAGGTCGCCGCGCAGACCCTGGGCGGTGGTGGCGGCGGCAAGGACGACCTGGCGCAGGGTGGGGGCCAGGACCCGTCGCGGACCGCCGAGGCGTTGCGCCGGGTCGAGGACGAGCTGCGGCCGTGACCCCCGGCGACGGGGTGCTCCTGGGCGTGGACGTCGGGGAGGCCCGGGTCGGCCTGGCGGCCAGCGATCCCGTCGGCCTGCTGGCCCATCCCGTCGCGACCCTGCGGAGGGACGCGGAGGGTCTGACGGACCTCGAAATGATCGCCGCGGAGGTCGCCGACCGGCGGGCCGTCGGGGTCGTGGTCGGCCTGCCGCGCTCGCTGTCGGGGGACGAGGGATTGGCCGCACGCCGCGCCCGCGACTACGCTGGTGCGCTGCAGCGGCGTCTGGATGTGCCGGTGCGACTGGTCGACGAACGTCTGACCACGGTGGACGCCCACCGGAACCTGCACCGCAGCGGGGTCCGGGGGCGGGCGCACCGGGGCGTCGTGGACCAGGCCGCAGCGGTCCTGATCCTCCAGTCGGCGCTGGACGCCAGACGCGCCGGCCGTCCCCCCGGTGAGCCGCTGAAGGCGCGCAAGCCCCGGACCCGCCGGTCCGGCCCCTGAGCAAAGGACACGGATGAGCCATCCTCCGCACGAGGACTGGGACGAGCACGACGTGCACGGCACGGCGTCCGGGACCCGGTTCGACGACGACGTCCTCGGTCTGCGCGGCGTCCACGACCACGACGAGTCGCTGGCCGACGACGTGCTGGAGCCCGAGGAGCAGCTCTTCCGGCGACGGCGGCGACGCCGGCGCAACCCGCTGCTCGTCGGTCTGTCGCTGCTCCTGGCCGGTGCCCTCGTGGTCACCGCCTCCGTGTTCGCGTTCGGCTGGATGCGGGACCTGCTGCCCACCGTGTCCGTGGGGGAGCCCACGGCGCAGGACTACGAGGGCGCGGGCACCGGCGAGGTCATGATCGAGGTGCCCCAGGGGGCCGGCGGCGGCCAGATCGCCGAGATCCTGGCCGAGAACGACGTGGTCGCCTCGGCGTCGGCGTTCACCGCCGCGCTCCAGGCCGACCCGCGGTCGTCCGCCATCCAGCCGGGCACCTACCGGATGGCCAACCAGATGAGTTCCGAGGCGGCCCTGGGCCGGCTGCTGGACGGCAACTACCGCGAGATCGACGGCGTGACGATCCGTGAGGGTCTCTGGGTCGCCGAGACCTTCGCCGCGCTGGCGGAGGCCACCGGGAACGAGGTCGCGGACTACGAGGCGGTCGACCCGGCCTCGCTGGACCTGCCCGACGCCGCCGAGGGCGAGCTGGAGGGCT
Source organism: Ornithinimicrobium kibberense (assembly GCF_006519705.1). Lineage (NCBI taxonomy): Bacteria > Bacillati > Actinomycetota > Actinomycetes > Micrococcales > Ornithinimicrobiaceae > Ornithinimicrobium > Ornithinimicrobium kibberense. Next base: position 27,003 of record NZ_VFXM01000011.1, read on the forward strand.
TCCTCTACCCGAGCACCTACGAGTTCGGCCCGGACACCACGCCGCAGGAGCAGCTGCAGACCCTCGTCGACCAGGGTCGGGCGGTGCACGACGAGCTCGGGATCCCGGACGACGAGCTGCGCGAGATCATCATCAAGGCGAGCATCGTCCAGGGGGAGGGCGCGTTCTCCGAGGACCTGCCCAAGGTGGCCCGGGTCGTCGAGAACCGCCTGGAACCCAACCCGGAGACCAACGGCTACCTGCAGATGGACTCCACGGTGCACTTCATCTACCAGGAGCGCGGGCTGGCGGGCACGACCGACGAGCAGCGGGCCAACCCGGACCCGCACAACACCTATGCCCACCCGGGACTTCCGGCCGGCCCCATCAACAGCCCCGGCGAGGAGGCCATCCGCGCCGCGATGGACCCCGAGCCCGGCGACTGGTTGTACTTCGTCACCGTGGATCCCTCCACCGGCGAGACCCGGTTCGCCACCGACTGGGAGGGCCACCAGGAGAACGTCCAGCTCTTCCAGCAGTGGTGCCAGGACAACCCCGACCAGTGCTGAGCGCCGGCCGGCGGGCCGCCGTCGTCGGAGCGCCCGTGGGGCACTCCCTCTCGCCCTCGCTCCACCGTGCCGCCTACCGGGCGCTCGGCCTCACCGGATGGTCGTACGAGGCCGTGCAGGTCGACGCCGGGTCGCTCAGGGCGTTCGTCGCGGGCCTGGGCCCGGAGTGGGCGGGTCTGTCGGTGACCATGCCGCTGAAGGAGGAGGCGCTGGCGCTCGCCGACGAGGTGGACGAGGACGCCCGGCTGACCGGAGGGGCCAACACGCTCGTCCCCTGTCCGGACCGGGGGTGGCGGGCCTGGAACACCGACGTCCACGGGGTCGGCGCAGCCCTGGTGGGGGCCGGGCTGGTCGGGCCCCTCCGGGGCGTGGTCCTGGGCGGTGGTGCGACCGCCCGATCGGTCCTCGTCGCCCTGGACCGTCTCGGTGTGCGGGAGGTTGACCTGGTGGTGCGCGACGCCCCGCGGGCGGCCACGTGGGAGCTTCTGGACCGACTCGGCCTGCGCACCACCACCCGGCGGCTCGGCACCGCCGCGAGGGGCGACGCTCCGGACGTCGTCGTCAGCACCCTCCCGGCCGGTGCGGTCCCCGACGTCGGCGTCGTCCAGGACCTGCTCGCCGGGGCCAGTCCGGTCGTCCTGGACGTGGCCTACGCACCCTGGCCGAGCGGGTTCGCGACCGCCGTGTCCGCCGCCACGGCCGGACGGCGGCCCGTCGTGCGGGGCACGGCCATGCTCCTCCACCAGGCCGCCCGCCAGGTACGGCTGATGACCGGGCATGATGGGCCGGTGGAGGCGATGCGGGCGGCGTTGACGGAGGACGCCTCGACCGGACCGGCGGCCGGCGCAGGAGGGGCGGGGGATGTCTGAGCAGCTCGCCCTCGGCCTGGTGGCCCTGGTCGTGGGGGTGCTGGGGATCCCGGTCGCCCGGTGGCTGGAGGCGACCACCTACCGCAAGCCCGACGAGGCCGACGTCCCCTACCCGGGGAACCGCTGGTGGGTCCCGTTCGCCCTCGCCGGGGCCTCGACCCTCGTGGTGCACCGGATCTGGCTCGTCGACGACGACGCCGTGCCCGGCTGGCCGGTCGCCGTGGTGCTCACCGCCACCCTGCTCGTCGTGACCCTGGCGGGGGTGTGCCTGGCGGCCATGGACCTGGACGTGCACCGCCTCCCGGACCGCATCATGTGGCCCACCATGGCCGTCCTGGCCGGTGGGCTGCTCCTGGCGGCCCTCGTGGGCGGTGGGCCGCAGCCTCTGCTGCGCTCGGTCCTCGCCGGCGTGGCCAGCGGCGGGTTCTACCTGCTGCTGGCGCTGGTCTCCCTGGCCCGCGGTTCGTTGGCGCTGGGCCTGGGGGACGTCAAGCTCTCCGTCGTCCTGGGCGGCGGCCTGGGCTGGTTCGGCTGGCCCGAGGTCGTGGCCGGCATCTACGCCGGCTTCCTCGTCGGGGGGCTGCTGGCCGTCCTGCTCCTGGTGACCCGACGGGTCGGGTGGAAGGGTGACTTCGCCTACGGGCCTCCGATGATGGTCGGGGCCCTGATGGGCCTGGTGCTCGTCCCGGGCTCGTCGGCCGGCCTCCTGTGACTTGGGGGCGGTGACCCGCGCGGCCACCGGGGGCCGGGCCGGGACCGGCCGCGTGGGAGAATCGCCGGCATGCTGCGCTGGTTGACCGCCGGGGAGTCCCACGGCCCCGCCCTGACCGCCGTCCTGGAGGGCCTGCCCGCAGGGGTGCGGGTGGACCGGGACGCCGTCGAGGGCGCCCTCGCCCGCCGCCGCCTCGGCTACGGCCGGGGTGCCCGGATGTCCTTCGAGGCGGACCGGCTGCGCTTCCTCGGCGGGCTCCGCCACGGGCTGAGCATCGGTTCCCCGCTGGCGATGCTCGTGGAGAACACCGAGTGGGCCAAGTGGGAGGCGGTGATGAGCCCGGAGCCGGTGCCCGAGGACGCGCTGCGCCGGTCCGACGACGTCGGGGCTCCGCAGGAGCTGGCCCGCAACCGCCCGCTGACCCGGCCCCGCCCCGGTCACGCCGACCTGGTCGGCATGACCAAGTACGGCTTCGACGAGGCCCGCCCCGTGCTCGAGCGGGCCTCCGCCCGCGAGACCGCGGCCAGGGTCGCGCTCGGGGCCGTGGCCGCCGCCTTCCTCGAGCAGGCGGTCGGGGTCCGGCTCGTCTCGCACACCGTCAGCATCGGCCGTGCCGGGACGCCGTCGCCGGACGAGGACGCGCCCTCGTCGGCGGAGCTGCCGCGGCCGGACGACGTGGAGCGGCTGGACGCCGACCCCGTCCGCACGCTCGACCCGCAGCGCTCGGCCGCCATGGTGGCCGAGATCGACGCCGCCCGCCAGGACGGCGACACCCTCGGGGGCGTTGTCGAGGTCCTGGCCTGGGGCCTGCCGCCGGGGCTGGGGTCGCACGTGCACTGGGACCGGAGGCTGGACGCACGCCTGGCCGCCGCGCTCATGGGGATCCAGGCCATCAAGGGGGTCGAGGTCGGCGAGGGGTTCCGCACCGCGGCCCGTCGAGGCAGCAGGGCGCACGACGAGATCGTCGCCGACGGGCAGGGACACGTGCGCCGGACCACCCTGCGCAGCGGCGGCACCGAGGGGGGCATGAGCACCGGCGAGGTGCTGCGGGTCCGGGCGGCCATGAAACCCATCTCCACCGTGCCCCGGGCGCTGCGCACCATCGACACCAGCACCGGTGAGTCCGCCACCGCCATCCACCAACGGTCCGACGTGTGCGCCGTCCCGGCCGCCGGAGTCGTCGCCGAGGCCATGGTGGCGCTCGTCCTGGCCGACGCGGTCCTGGAGAAGTTCGGCGGGGACTCGGTGGCCGAGGTGGCGCGCAACCACGCCGCCTACCTGGAGCACGTCCCCGAGCACCTGCGGCCGGCCCCCGCCGACGTGCCCCTCCGGCCGGACGGAGGCACCGCATGAGCGGCCCCGTCGTCGTCCTCGTCGGACCCCCCGGCGCGGGCAAGAGCACGGTGGGGGCTGCGCTCGCCGACCGGTTCGGCGTCCCCCTGGTCGACACCGACACCGAGGTCGAGACGACCACCGGGCGCTCGATCAGCGACATCTTCGTCGAGGACGGGGAGGCCGCCTTCCGCGACCTCGAGCGGGCCGCGGTGCTGCAGGCCCTGGCGGACCAGCGGCCCTGCGTGCTCGCGCTCGGCGGGGGAGCGGTCATGCAGGACGAGGTGGCCGCCGCCCTCGAGTCGGCCGACGTCCAGGTCGTCTTCCTCGACGTCACCATCGGGGACGCCGCCTCCCGCGTCGGCTTCGACACCTCCCGGCCGCTGCTCCTCGTCAACCCCCGCGCCTCCTGGACCCGGCTGATGAACGCCCGCCGCCCCACCTACGAGCGGCTGGCCGACCACCACGTGCAGACCGGGGGACGGACGCCGGCGGACGTCGTGGCGGAGGTCGCCGAGCGGCTCGGGGCCGGAGGATGAGCGTCCGGACCGTGCACGTGGGCGGCCCCGGGGAGGGGTATGACGTCCACGTCGGCCCGGGCGTCCTGGACCGGCTGGCCGACCACGCCGCACCCGGGCGTCGCGTCCTCGTCGTGCACCAGCCGGGACGCGAGCAGCTCCTGGGGCAGGTCCTGGAGCGGCTCGCTGCGGCCGGGGCCCGCCCGGTCCCGGTGGCCGTGCCGGACGCCGAGGCGGCCAAGGACGTGCGGGTGCTCGCCGACCTGTGGGCCCGGCTCGGGCAGGAGGGCTTCACCCGCGACGACCTCGTCGTCGGCCTGGGCGGAGGGGCGACCACCGACCTGGCGGGCTTCGTGGCGGCGACCTGGCTGCGGGGGGTGGAGGTCGTCCACCTGCCGACCTCCCTCCTCGGCGTGGTCGACGCCGCGGTGGGCGGCAAGACCGGCATCAACACCGCCGAGGGCAAGAACCTCGTCGGCGCCTTCCACCCGCCGGCGGCCGTGCTCTGCGACCCGGCCTGGCTGTCGACCATGACCCGGCCCGACTACGCCTCCGGTCTCGCGGAGGTGCTCAAGTGCGGCTTCGTGGCCGACCCCCGCATCCTGGAGCTCGTGGAGGCCGCACCCCAGGCCGCGCTCGACCCCGTGGCCGAGCCCGCGCTGGCCGTGGAGCTCGTGACCCGGTCCGTCCAGGTCAAGGCGGACGTGGTCGCGGCCGACCTGCGGGAGTCCTCGCTGCGGGAGGTCCTGAACTACGGCCACACCTTCGCGCACGCGGTCGAGCAGGTGGAGGACTACACCTGGCGTCACGGCGACGCGGTCGCGGTGGGGATGGTCTACGTCGCCGAGCTGGCGCACCGGCGCGGTCTGATCGACGCCGACCTGCTCGCGCGGCACCGTCGGGTGCTCTCCGCCGTGGGTCTGCCCACCACCTACGGCGCCGGGCGCTGGCCGGAGCTGCGGTCGGCGATGGGCCGGGACAAGAAGGCCAGGGGGGCCACCCTGCGGTTCGTCGTGCTCGAGGGACTGGCCCGCCCGGCCCGGCTCGAGGGGCCGGGCGAGGACGAGCTGCGGGCCGCCTACGACGCCGTGGCCTGAGGCCCCTCAGCCGGGGGTCGCCGCGTCGTCGATGCGGGACCTGCGGCCTGCCCCGCCGTCGGCCGTCGGCGCACCGACCCCCTCCTCCGGACCGTCGTCCGGCGCGTCGACCGCCGTCGCCGAGGGCGGGGCCGACCCGCCCGCGGGAGCCCCGGCCATCAGCTGGCGGATCTGCTCCTGCTGGGCCGCGGAGGGCAGGCCCCACCCGGGGTCTTCGTAGCCCACCGACCGCCACAGCGGCGTGGCGGTGCGGGTGCCGAGCAGGATGTCCACCATCTCCCCGGTGACCAGGCCGGGGTGCTCGACCCCGCAGGCCTCCGCCACCTTGAGCATCTCGCGTCGCCACGCCCGCAGATAGGAGGCCGCCCGCTCGGACTTGCTGTCGGGGTCCAGGCCCCGGGTGAGCCAGGCGTTCTGGGTGGCCACACCGGTGGGGCAACGGTCGTCGTGGCACCGCTGGGCCTGGATGCACCCGACGGCCAGCATCGCCTCCCGGGCCACGTAGACCAGGTCGACCCCTAGGGCGAAGGCCACCGCGGCGTTCTCGGGCAGCCCGAGCTTGCCGGCGCCCATCCACACCACCCGGTCGGTGAGGCCCTCCCGGGCGAACGCGGAGTAGACCTGGGGGAAGACGAGCCGGAAGGGCAGCGAGACCGAGTCGGCGAAGGTCAGCGGTGCCGCGCCGGTGCCACCCTCCCCGCCGTCGACCGCGATGAAGTCGACCCCGCGGTCGCCGCCGGCCATGAGCCGGGCAAGGTCCTCCCACATCTCGTCGTGGCCCACGGCCGACTTGATCCCCACGGGCAGCCCGGTCTCCTCGGCGAGGAGCTCGACGAAGTCGAGCATCGAGTCCACGTCGGAGAACTCGGCGTGGCGGGAGGGGGAGTGGCAGTCCTGGCCCATGGGGATCCCACGGATCGCCGCGATCTCCTCGGTGATCTTGGCCGCCGGGAGCAGGCCTCCGAGCCCCGGCTTGGCCCCCTGCGAGAGCTTGACCTCGATCGCCCGCACGGGATGCTCGGCCACCAGGTCCTTGAGCCGCGCCAGGTCGAACCGTCCCCGGGCGTCCCGGCAGCCGAAGTAGGCCGTGCCGATCTGGAAGACCAGGTCGGCGCCGTGCTGGTGGTGCACCGAGATCCCGCCCTCGCCGGTGTTGTGCAGGGCCCCGGTGAGCGCGCACCCGCGGTTGATCGCCTCGACCGCCGGGCCGGACAGGGCGCCGTAGCTCATCGCGCCCACGTTGACCGCGGACGCCGGGCGGAAGGCCCGACGACGTCCACGGGCCGCACCCAGCACCTTGGCCCCCGGCAACGGCGTCTCCTCGCCCGCGTTGGGGTGCACGACCGGCTGCACGTCCGCGAACGTGCGGTGCTTGATGACGGCATACCCCTCGTCGTGCTCGACGTCGTTGTCCGTGCCGAAGCCGAAGTAGGGGTTCTGCTGCTTGGCCGAGGCGTAGACCCAGCGCCGCTGGTCGCGGCTGAAGGGCCGTTCCTCGTTGTTGCTGGTGACGATGTACTGCCGCAGCTCCGGGCCGACCTTCTCGAGCAGGTAGCGCAGGTTGCCCACGACGGGGAAGTTGTGCCGGATGGCGTGCTGCTTCTGGGACAGGTCACTCGCGGCGACGGCGGCCAGGGCGGCGGCGGGGACGGCCAGGGCGGTGGACCACTTCATACCCGCAGTGTGCCGCAGGACGGTGCCGGTCGCCCCCGGAACCACCGTTAGACTTGTCCAGGTTTGGGTCCGTGTCCGCGCCGGCCCTCCCACCCCACCGACCCGACCCGACCGACCTGCGAAGGAAGCACGCTGTGGCAACGACGAACGACCTGAAGAACGGCATGGTCCTGGACATGGACAACGGGCTGTGGCAGGTGCTGGAGTTCCAGCACGTCAAGCCCGGCAAGGGCCCGGCGTTCGTCCGCACCAAGCTCAAGAACGTCACCTCGGGCAAGATCATCGACAAGACCTTCAACGCCGGCACCAAGGTGGAGACCGCGACCGTCGACCGGTCGGACTACCAGTACCTCTACAACGACGGCACCGACTTCATCTTCATGGACGAGAAGACCTACGAGCAGGTCCACGTCTCCCCGGAGGCCATGGGGGACGCGGCGAGGTTCCTCCTCGAGAACGGCCGCGTCATGATCGCCCAGCACGACGGCCAGGTGCTGTACGTCGAGCTGCCGGCCTCGGTGGTCCTGGAGATCACCCACACCGAGCCCGGGCTCCAGGGCGACCGTTCCACCGGCGGGACCAAGCCGGCCACCCTGGAGACGGGCGCGGAGATCCAGGTCCCGCTGTTCCTGGAGACCGGCACCAAGGTCAAGGTCGACACCCGCGACGGTTCCTACCTCGGCCGCGTGAACTGACGTGCCCGCACGCACCAAGGCGCGCAAGCGCGCCCTGGAGCTGCTCTTCGAGGCCGAGCAGCGGGGCCTCAACGTCGGCACGCTGCTGGAGGAGCGGATCGCGGCGCCGACCACCCAGCACCCGCTCCCGGAGTATGCGGTGCAGCTGGTCCGCGGGGTGCTGGCCCACTGGGCCTCCATCGACGAGGCCCTCACGACCTGGTCCCAGGGCTGGTCCCTGGACCGGATGGCGGCGGTGGACCGGGCCGCGCTGCGGATCGGGACCTGGGAGATCGTCTGGAACGACGAGGTGCCCGACGGCGTGGCCGTCTCCGAGGCCGTGAACCTCGTGCAGAACCTGTCCACGGACGACTCCCCGGGGTTCGTCAACGGGCTGCTGTCCCGGATCGCCGAGGTCAAGGACACCCTGGCCTGACGGCTCCGGCCGCCACGCAGGGGTCGTCAGCGGGGGCACCGGACGCCCCGGAAGTCACGGACCACGGGTGCGGAAGCGGTCGCCGACCCACCCGTCGGGCTCGGGCTGGTCGCCGAGCACCACGTCGTGCGGGCGCGCGATACGTCCGAGCGCGACTACCGCGGGCGGCGGCACGGAGCCCCCGTCCGGGTGCAGTACAGTGACGACACCGAGCATCATCCTTTAACCACCGTCCTGCGAGGCGGGGAAGGAGACGGGCTGTGCCCCCTGCCCAGAACACGGCTGGTCCAGGACGAGAGGTCCTCACCAGCGACGACATCGACCGGGCGCTGCGCCGGATCGCCCACGAGATCCTCGAGGCCAACAAGGGGCCGGAGCACCTGGTGCTCCTGGGGATCCCCACCCGCGGAGCCCATCTGGCCCGCCGCCTGGCCGACGCTCTCGAACGGGTGGAGGGGACCGAGGTCCCCGTCGGGTCCCTCGACGTGACGATGTACCGCGACGACCTGCGCAGCCAGCCCACCCGGGCCGTCGAGCCGACCGTGGTACCCCCCGGAGGGGTCGACGACAAGGTCGTGGTCCTCGTCGACGACGTCCTCTACTCCGGACGCACGGTGCGGGCCGCCCTCGACGCCCTCTCCGACCTCGGGCGGCCCCGTGCCGTCCGGCTGGCCGTCCTCGTCGACCGGGGCCACCGCGAGCTGCCCGTCCGCGCCGACTACGTCGGCAAGAACCTGCCGACCTCCACGGCGGAGCGGGTGATGGTGCGCCTGGCCGAGCACGACGGCGAGGGCACCGAGGGCGTGCGGATCGCCGGACCGGCGGAGGTGGCGCCGTGAAGCACCTGCTCTCGATCGCCGACCTCACCCGTGAGGAGATCGACTCGATCCTCGACACCGCGGTCTCCATGCACGAGGTCCAGGACCGCGACGTCAAGAAGCTGCCGACCCTGCGCGGCCGCACCATCATCAACTTCTTCTTCGAGGACTCCACCCGGACCCGGGCCTCCTTCGAGATCGCCGGCAAGTGGATGAGCGCGGACACGATCAACCTCACCGGGAAGGGGACCTCCATCTCCAAGGGGGAGTCGCTGCGCGACACCGTCCTGACGATCGACGCGATGGGGGTGGACATGATGATCGTGCGCCACCCCGCCAGCGGCGCCCCGGCCCAGATCGCCGACTGGGTCGACTGCTCCATCGTCAACGCCGGCGACGGCACCCACGAGCACCCCAGCCAGGCCCTGCTCGACGCCTACACCTTGCGCCGCGCGCTCGGCGACCTGGACGGGCGGCACGTGGCCATCGTCGGCGACCTGACGCACTCCCGGGTCCTGCGCTCCAACCTGCTCTGCCTGCGGGCCCTCGGCGCCTCCGTCACCCTGGTGGCTCCGCCCACCCTCATGCCCGCCGGGGTGGCCTCCTGGGCGGGGGTCGACGGGTTCGAGACCTCCTACGACCTGGACGAGGTCCTGCCGCGCGTGGACGCCGTGATGATGCTCCGGGTCCAGCGCGAGCGGATGAGCGGGGGATACTTCCCCACCGCGAGGGAGTATGCCGTCACCTACGGGCTCACCCCCCGCCGGCTCGCGCTGCTGCCGGACCACGCGGTGATCACGCACCCGGGCCCGATGAACCGGGGCCTGGAGATCTCCGCCGAGGCCGCCGACGCGGCCCGCTCGCTGGTCCTGGACCAGGTCAGCGCCGGCGTCGCCGTCCGGATGTCCATCCTCTACCACCTCCTCGCCGGGGAAGGGAGCACCCAGTGACCTCGCACACCCAGCCCAGCCTTCTCGTCGAGGGGGCGGACGTGCTCGGGGACGGGGCCCAGGACGTCCTCGTCGCCGACGGCAGGATCGTGGCCGTCGGGGCGGAGGCGTCCGCCCAGGCCCCGGCGGGCACCCAGCGGCTGTCGGCCGACGGCCTGGTGCTGCTGCCCGGGTTCGTCGACCTGCACACCCACCTGCGGGAACCCGGTCGGGAGGACGCCGAGACCGTCGAGACGGGATCGCAGGCCGCCGCCGCCGGCGGGTTCACCGCCGTCCTGGCCATGGCCAACACCGACCCGGTCACCGACACCGCCGAGGTGGCCGAACGGGTCCTGGACCTGGGGCGGCGGGCCGGCTACGTCGACGTCCACCCGGTGGGCGCGGTCACGAAGGGGCTGGCCGGCGAGGAGCTGGCCGAGCTGGGCCTCATGGCCCGGTCCCGGGCGCGCGTCCGGGTGTTCTCCGACGACGGCCGGTGCGTCCACGACGCCCGGCTGATGCGCCGGGCGCTGGAGTACGTCCGCGCCTTCGACGGCGTCGTGTCCCAGCACTCCCAGGACCCCCGGCTGGCCGACGGCCGGGCCTGCTGCCACGAGGGCGAGCTCTCCGGACGCCTGGGTCTGCCCGGCTGGCCCGCCGTCGCCGAGGAGACGATCGTCGCCCGGGACGTCATGCTCGCCCGACACACCGGCTCTCGGGTGCACGTCGCGCACGTGTCGACGGCCGGCACCGTGGAGGTGCTCCGCTGGGCCAAGGCGCAGGGGATCGACGTCACCGCAGAGGTGACCCCCCACCACCTCATGCTCACCCAGGAGCGCCTGGTCGGCTACGACCCGACCTTCAAGGTCAACCCGCCCCTGCGGCCCACCGAGGACGCGGAGGCGCTGCGCGCGGCGCTGGCCGACGGCACCATCGACGCCGTGGCCACCGACCACGCGCCCCACGTGCGTCAGGACAAGGAGCACGCCTTCGTCGACGCGGCCTTCGGGATGCTCGGCCTGGAGACCGCGCTCGGCGTGGTCAGCACCCTCATGGTCCAGGAGGGCCGCATGAGCTGGTCCGACGTGGCCCGGGTCATGTCCCAGGCCCCGGCCCGTATCGCCCGGCTGACCGATCAGGGGCACCGGGTGCAGGCGGGCGACCCCGCGACCCTCACCCTGGTCGACCCGGACCGCGTGGTCACGGTGGACGCGACCCGGTCCCGGTCGCTGTCGCGCAACAACCCCTGGCACGGGCTGCAGCTGACCGGCGCCGTCCACCTGACGATGCTGCGTGGACGGGTCACGGCCCGCGAGGGCCTCGTGTGGGGAGGTGAGGAGCAGTGAGCACCGCGACCCGCCACGAGCCCGCGGTGCTGGTCCTCGAGGACGGCCGCACCTTCTCGGGCCAGGCCTACGGCGCCGTCGGCACCACGGTCGGTGAGGCCGTGTTCTCGACCGGGATGACCGGCTACCAGGAGACGCTGACCGACCCCTCCTACCACCGGCAGGTGGTCGTCATGACCGCCCCCCACATCGGCAACACCGGCGTGAACCCGCACGACATGGAGAGCCGGCGCATCTGGGTGGCCGGGTTCGTCGTGCGCGAGCCGGCCCTGCGTCCGTCCAACTGGCGCTCGCAGGGGGACCTCGAGGACGCCCTCCGCGAGGCCGGGGTCGTGGGCATCAGCGGTGTCGACACCCGGGCGCTGACCCGGCACCTGCGTGACCGCGGTGCGATGCGGGTCGGTGTCTTCTCCGGGCCCGACGCCGGTCGCCCGGCGGAGGAGCTGCGGCGCACGGTGGAGGAAGCACCGCCGATGGTGGGCGCGGCCCTTGCCGAGGAGGTGTCGACGCCGAACGCCTACGTGGTGTCCCCGCCCGAGGGGGTGACGCCACGCTGGACGGTGGCGGCGCTCGACCTGGGCATCAAGGGGACGACGCCGACGTTGATGGCCGCCCGGGGCATCCGCGTGCACGTGCTGCCGGCGACCAGCACGTGGGAGGAGGTGCTGGCGGTGGAGCCCGACGGGGTCTTCTTCTCCAACGGTCCGGGCGACCCGGCCACGGCCGAGCACGAGATCGAGCTGCTGCGCCGGGCACTGGACGCCGGGCTGCCCTACTTCGGCATCTGCTTCGGCAACCAGCTGCTGGGGCGCGCCCTGGGTCTGCCCACCTACAAGCTCGCGTTCGGGCACCGGGGGATCAACCAGCCCGTCCTCGACCGGTCCACCGGCCGGGTGGAGGTGACCGCGCACAACCACGGCTTCGCCGTCGGCTGGCCGGAGGGTGCGGCCACCGACGAGCCGGTGCCGACCCCCTACGGCCCCGTGCGCTGCAGCCACGTGGCCCTCAACGACGACGTGGTCGAGGGCCTGGTCTGCGAGCAGGTCCCGGCCTTCTCCGTTCAGTACCACCCCGAGGCGGCCGCCGGTCCGCACGACGCCGAGCATCTCTTCGACCGGTTCGTGACGATGATGGAGGAGCACAGTGCCCAGGCGTGAGGACATCAGGAGCGTCCTGGTCATTGGATCCGGGCCGATCGTCATCGGCCAGGCCGCCGAGTTCGACTACTCGGGCACCCAGGCCTGCCGGGTGCTGCGCGAGGAGGGCGTGCGCGTCGTCCTGGTCAACTCCAACCCGGCGACGATCATGACCGATCCCGGGGTGGCCGACGCCACCTACGTCGAGCCGATCACCCCAGAGATCGTCGAGGCGATCATCGCCAAGGAACGGCCGGACGCGGTGCTGGCCACCCTGGGTGGTCAGACCGCGCTCAACACCGCGATCGCGCTCCACGAGGCAGGCGTGCTCGAACGCTACGGCTGCCCCCTCATCGGCGCCAACGTCGAGGCGATCCAGCTGGGGGAGGACCGGCAGGCGTTCAAGGGCGTCGTGGAGCGCTGCGGGGCCGAGGTGGCCCGGTCGGCGATCTGCCACACCATGGAGGAGGCGATCGCCGCAGCGGAGGAGCTCGGCTACCCGGTGGTCGTGCGGCCCTCGTTCACCATGGGCGGCCTCGGCAGCGGATTCGCGCACGACGAGGACGAGCTGCGCATGATCGCCGGCGCCGGCCTGCAGGACAGCCCCACCACCGAGGTGCTCCTCGAGGAGTCCATCATGGGCTGGAAGGAGTACGAGCTGGAGGTCATGCGCGACCGGGCGGACAACGTCGTGGTCGTCTGCTCCATCGAGAACCTGGACCCGATGGGGGTGCACACCGGCGACTCGATCACGGTCGCGCCGGCGATGACGCTCACCGACCGGGAGTACCAGCAGCTGCGCGACATCGGCATCGCGGTCATCCGCGAGGTGGGCGTCGACACCGGCGGGTGCAACATCCAGTTCGCGGTCGACCCGGACGACGGACGGGTCATCGTCATCGAGATGAACCCGCGGGTGTCCCGGTCCTCGGCCCTGGCGTCCAAGGCCACCGGGTACCCGATCGCCAAGATCGCCGCCAAGATGGCCCTCGGCTACACCCTGGACGAGGTGCCGAACGACATCACCACGTCCGGGGGGCTCCGCCGCCCGGACGCCCCCCGGACCGCCTCCGGCGAAGAGCCGCACGACGCCGACCGTTGGTACTCGGCCGCCTTCGAACCGACCCTGGACTACGTCGTGGTCAAGGTGCCCCGGTTCGCCTTCGAGAAGTTCCCGGCGGCGGACCCGACGCTGACCACGACGATGAAGTCGGTGGGCGAGGCGATGGCGCTGGGGCGCTGCTTCACCGAGGCGCTGCAGAAGGCCCTCCGCTCGGTCGAGCGCGCGGGCAGCAGCTTCCACTGGCGCGAGGACGAGTCGCCCAGCCCCGAGATGGCTCGCGCCCTGCTCGACCAGGCCCGCACGCCCACCGACGGCCGGATCGTCCTGGTCCAGCAGGCCCTGCGCGGCGGCTGCAGCGTCGAGGAGGTGCACGACGCGACGGGCATCGACCCGTGGTTCCTCGACCAGATCCAGCTGATCAACGAGATCGCCGCGCAGGTGCACGACGAGGCGCGGCTGACCGGCGACGGGCGGCTCAGCCCCGAGCTGCTCCGCCTGACCAAGCGGCACGGCTTCTCCGACGCCCAGCTCGCCGAGCTGACCGGCATGACGGAGGACGTCGTCCGCGGGGTGCGCCATGCCCTGGGCGTCCGACCGGTCTACAAGACGGTGGACACCTGCGCCGGCGAGTTCGAGGCCCTGACGCCCTACCACTACTCCTCCTACGACGAGGAGACCGAGGTCGCCCCGCGGGAACGGCCCGCCGTGATCATCCTCGGCTCGGGCCCGAACCGGATCGGCCAGGGCATCGAGTTCGACTACTCCTGCGTGCACGCCTCGATCACCCTGCGCGAGCACGGGTTCGACACGGTCATGGTCAACTGCAACCCCGAGACCGTCTCCACCGACTACGACACCTCCAGCCGGCTCTACTTCGAGCCGCTCACCCTGGAGGACGTCCTCGAGGTGGTCCACGCCGAGCGCCAGACCGGTCCGCTCGCCGGGGTCGTCGTCCAGCTCGGGGGCCAGACCCCGCTCGGTCTGGCGGCGGCGCTCAAGGCCGAGGGCGTGCCCGTGGTGGGGACCTCGCCGGAGGCGATCCACCTGGCCGAGGACCGTGCGGCCTTCGGCCGGATCCTCGCCGAGACGGGCCTGGCCGCACCCCGGCACGGCACCGCGTACTCGGCCCGCGAGGCGCTCGAGGTCGCCCGGGAGATCGGCTACCCGGTCCTGGTCCGCCCCTCCTACGTCCTGGGCGGACGCGGCATGGAGATCGTCTACGACGACGAGACCCTGGCCGGGTACGTCGACCGGGCCACGCTGGCCGGCCCGGACCACCCCGTCCTCGTCGACCGCTTCCTGGACACCGCCGTGGAGATCGACGTGGACGCCCTCTACGACGGTCAGGACCTGTACGTCGGCGGGATCATGGAGCACATCGAGGAGGCCGGCATCCACTCGGGCGACTCCGCCTGCGTGCTGCCACCGTTCACCCTGGGTCGCACCGAGCTGGAGCAGGTGCGGGAGGCGACCCGCCTGCTGGCCGAGGCGATCGGGGTCCGTGGCCTGATCAACGTGCAGTTCGCCCTGGCCCAGGACGTGCTCTACGTCCTGGAGGCCAACCCGCGCGCCAGCCGGACCGTCCCGTTCGTGGCCAAGGCCACGGGGGTGGCGCTGGCCCAGGCGGCCGCCCGGGTGATGATGGGCACCACGATCGCCGAGCTCCGGCGGGAGGGGGCCCTGCCCGCGCACGCGGACGGGGGCGTCATGCCCGCCGACGCCCCCTTCTCGGTCAAGGAGGCGATCCTGCCCTTCCGCCGGTTCCGCACGCAGACCGGTCAGGCGGTCGACTCGATCCTCGGTCCGGAGATGCGTTCCACCGGAGAGGTCATGGGGATCGACGCCTCGTTCGGCGCCGCCTTCGCCAAGAGCCAGCTGCGGGCCGGCACGAGCCTGCCCACCGGCGGGACGGTCTTCGTGTCCGTGGCCAACCGGGACAAGCGGTCGATGATCTTCCCGGTGAAGCGTCTCGTCGACCTGGGGTTCTCGGTGATGGCGACCGAGGGCACCGCCGACGTCCTGCGACGCAACGGCATCGAGGCCCAGGTGGTGCGCAAGCACAGCCAGCCGGAGGGGAGCAGCTCCTCTGGCCCCTCGGTGGTGGAGCGCATCACGGCCGGGGAGGTCGACATGGTCATCAACACGCCCTCCGGGCGCGACGCACGGGCGGACGGCTACGCCATCCGGGCGGCGACCACCAGCCTGGACCGCCCGATCATCACCACGGTCCAGCAGCTGGCCGTGGCCGTGCTCGGGATCGAGGCGATGCGCGGCGGCCCCCTGCAGGTCGCGTCCCTGCAGGAGCACGCGGCCTCCCTCGACCTGTTCGGCCGGGCCGCGGCCCCGGCCGTCGACGCCCGCGGCTGAACGCCGTCGCGGCCACCGTCATGGACGCACGGCGACCTCCCGCCGGGCCCCGGCCGGCCGAGGTCCTGACCACGTCGACGGCCGAGGTCGTCTCGGTACGTCCGGCCGGCCGCTTCGACGTGGTCGGGCTGACGGTGTCCCACGGGCACGACGGCTGGGGCAGCGCACGGCCGGGCCAGTTCGTGGTCGAGCCGCGCGACCCGGCGGCGGGCACGGTCCGGGCCCGCGTGCACTGGCTCGCCGGCTCGGACCAGGACCCGGTGCACGGCACCACGGCCGAGCTGGTGCTTCCCGCGGACCGGTCGACGACGCCCGGCGACCGGATGAGGCTGCTGGGCCCCGTGGGGCAGGGCTTCCCGGCACCCCGTCAGCCGGTGCCGGTGCTCCTCGTCGGCCACGAGGGCGGCGCCGTCCCGCTCCGGTGGCTCACGGCGCGCCTGCGCTCCCGGGGCTGCGTCGTGCACCTCGTGCTCTCGGCCGACGACCCCGAGCTGCACCTGGACCTGCCCTTCCTGCGCCGGCACGCCCGCAGCGTGGTGCTGACGACCTCGGTCGACCTCGTCGACGCCGTCGGCCGGGTGCTGGACGAGCTCACCGGCCAGGTGGGGGTCGTGTATGCGGCCACCCCCCTGCACCTGCTGCCTCGGCTCGTCGACGCGGCCGGTGCGCGGGGCGTGGCCTGCCGGGCCAGCGTCCTGGACGTGGGCGGGCAGGACGTGCTGTGCGGCACGGGATTGTGCGGAGGGTGCGACCTGGAGCTGCCCGGCGGTCCGGCCGCCGGGCAGCTGCTGCGTGCCTGCACCGAGGGCCCGGTGGTCCCGGGGGAGTGGGTCGGGGGGAGGTCGTCCTGAGCGCCGCACGGCGCACGACGCTGCCACGGACCTGGCTCGGCCCGGGCGCGCTGACCGACCCTGCCGCGCTGGCCCGCCTCGAGGGTGCGGACGGACTGCTGCTCCCCGTCGGTCCGGTCGCCACCGGGTCCCGTCGCAGCAGCGACGCACGCACCCGGGTGCACGGGTCCGGCGTCGGCGGGGTCGACCACGACGACGCGCCTGCCCTCACCGTCGAGGTGGCCGGCGCCCGCCTGACCTGGGCCGCCACCGCGGGCCACCGCGTGTGCCTCGCGGTGCGGGGTGCTGCGCCCGAGGAGCTCGCCGCCCCGCTGCAGCAGCTGCTGCGGCACCCCGACGGAGGTGTCATGGGCGCCGTCGAGGTGGACCTGCGCGGCCGCGACGAGCAGACGGTCCTGCGGGCGACCGCCCGGGTCCGCGAGGCCGCGGGGCGCACCCTGCCCGTCCTCGTCAAGGTGCTGGCGGTCGATCCGCAGCTGGTCGCCGTCGCCCGGTCCGCGGTGGCCGGAGGAGCCTCGGCCGTCGTGGTGTCGGGGCAGGTTCCCCTCGGCGGGGGCCGGTGGTGGACCGGACCCTCGAACGCCGCGACGACGAGGGCCGGACTGCGCTCGCTGTGCTCGGCAGCGGCGGAGCAGCGCTGGCCCGGCACCTTTCTCGTCGCCGCCGGTGGGATCCACTCGGCCACGACCGTCCGTGCCGCACTCAGCGACGGTGCCGACGGCGTCCAGGTGGGCACGGCCCTGTGGGCGGACCCCACCCAGCTGCCGGTGCTGCGGACGGCCGCCGAGGCAGCGCCACCCCCCTCGTCCCCTCGTCCCACCACAGACAGGAGAACCGCGTGACCACCACCCACTTCGGAGCCAGGCTGGCCGAGGCGATGGGACGGCACGGTCCCCTCTGCGTCGGGCTCGACCCGCACCCGCGGCTGCTGGCGGACTGGGGACTGCCCGACGACGCGGACGGGCTGCGCGTCTTCAGCGGTCGGGTCCTCGACGCGGCGGCCGGCAGGTGCGCCGCCGTCAAGCCACAGTCCGCCTTCTTCGAGCGGCACGGTGCGGAGGGGGTCCGCGTCCTGGAGGAGGTGCTCGCCGGGTGCCGGGAGCGCGGCCTGCTCAGCGTGCTGGACGTCAAACGAGGGGACATCGGCTCGACCATGCTGGCCTACGCCGAGGCCTACCTGGCCGACGGAGCCCCGCTGGCCGCCGACTCGGTGACGTTGAGCCCCTACCTCGGCTACGGGGCGCTCCGTCCCGCCGTGGACCTCGCCCGCGCGACCGGCCGCGGGGTGTGGGTCCTAGGACTGACGTCCAACCCCGAGGGCGCCCAGGTCCAGCAGGTCGGGTCGCCGTCGGTCGCCGCCCGGGTGGTCGACCAGGTCGCGGCCGATAACGCCGGCCTGGCACCGTTCGGGGACGTGGGCCTGGTGGTCGGGGCGACCCTCCCGGCGACCCCCTCGGTCCTCGGTCTGGACCTGTCCGCCGCCGGCGCCCCGGTGCTCGCCCCCGGGGTCGGCGCGCAGGGGGCGTCCGGGGCCGACGTGGCGCGGGTCTTCGCCGGTCTGACCGACCGCGTCCTGGTGCCGGTCGGCCGGGGGATCCTCGCAGCCGGACCACGCCCGGACGACCTGGTCCGGGCCGTCACCACGTGGTCCGGGCAGCTGCGCCGCGACCTGGCCCCGGGGTGAGCTCCGCGCGGGGTTGGCACACCCGCCCGGGTGTGGATAGGTTCACTGCAGCGGACACCCGTCCGTGCACCGACCCAGACGGAGGAGTTGGATCGTGCCCCTTCCCCAGCTGACGCCCGAGCAGCGAGCCGACGCGCTCGCCAAGGCGGCGGAGGCCCGCCGTGAGCGCGCGGCCGTGAAGAACCGGCTCAAGAACGCCCAGGGCTCGCTCAAGGACGTCATCTCCGAGGGCAAGGAGAACGACGTCGTCGGCAAGATGAAGGTCTCGGCGCTGCTGGAGTCGTTGCCGGGCGTGGGTCGGGTCCGGGCCCGGCAGGTGATGGAGGAGATCGGCATCTCCGAGAGCCGTCGGGTCCGTGGGCTGGGCGCCAACCAGATCGCCCAGCTGCTCGAGCGGTTCGGCGAGAGCTGATCACCGCGCAGCAGTCCCACGTCGCCGGCGACCCCGGGGGCTCGGTCCCCGCCCGTCGACTCGTCGTCCTGGCCGGGCCGACCGCCGTGGGCAAGGGGACCGTGGCCGCGTACGTGCGCCGTCACCACCCGGGGGTCTGGTTGTCGGTGTCGGCGACCACGCGGCCGCCGCGGCCGGACGAGGTCCACGGCCAGCACTACTACTTCGTCGACGACGCCGAGTTCGACCGGCTGACGCGGGAGGACGAACTCCTCGAGTGGGCGTGGGTGCACGGCCGGGCCCGCTACGGCACGCCGCGCGGACCGGTGGAGCAGGTGCTCGCGCAGGGTCGGCCGGCCCTGCTGGAGATCGACCTGCAGGGCGCCCGCCAGGTCCGCAGGGCGATGCCCGACGCGTTGTTCGTCTTCCTCGCACCGCCCTCCTGGGGCGACCTCGTCGACCGGCTCGAGGGACGGGGCACCGAGTCGGCCGAGGAACGCGAGGTGCGGCTGCGCACCGCCCGCACCGAGCTCGACGCCGCCCAGGAGTTCGACGTGACCATCGTCAACGACGACGTTTCCCGCGCCGCCGAGGAACTCGTATCATTGATGGTTGACCCCACCCCAGCAAAGGAATCGTGAGAACGTGACCGGCACCATCGCCCACCCGGACGGCATCACCAACCCGCCGATCGACAGTCTCCTCGAGCGGGCGGACAGCAAGTACGCCCTCGTCATCTACGCCGCCAAGCGGGCCCGCCAGATCAACGCCTACTACTCCCAGCTCTCGGAGGGCCTGCTCGAGTACGTCGGTCCCCTCGTGGAGGCCGACGCGACCGACAAGCCGCTGTCCATCGCGCTGCACGAGGTCGACCAGGGCAAGCTGCACCTGGGCGCCATCGAGAGCTGACCAGGACCAGGGGTATGCGGATCGTCCTCGGGGTCTCCGGGGGGATCGCCGCCTACAAGGCCTGCCTGGTCCTGCGCCTGCTGACCGAGGCCGGGCACGAGGTCACCGTCGTGCCCACCCGCGCCGCGCTGCGGTTCGTCGGCACCGCCACCTGGGAGGCCCTCAGCGGACGGCCCGTGGCGACCGAGGTCTGGGACGACGTGCCGGGCGTCGCGCACGTCCGGCTCGGGCAGGAGGCCGACCTGGTGCTCGTGGCCCCCGCGACCGCCGACCTGCTGGCCCGGGCGGCCGCCGGCCTGGCCGACGACCTGCTGACCACCACGCTGCTCGTGGCGCGCTGCCCGGTCGTGCTCGCCCCGGCCATGCACACCGAGATGTGGCACCACGGCGCGACGGCCGCCAACGTGCGGACGTTGCGCGACCGGGGGGTCCACGTCGTCGAGCCGGCCTCCGGCCGGCTCACCGGCACCGACAGCGGCCCCGGTCGGCTGCCCGAGCCGGAGGAGATCGTCGCCGCCGCGCTGGCCCGTGTCCCGGAGGGTGCGGCCACCGGCCGCAGAGCCGACGGTTCACCCGTCGACCTCGCCGGACGGCACGTGGTGGTGTCCGCGGGCGGCACCCGCGAGCCGCTGGACCCCGTGCGCTTCCTGGGCAACCGGTCGTCGGGCAAGCAGGGCTACGCCCTCGCGGCCGAGGCGGCCCGTCGTGGGGCCCGGGTGACCCTGGTGTCCGCCAACGTCGACCTCCCCGCCCCCGAGGGGGCCGAGGTGGTCGACGTCGAGACGGGCCTGCAGCTGCAGGACGCCGTGCATCAGGCGGTGGCCGACGACGCGGACGTCGTCGTCATGGCCGCCGCCGTCGCGGACTTCCGGCCCGCGGCCTACGCCACGCGCAAGATCAAGAAGGAGCACGGACCGGACGCGTCGGAGGCGCCCGTGGTCGAGCTGGTGCGCAACCCCGACGTGCTGGCCGGCCTGGTCGCCGACCGGGGGGACCGCGACCGGCCCTTCCTCGTCGGTTTTGCCGCGGAGACCGGCGACGACCAGGGGGACGTCCTCCAGCACGCCCGGGCCAAGCTGGAACGCAAGGGCTGCGACCTGCTCGTGGCCAACGAGGTGGGCCCGGGCGTGACCTTCGGCCAGGACACCAGCACCGTCCACCTGCTGCGTCCCGACGTCGCGGACGTGCGCACCGTCGGGCCGACCGGGAAGGACAAGGTCGCCGCCGCGGTCCTCGACGAGGTCGTCTCCGCCCTGGGGACGTAGCAGGCGGGGCCGTCGGTCCCGGACCGTAGACTGCCCGGGTCAGTCAGCAGCCGCTGCGCAACCGCGAGGAGAGTCGATGGCCCGCCTGTTCACGTCCGAGTCCGTCACCGAGGGACACCCCGACAAGATCTGCGACCAGATCAGCGACGGCATCCTCGACGAGCTCCTCCGCCAGGACCCGGGCTCGCGGGTCGCGGTCGAGACCCTGGTGACCACGGGGCTGGTGCACGTCGCGGGGGAGGTGCGCACCAGTGGCTACGCCAACATCCCCCAGATCGTGCGCCACACCATCCTGGACATCGGCTACGACAACTCGCACAAGGGGTTCGACGGACGGACCTGCGGCGTCGAGGTCTCCATCGGCGACCAGTCCGTCGACATCGCCGTCGGCGTGGACACGGCCATGGCCAGCCGCGACGAGTCCGGTGCGGACCCCTACGACGTCCAGGGCGCCGGCGACCAGGGCCTGATGTTCGGCTACGCCTGCGAGGACACCCCCGAGCTGATGCCGCTGCCGATCTTCCTGGCCCACCGGCTGGCCGAGCGGCTCAGCCAGGTGCGCAAGAGCGGCGAGCTGGACTACCTGCGGCCCGACGGCAAGACCCAGGTGACCATCGCCTACGAGGGGGACCGGGCCGTGCGCCTGGACACCGTGGTCCTGTCCACCCAGCACGCCCGGGACATCTCCCTGGAGGACCAGCTCACGCCCGACATCCGGGAGCGGGTCATCGGCCCGGTGCTCGAGGAGGCGCACGAGGCCGGGATCGACCTGCACACCGACGGCTACCGGATGCTGGTCAACCCCACCGGCATCTTCACGATCGGCGGGCCCATGGGGGACGCCGGCCTCACCGGGCGCAAGATCATCGTGGACACCTACGGCGGCATGGCCCGGCACGGGGGAGGAGCCTTCTCCGGCAAGGACCCCTCCAAGGTCGACCGGTCCGCCGCCTACGCGATGCGGTGGGTGGCCAAGCACGTGGTGGCCGCCGGGCTGGCGCGTCGCTGCGAGATCCAGGTCGCCTACGCGATCGGCACCGCGCATCCGGTCGGGCTCTACGTGGAGACGTTCGGGACCGGCACGGTGCCCGACGACACCATCCAGGACGCGGTCGCCCGGGTGTTCGACCTGCGGCCCGCCGCCCTCGTGGACCAGCTCGACCTGCTCCGCCCGATCTACCGACCCACCGCCGCCTACGGGCACTTCGGCCGCACGGAGGCGCCTGGGGTGGACGACGCCTTCACCTGGGAGCGCCTCGACCGGGTCGAGGAGCTGCGCCGGGCGGTCTGAGCACCGGTGGCGCCGGACGCGCGGACGCGGGCGGGGGGCGACGAGGTGGAGGAGCAGCTGACGCTGGTGCCCCCACCGGCCGGTGCCCGACGCCGCCGTCGACCGTCCCCGCCCGCGGACCGGGCCCCGGCCGACCGGGACCCCGTCGCCCAGGTCGTCATCGACACGCCGCTGCCCCACCTCGACCGGGTCTTCGAGTACGTCGTCCCGCACGACCTGGCCGACGCCGCGCAGCCCGGGGTCCGGGTGCGGGTGCGGATGGCGGGCCGCCAGCACGACGGCTTCGTCGTGGCCCGGGCCGCCGAGGCCGACCATCCCGGCAGGCTGTCGCCGGTCCTGCGGGTCGTGGGCGCAGAGCCCGTGCTCACCGCCGACGTGCTGGCCGCGGCCCGGGCCGTGGCCGACCACTACGGCGGCACCCTGGCCGACGTGCTCCGCCTGGCCGTGCCCCCACGGCACGCCCGCGCCGAGTCCGCCGAGCCCCCACCGGCCGAGGAGCCGGCCGGCCCCGCCGCTCCTCCCTCCGCCGGGCAGCCCCTTGGGGCCTGGTCCGCCTTCCCCGCCGGCCCCGCGCTCCTGCGTCGGCTGGCGGCCGGGGAGTCGCCCGTGGCCGCGTGGACGGCCCTGCCCGCACAGACCCCCGGGACGGACTGGCCGGACGCCGTCGCGGAGGCGGTGGCGGCGACCCGTTCCGGCGGGCGGGGCGCGGTGGTGGTGGTGCCGGACCGGCGTGACGTGGACCGGGTGCTCGCCGCCGTGTCGGCCGCCGTCGGCGAGCAGGACTGCGTCGCCCTGACCGCCGACCTGGGACCGGAGGCGCGCTACCGCGCCTTCCTGCGCCTCCTGCGGGGGCACACCCGGGTGGCCGTCGGCACCCGGGCCGCGGCCTGGGCCCCCGTCCGGGACCTGGGCCTGCTCGTCTGCTGGGACGACGGCGACGACCTGCACCAGGAGCCCAGGGCTCCCTACCCGCACGTGCGCGAGGTGCTGCGCCTGCGGGCCGTCCAGGAGGGTGCCGGCCTGCTGGTCGGTGGTCTGGCACGCAGCGTCCCGCTGCAGGCCTGGGTCGCGACCGGCCTCGCGGCCGACGTGGTGCCGGGCAGGTCCGCCGTGCGGGCGGCGGCCCCGTCGGTGCTCGTCGCCGGTGAGGGACGGCAGGAGGACCGCGACCCGGCCGCCCGCACCGCCCGCATCCCCAGCCTCGCCTGGCGGGCCCTGCGGGACGGCCTCGAGGAGGGGCCGGTGCTCGTCCAGGTCTCCCGGCAGGGGTATGTCGTAGCACTGGCCTGCCAGGAGTGCCGCACCCCTGTGCGGTGCCCCCGCTGCGCGGGACCGGTCGGCGTGCCCGCGACCGGCACCACGCCGGTCTGCCGTTGGTGCGGGCTGCCCCCCGCGGAGGAGACCCGGTGCCGGGCGTGCGGCTCGGGACGTCTGCGGGCGATCGGCGTCGGGGAGCGGCGGACCGCAGAGGAGCTCGGACGGGCCTTCCCCGGCGTCCGGGTGCTCACGTCCGGCGGTGCCTCCGTGGTCGCGACCGTGGAGGACACGCCCATGGTGGTGGTCGCGACGCCGGGCGCCGAGCCATGGGCTCCAGGGGGCTACCGGGCGGCGGCCCTGCTGGACGGCTGGCAGCTGCTGGACCGGGCCAGCCTGGACGCGGCCGTCGAGGCGTTGCGGAGGTGGAGCGCTGCCGCCGCGATGGTCCGGCCGGCCCCCCGCGAAGGCCCAGGACGGGTCGTGCTGTGCGGGGTCCCTCCGCACGCCCAGGTCCCGGCCGTCGAGGCCCTCGTCCGGTGGGACCCCGTGTGGCTCGCCGCGCGCGAGCTGGCGGACCGGGTCGAGCTGGGTCTTCCTCCGGTGCGCCGGCACGTGCTGCTCCGCGGCGCCCCCGCGGGCGTGAAGGAGTTCGCCGACCGGCTGGAGGAGCTCGGCCACGTCCCGCTCGGCGGCGTCCGGGCCACCGGTCCCGAGGAGTTCGTCGCGGTCCTGGGAGAGGGACGGGCGGGATCGTTGCCCGCCGACGTCCGCGCGGTGCGGGCGGCGCTCAGCGCCCGCCGGTCCGACGACCAGGTCCGCGCGGTGCTCGACCCCCTCGAGGGCCCGCGCTGAGCCGCCGACGGGCGGGCGGCCGACGTCTCAAACTGGTAACGATCGAGTGACCGTCCGGTCACCGGTGTGGCGTCGGGGCCCCACCCGTGCCTATGTTGCTCTCGCAACCCCCCGGCTCGGTGTCGACCGGGTGCGCGTCCAGAGTGGGACGCGTGCTCCGGCCCGAGCTTCCCACTAGGAGGAACATTGAAGATCAGGCGCGCGACCATGGCCGTCGTGGCGGCCGGAGCCCTCGCCCTGGCCGGCTGCACGTCCGAGACGGACACCCCCGAGGACACCGGCACGACCAACGAGCAGGGCGG
Organism: Ornithinimicrobium kibberense; assembly: GCF_006519705.1. Taxonomy (NCBI): domain Bacteria; kingdom Bacillati; phylum Actinomycetota; class Actinomycetes; order Micrococcales; family Ornithinimicrobiaceae; genus Ornithinimicrobium; species Ornithinimicrobium kibberense. The sequence continues at coordinate 51,324 of NZ_VFXM01000011.1, forward strand.
CGGCACCGACGCCGAGACCGACGACGAGGAGTCGACCGCAGGCGGCGACGACGACTCGGCGACCTCGGAGGACGGCACCGCTGCCGGCGGTGGCGAGGAGGACACCGCGAAGGCGGACCTGGGCGACATCGAGACCGCCCAGGACGAGATCTCGTTCTCGACCGGGGCCGAGCAGTACAACGCCTACAACGGCAACACCTCGTCGACCAACTCCACCTACAACGCGGTGGTGAACAACCAGCTCATCGGTGGCTTCTGGTACTGGGGTACCGACGGCACCGTCTACCCCAACGAGTGGTTCGGCTCCTACGAGGTCACCAGCGAGGACCCGCTGACCGTCGACTACACCATCTCCGACGAGGCGGTCTGGTCCGACGGCACCCCGGTGACCGCGAACGACTACCTGCTCGAATGGGCGTCCTCCAACCCGGAGGCCCTCGGCGGCGTCGACACCCTCGGCTTCGACCCGGTGTCCGACACCTTCGGCGTCTATGTTCCCGATGGCCTGGAGACCGAGGTGGGCTCCAAGGAGTTCACGGTCGTCTACCCCGAGCCCTACCCGGACTGGGAGCTCCTGGTGAACGGTGCGCTCCCCTCGCACATCGTGGCCGAGCAGTCCGGAATGGAGCCCGAAGCGCTCGCCCAGGCCATCCTCGACGGCGACGGCGAGACGGTGGCCCAGGCCTCGGAGTTCTGGAACACCGGCTGGGTCTTCAACGACTACGAGATCCCGGACGAGTCCATCGTCCCGTCCTCGGGTCCGTACACCCTGCAGGGCTCGGTCTGGGAGAAGGACCTGTCCCTGGGTCTGGTCCCGAACGAGGAGTTCTACGGCCCGGCCCCGGCCACGGCCAACCTGGTCTTCAAGTTCGCCGACCCGGGCACCCACGTCCAGGCCCTGCAGAACGGTGACATCAACGTCATCGAGCCGCAGGCCACCGTGGACACCATGGACCAGCTCGCCGGCATGGGCGACACCGTCACCACCCTCACCGGCGACGAGATGACCTGGGAGCACCTCGACTTCAACTTCGCCGAGGGTTCGGTCTTCTCCGACGAGGAGGGTGGCCTGGCCGCCCGCGAGGCGTTCGCGATGTGTGTGCCGCGTCAGCAGATCGTGCAGAACTTGATCCAGCCGATCAACCCCGAGGCTGAGGTCATGAACCTGCGCGAGAAGTTCCCCTTCCAGCCGGACTACCAGGAGGTCCTCTCGGCCGCCTACGACGGCCGGTACGACGAGGTCGACATCGAGGGTGCGGCCGCCAAGCTGGAGGAGGCCGGGCTCGAGACGCCGGTAGAGGTCCGCATCGGCTACTCGGCGCCCAACCCGCGCCGCACCGACGAGGTCACCGCGATCAAGGCCTCCTGCGACGAGGCCGGGTTCGACATCGTCGACGCCGGCGACTCGACCTTCTTCCAGCAGGGCGGTCCGCTGGAGACCGGTGACTGGGAGGTCGCCCTCTTCGCGTGGGCCGGTTCGGGGCAGATCGCCTCGGGCGAGCCGATCTACTCCACCGGTGGCGGCCAGAACTTCGGCCAGTACTCCAACGAGGAGGTCGACGCTGCCTGGGACGAGCTGGCCTCGTCCAACGACCCGGCCGTCCACCTCGAGCAGGTGAAGAAGATCGAGAAGCTGCTGTGGGACGACCTCTACGGCATCCCGCTGTTCGCCCACCCGGGCGTCATCGGTCACGACGCCTCGCTCGAGAACGTCCGCCACAACTCCACCCAGACCGGTGTGTCGTGGAACGCCGAGCAGTGGGTCCGCGCCAGCTGATCCACCGGCGCTAACGGTCCGTCCCGGGACGTCGTCCCGGTAGGTCCGTCGCACGCCACGGGGCGGGAGGGCATCAGCCCTCCCGCCCCGCCGCGTGCCCCCTCCATCGACCGGTCCGCCCCGTCCCCGACGCGCGCCGGGGCTCTTCGCCAACGGCCTGCCAGGTCGGTTAGAGTGCCACGTCACCCCCGCCACGACGACGTGGTCCCAGTGCAGGAAGGTATTCCCCGTGCTCCAGTTCATCCTCCGCCGGATCGCCATCTCGGCGGTGATCCTGGTCCTGGGTTCGGCGTTGATGTACTTCGCCACCATCAACTCCGGAGACCCGTTGCAGGACCTGCGGGAGACCCGCGCCGAGAACCGCGAGCAGCTCATCGAGGCGCGGATCCGCAACATGAACCTGGACATGCCGTGGTGGCAGCGCTACCTGACCTGGCTGACCGGGGCCGGCAAGTGCCTGGTGCTCCAGTGCGACCTCGGTACCACCCGGGACGGCGCCAACGTCAACAGCCTCCTGCTGGGGGCGGCGGGAGCCAGCCTGCGGCTGGTCGCCCTGTCGGTGGCCCTGGCCATCATCATCGGCATCACCCTGGGCGTCCTCTCCGCGATCCGCCAGTACTCCGGGTTCGACTACTCGATCACCTTCCTGGCCTTCCTCTTCTTCTCCCTGCCCGTCTTCTGGGCCGCGGTGCTGCTCAAGGACTTCGGCGCGATCCGGTTCAACAACTGGATGGCCGACCCACAGTTGACGACGGTCGCCATGGGGGTCATCGCGATCGTCTTCGGCCTGCTCATCGCCTCGGTGCTCGGCGGGGACATCCGACGGCAGGCGCTGACCTTCCTGGTGACGGCCGGCGTGGTCTTCGGAGCCGTCTTCTGGTTCGACCGCATCGGCTGGTGGCGCCAGCCCGCCCTCGGCCTGCCCCTCATCATCGTCGGGGGGCTGGCCGCCCTGGCCTTCTTCCTCGTGCTGACCGTGGGTCTGCAGCACCGCCGCATCCTCTACGCCGGCCTGGGGACCCTGGCTGTGGGGGTGGTGAGCTACTTCCTCGTCCAGCCCCTCATCCAGGATCCCTCGTGGGGCCTCGTCCTGCTGCTGGCGCTGGTGTCCGCGGCTGTCGGTGCGGCCATCGGCTGGTTCTTCGGCGGCTTCGAGAAGAAGACCTCCATGGTGGTCAACATCGGCACCGCCCTGGCCTTCGGCTTCCTCGTCTTCATGGACCAGCTGCTGCGCAACTGGGCCGGCTTCCTGGACGTCGCCCCGCAGGGCCGTCCGATCGGGACCATCGGCGACGCCCGCATCCCCTCGGAGCGGCTCGAGGGCAACTTCTGGATCGAGATCTACAACTGGGGCGTCCAGCTGATCCTGCCGACGATCGTGCTGACGCTGATCTCCATCGCCGGCTACAGCCGTTACACCCGGGCCTCGATGCTGGAGACGATCAACCAGGACTACATCCGCACCGCGCGGTCCAAGGGCCTCTCCGACCGGGTCGTCTACACCAAGCACGCGCTGCGCAACGCGCTCATCCCGATCACCACCATCGTCGCCTTCGACTTCGCCGCCCTCCTCGGCGGCGCCGTCATCACCGAGACCATCTTCGGCTGGAAGGGCCTCGGGGCGATCTTCCGCGACGGCCTGAACACCGTCGACCCCGGCCCGGTCATGGCCTACTACCTCGTGGCCGGCGGTGCGGCGGTGCTGATGAACATGCTCGCGGACATCGCCTACGCCTTCCTCGACCCGCGGATCCGCCGGTGAGCGGCGCCGTGAACCGCGACCCGAGCACGACACCGGCGGCGACGACGCCGGCCACGACCATGCGAAGGAACGACCGATGAACGACAAGCCCCCGACCAGCGGCGGGGACCGCCCCGAGCAGGACCGGCCCGAGGTCCCCGGCAGCGGACGCGAGGGCCTCTCCCCGGTGCCGGCCCCCCAGGACAAGGCCGCCCCGCAGGACCCGGACACCATGGACGAGGTCACCGACGGCACCAGCGCCGACGGGGCCCCGGAGATCTACTCGGTCGAGAAGAACATCGACCTGACCGGCAAGTCCTACTCCCAGGGCCAGCTGGTCCGCCGCCGATTCTTCCGCCACCGCGGCGCCATGGTCTCCCTGGTCGCCCTGCTGGCCATCACGGTCTTCGCCTTCACCTCGATCGGCTACGGGGTCATCCCGGGCTGGTGGGGCAAGAACTTCTGGGAGGGCGCCCTGGTGGAGAACATGGGGCGGCCCACCCTGCAGCTGTGGCCGTTCGAGCCGGGGGAGTACCCCTTCGGCCAGGACAACGCCGGCAAGGACTACTTCGCCCTCACGATGCGCGGCACGCAGCGTTCGCTCATCGTGGCCTTCACCGTCGGCATCCTGTCGACGATCATCGGCACGCTCGTCGGCGCCCTGGCCGGCTACTACCGCGGCTGGGTCGAGGCGATCCTCATGCGGGTCACCGACCTGTTCATCGTCATCCCGCTCCTGGTCATGGCCGCGGTCTTCGGCAAGATGGCCGGTGGTGGCATCTGGCCCCTGGCCTTCCTGCTGAGCGTGCTGACCTGGACCGGCCTGGCCCGGCTGGTGCGCGGCGAGGTGCTCTCCCTGCGCGAGCGCGAGTTCGTCGCTGCCGCCGAGGCCATCGGCACCAGCTCGAGCCGGATCATCTTCAAGCACATCCTGCCCAACACCATCGGCACGATCATCGTCAGCGCCACGCTGGCGATCGCCGCGACCATCCTGCTGGAGTCGGCCCTGTCCTTCCTCGGCTGGGGCGTCCGACCGCCCGACACCTCCCTGGGCCTGCTGATCTCGACCTACCAGAACAGCTTCCAGACCCGGCCGTGGCTCTTCTGGTGGCCCGGCATGATCATCCTGGCGATCGCGCTGTCCGTGAACTTCCTCGGTGACGGCCTGCGCGACGCCTTCGACCCCCGTCAGAACAGGACCGCCGACTGATGACGACCACGACCGAGAACTACGGCGACCAGGTGTTCACCGGTTCGGGGACCCCCGGCGAGGGCGAGGAGGTCGTGCTGACCTTCGACGACGTCGACGTCCGCTTCAAGACCGAGTTCGGCAGCGTCCACGCCGTCAAGGGCGTGGACCTGCGGGTGCGCCCGGGCGAGGTCGTCGCGCTCGTGGGTGAGTCCGGCTCCGGCAAGTCGGTCACCTCGATGACCGCGATGCGGCTGCTGCCGTCCAACGCCACCATCGGCGGCGCCGTCAACGTGGCCGGTCGGGACGTCGGTCAGCTCTCGGAGCGGAACATGCGCCGGCTGCGCGGCAACGACGTGGCGATGGTGTTCCAGGAGCCGATGACCGCGCTCAACCCCGTGCTGACCGTCGGCACCCAGATGGTGGAGTCGATGGAGCTGCACCACGTGGCCCGCGGCCAGGCTGCCGTCGACCGGGCCATCGAGCTGCTGGAGATGGTCGGCATCCCCGAGCCGGCCAAGCAGATGAAGAAGTACCCGCACGAGCTCTCCGGCGGCCAGCGTCAACGGGTCGTCATCGCCATCGCGATCAGCTGCGACCCCAAGGTCATCATCGCCGACGAGCCGACCACCGCCCTCGACGTCACGGTGCAGGCGGACATCCTCGACCTGCTGCGCTCGCTCAAGGACAAGCTCAACACCGGGATCTTGCTCATCACCCACAACATGGGCGTCGTGGCCGACATGGCCGACCGGGTCGCCGTGATGTTCAAGGGCGAGATCGTCGAGCGCGGCACCGTGGAGGAGGTGCTGCTGCACCCCCAGCACGCCTACACCAGGATGCTGCTGGGCTCGGTGCCCAAGATGGGGGCCGGCCGCGGCCAGATGGGCATCAGCGTGCGCGAGGAGGTCGACCACGACGCCCCGCTGGCCATCGACCTGCGCAACCTCGTCATCGAGTACCAGCGGATGGGCAAGCCCCCGTTCCGGGCCGTCGACGACGTCAGCTTCCAGGTGCGCAAGGGCGAGATCGTCGGCCTCGTCGGCGAGTCCGGCTCCGGCAAGTCCACGATCGGCCGGTGCGCCCTGGGCCTGATCCCCGCCGCGTCCGGGGAGTTCCGGCTCCTCGGCGAGGACATCACCACGATGAACAAGCGCGAGCTCAAGGCCCTGCGCAAGCGGATCGGCGTCGTCTTCCAGGACCCGGCCGCCTCGCTCAACCCCCGCCTGCCCATCGGCGAGTGCATCGCCGAACCCCTCGTGGTGCACAAGGTGGGCGACCGCAAGACCCGGCAGGACAAGATCTACGAGCTGCTCGACGCCGTCCAGCTCCCCCGGGAGGTCTTCAACCGCTACCCGCACGAGGTCTCCGGCGGGCAGCGGCAGCGCATCTGCGTGGCCAGGGCGTTGACCCTGGATCCCGAGCTCCTCGTCGCCGACGAGCCGACGTCGGCGCTCGACGTGTCCGTCCAGGCCCGGGTGCTGAAGATCTTCGCCGAGCTGCAGGAGCAGTTCGGCTTCGCCTGCCTCTTCATCAGCCACGACCTGGCGGTGGTCGACCTGCTCGCCCACCAGGTGGTCGTGCTGCAGAACGGCAAGGTCGTCGAGGCCGGGCCACGGGCCCAGATCATGGAGCACCCGCAGGAGGAGTACACCCAGCGGCTGATCGCCGCCGCACCGGTGCCCGACCCGATCGAGCAGGCCCGCCGGCGCCGCGAGCGGCACGAGCTGCTGCGCGAGCAGGGGGAGGAGATCGCCGAGCTGCGCCTCGACGACGCCCAGGAGTTCCGGGCGACGATCTCCGACGAGAAGGACCAGTTCTGACCCCGGACAGGAGGACCGTCGCCGTCCCGGCGTCGCCCGCGGGGCGGCCGGGGCGTCGCCTGCGCCGAGGGGTGGCCCGGTGAGGGTTGTCTTCGCCGGAACGCCCGAGGTGGCCGTCCCCACGCTCGAGGCGCTCCTGGGCTCGCCGCACGAGGTGGTCGGGTGCCTGACCCGACCCGACGCCCGGGCCGGGCGCGGGCGTCGGTCGCGGCCCTCCCCGGTGCGGGCCGCCGCGGAGGCCGCCGGGGTCCCGGTCCTCGCCCCGCAGCGGCTGGCCGAGGAGGGGGTGGCCGAGCAGCTGAGGGACTGGGCCCCGGACGTCGGCGTGGTCGTCGCCTACGGGGCGCTCGTGCCGCCGGACCTGCTGGGGCTGCCGGTCCACGGGTGGGTCAACCTGCACTTCTCCCTCCTGCCCCAGTGGCGGGGTGCCGCGCCCGTCCAGCACGCCGTCCTGGCCGGGGACGAGATCACCGGGGCGGTGACCTTCCTCCTCGAGGAGGGGCTGGACACCGGACCGGTGCTGGGTCGCCTGACCGAGCGTATCCGGGCCCGGGACACCAGCGGCGACCTCCTGGCCCGGCTGGCCGGGGCCGGGTCCCACCTGGTCGTCGCGACCCTGGACGGGCTGGAGAGGGCAGAGCTGGTGCCCGAGCCGCAGGCCCCCGACGGGGTGAGCCTGGCGCCCAAGCTCACGCCCGGGGACGCCAGGGTCGACTGGACGGTGCCCGCGTTCGCCGTCGACCGTCGGATCCGCGCCTGCACCCCGGCCCCCGGCGCCTGGACCACCTGGCGCGGCGAGCGGCTGCGGCTGCAGCCGGTCGAGCCGGCGGACGCTCCGGGGGAGGGGGAGCCGCTGGGCCCGGGCGAGCTGCGCGTGGAGCGCCACCAGGTGCTCGTCGGCACCGCCACCGTGGCGGTGCGGCTCGGGGACGTCCAGCCGCAGGGCAGGAGGGCCATGTCCGCCGCCGACTGGGCACGCGGCGTCCGACCGCGGCCGGGGGAGCGTTTCGATGGCTGACCAGCCGCCGGCCGGGCGCCGGGGACCGCGGCGCCGGTCGGCCCAGGCACCGGCGCAGCGGCAGCGTCGCAGCGACCCGGCCAGGGAGTCGGCCTACCTGCTGCTGCGCGCGGTGGCCCTCCAGGACGCCTACGCCAACCTCGAGCTCCCACGGATCCTGCGGGCCGCCGGGCTCCGCGGCCGTGACGCCGCCTTCGCCACGGAGCTGGCCTACGGCGCCCTGCGGATGCAGGGCCTCTACGATGCGGTCGCGGCCCGGGCCGCCGACCGGCCGGCGAGCTCGATCGACCCCCCGGTCCTGGACGTCCTGCGGCTGGGGATCCACCAGCTCCTGGCCATGCGCGTGCCCGACCACGCCGCCGTCAGCGCCACGGTCGCCCTCGCCCGCCAGCACGTCGGCCAGGGGGCGGCCGGGTTCGTCAACGCCGTGCTGCGCCGGGTCGGCGAGCGCGACCGGGACGACTGGGTCGCGCTGCTGACCGCCGACGAGCCCGACGAGGTGGCTCGGCTGGCGGTGGAGCACTCCCACCCGGCGTGGGTCGTCCGCGCCCTGCGCGCCTCCCTGCTCGCCAGCACGGGCAGCGACGAGGAGCTGGCGGCGCTGCTGGCCGCGCAGAACACCCCCGGCCCCCTCTCGCTGGCGGCCCGGCCCGGCCTCGTCGACGACGCCGAGCTGACGGCGGCCGGCGCACGCCCCTCACCCACGGCCCCCACGGCCTGGACCCTCCCCGCAGGAGACCCCGGTGACCTGGCCGCGGTCCGGGAGGGGCGCGCCGCCGTGCAGGACGCAGGCTCCCAGCTCATCCCGCTCGCCCTCGTGGACGCGCCGCTCGAGGGACCCGACGCCCGCTGGCTCGACCTGTGCGCCGGGCCCGGCGGCAAGGCCGGCCTGCTCGCGGCTCTCGCGCTGGAACGGGGCGCCGAGCTGCGGGCCAACGAGGTCAGCCCGCACCGGGCGGAGCTGGTCCGGCAGAGCCTGCGGGCCGCCGTGGACGCGGGTGCCCGCGCGGAGGTGACCGTCGGCGACGGCCGGGACGTCGGGGCGGAGGAGCCGGGGCGCTACGACCGCGTCCTCGTCGACGCCCCGTGCACGGGTCTGGGCGCGCTGCGCCGTCGCCCCGAGGCCCGGTGGCGACGCAGTCCCCGGGACATCCCGGCACTGGCCCCCCTGCAGCGCGCCCCGCTGGACTCCGCGCTGGAGGCCACCCGACCCGGGGGCCTGGTGGCCTACGCCACCTGCTCGCCGCACCTGGCCGAGACGCACCTCGTCGTGCGCGACGTGCTCAAGGGCCGTCCCGACCAGGACACCGAGCTCGTCGACGTCCGGCCGTACCTGCGCGACCGGGCGGGTCTCCCGCTTCCCGCCGTCGGCCGGCCCGACGAGTCGTGGGCCCAGCTGTGGCCGCACCGGCACGGTACGGACGGCATGTTCCTGGCCCTGCTGCGGCGCCGCTGAGCCGGCGTCGCCGGGCACGACGGCCCCGCACCCGTCGGCGGGCGCGCTCGCACTAGGGTGTGCGCCATGCCCGCCCCGCTGCAGATCAGCCCGTCCATCCTGGCCGCCGACTTCGCCAACCTCGAGGACGAGCTGAGGCGCATCGAGACGGCCGACTGGGCCCACGTGGACGTCATGGACAACCACTTCGTGCCCAACCTCACGCTCGGGCTGCCGGTCGTCGAGGCGCTGGCCAGGGTGACCCCGGTCCCGCTCGACTGCCACCTCATGATCGAGGACCCCGACCGCTGGGCGGCCGGCTACGCCGAGGCGGGCGCGGGGTCGGTGACCTTCCACGTCGAGGCGGCGGCCGACCCGGTCGCCACGGCCCGCGCGATCCGCGCCGCCGGCGCCCGGGCGGCGTTCGCCGTCAAGCCCGGGACGCCGTTCGCCCCCTACGAGGAGCTGCTCGACGAGGTGGACATGGTCCTCGTCATGACGGTCGAGCCCGGCTTCGGGGGGCAGGCGTTCATGGACGACCAGCTGCCCAAGGTCCGGGCCGTGCGCGAGGCCGCGGGCCGCCGCGGGGGCCAGATCTGGGTGCAGGTGGACGGCGGCGTCTCGGCCGACACCATCGGCCGGTGTGTCGAGGCGGGGGCCGACGTCCTCGTCGCCGGTTCGGCCGTCTACGGCGCCGACGACGTCCCCGCGCGCATCGGCGAGCTGCGGGCCCTGGCCCGGCGCCACGCCTGCGGCTGAGGATGCCGCCTTGGACGTCTGGAACGACCTCTTCAACGCCCAGCTGAGCATTGCCGGCCACACCATCGCCTGGCGCGAGGTCGTCGGCAACGCCTTCGGCCTGGCCTCCGCCGTCCTCGGGATGCGACGCACGGTGTGGGCCTGGCCGGTCGGCATCGTCGGCAACGTCCTGCTCTTCACCGTCTTCACGGGGGTCTGGTTCGCCAACCCGCAGGAGCACAGCCTCTTCGGCCAGGCCGCCCGGCAGGTCTTCTTCATCCTCACCAGCGTCTACGGCTGGTGGGCCTGGAACCGGTCCCGGCGGGGCCGTGCCCACGGCGCCCCCGCGATCACCCCCCGCTGGGCCACCGCGGCCGAGCGCACCGCATACCTCGTCGGGGCCGCGGTCCTCGTCGTCCTCGCCCAGTGGGTGTTCGCGCAGGTGGGGGCCGGCTGGCCGGCGCCCCGCTGGTACTACTGGACCGACGCCTGGATCTTCGTGGGCTCGATGCTGGCCACCTACGCCATGGCCCGGGGCTGGGTCGACTTCTGGCTGGTCTGGATCGCCGTGGACCTCGTCGGCGTGCCCCTCCTGTGGCATTCGGGCTACTACCCCTCGGCGATCCTCTTCCTGGTCTACGGGGCGTTCGTGCTCTGGGGCTTCGTCGTGTGGCGCAGGGCTGCCAGGGTCGAGGCCCCCACGGGTCTGGGACCCGCGCCCAGCGACGACGGACGTAGTCTGGTGGGATGAGCCCACCGTCCGAGCGGCGCGATCCCTACGCGACCTTCCGCCCCGTCCGCGGGGCGTGGGTGGCCCGGCTGTCCGCGGTGGCCTCCGTCGTCGTCTTCGGCATGGTCGCGATCTTCTCCCCGATGCCGCTGGGCTCCGACCCCGCCCTCATGGTGCTCAACCGGGTGGCGGTCGCGCTCATCGGCGTGGTGATGGCGGCGTTCCTGTGGAGGTATGCCCGGATCCGCGCCGTGCCGGGGCCGCGCGGGCTGCGGGTGGTCAACCTCTTCTCCACCACGGAGGTCGAGTGGGCCCAGGTGCTGCGGGTGGGCTTCTCCGGCGGGGCGTCGTGGGCGGTCCTGGAGCTGACCGACACCGACGAGCTGGCCGTCATGGCCATCCAGCGCGCCGACGGTGAGCACGCCCGACGGGAGGCCTCCCGGCTGGCGGCGCTCGTGGAGCACCACCACCGCACGGGCGGGGGAGGCGACGCGGGCTGACCGGCCCGCACCCGTCAGCGGTCCTCGTCCTCGACGTGGCCGGGGTCGTACTCCTCCCGGGTGGCCGGCACGCGACGGCGGGCCTCGGCAGGCCCCATCCCGGACAGGACCAGCAGGTCCACGACGGTGGAGCGCACCTGCGCCCGCAGGACCTCGGCGGACAGGCCGGCCTGCGGATGGCTCCAGGTCGAACGGCGGGCCAGGGTGATCAGGTCCTCCTGGACCTCGGCGAGCGGGGCCTGGTCGACCAGCTGCTCCTGGACCGTGGCGGCGGCCTGGGCCAGAGCCTCGACCATGTCGGTGTAGGTGGGGGGCACGAACTCGCCGTCCTCCACGGCGGCGACGGACCGGCGGACCAGCACCCGGACGTTGCGCACGGCCAGGCCGAGCGGGCCGATCATCTCCTGGATCTGCCGCACCTGGTCGCGGTGGACCCCGGACAGCAGCGGGGCCAGCCGGGCCGCCGCCAGGGCCTCGGCCGTGGCGTCGCGCAGCGCATCCACCTCCTCGGAGAGCCTCCGTGCCGTCGTCAGGGCCCCCCGGGCGCGGTCGAGGTCCCTGCTGCGCATCGCCTGGGTGGTGTCGGTGAGGACGGCGGCCAGGTGGCCGACGGCGGCCACGGCGCGCTCGCGGGGCCGCTGGGTGGTGGACCGGGTCGGCGCGAGCATGGCGATGACCAGCGCCACCGAGCCTCCGACGAGGGCGTCGACCCACCGGCTCAGCGCGGCCCCCTCGGGCGCCACGAGGGTGGTGACCAGCACCCCCTGGATCCCGGCCTGCATCATGAGCAGCTGCCCCGCACCGAGCAGGACCGCCAGCGACATCGCCGTGCCGGCGACGAGGAGGATCTGCCAGGTGCCCGAGCCGAACCACTGGACGAAGACGTCGGCGGTGAGGATGCCGATGGCCACGCCGACGGTCAGCTCGACGATCCGGCGGATGCGGTCGCCGTAGGTCAGCCCCAGGCAGATCATCGCGGTCACCGGGGCGAAGAACGGCAGGACGTGCCCCACGAGGTGCCGGGCGATCCACCAGGCGAGGGCGGCGCCGACGGCGATCTGGACGATCAGCCACGCCCGGGCCCGCAGCCGCACCCACCGTTCCCGGGCCGACCCGGGGGAGACCTCCAGCCGCAGCCGGTCCCAGGCCCGGGCCGGGACGAGGCTCAGCTGCTCCCGGCGGGTGCTCATGGGTCCAGTCTGTCCCACTCCGGGGCCGACCACCGGGTCCGGCCGACCACGGTGTCGACGAGCCCGTCCCACCGGGGACGGGTCGCCAGCACCGCATCCTCCTGTTCGGCCCAGTGGTCCCAGTGGGGCGCGAAGGTCTCCCCGTCCCGGGCGAGGGCACGGACCCGGCGCACCGTGGCCGGGGCCTCCAGCCACAGCCGCACGTCGAAGCTGCCCGCGCACGGGCTGGCCAGGGTCCCCACGCCCTCGACGACGACGACCGGGCGCGGTGGCACCACGACCGTGGGACCCGGTCGGCCGGCGTCCCAGTCCCAGGACCGGTAGCGACCGGGCCGCCCGGCCAGCAGGGGTGCGACCACCTCCTCGCAGAGCCTGGGCAGGGCCGGGGCCAGCCCCGACCAGCCGGGGTAGAGCGCATCCAGGTGGACCACGTGCGCCGGGTGCCCGGCGGCCGACAGCAGCTCGGCGGCGGCGAGCGCCAGGTCGGTCTTGCCGGCGCCGCTTCGCCCGTCCACGCCGACGAGAACGGGTCGCCCGCCGACCAACGGCCCGACGCGTCCGAGCAGGCCGGGCCACCAGGTGGGCTCGGCGCCGGCCGGCCGGTCGGCCATGCGGGTCAGACGGACCGGCGGTGCCGGTCGAGGGCGGCCAGGTCGGCGTCCTCGCCCGTGGCCTCGACCCGGGCGACGGCGTCCCGGCCGAAGGCGTGCAGGGTCAGCTCCAGCGGGGTGCCCCGGAGGACCACCGTTCCGGCACGACCGGGCGGCCGCCTCAACGACGCCCGCCCGTGCCCCTCGGCGACCACGACCACGCCGACCGGCGCCCGCCCGTAGAGCATCCGGCCGCTGCGCCGCAACGAGGTCCACAGCGCACGCTGCACCTCCTCGGGCAGCCGGGTGGGCTCCCAGTCCGGCTGGGCCCGCACCATGTCCTCCAGGTGCACGGCGAGCTCGGGGACGTTGACCAGGTCGTCCACCGCCCCCACCGAGGTCGGCCACCAGCGGGCCGGTCCGCGACGCACGGCCTCGGCCAGCTGCGGCAGGTCCCGCCGCCCGGCGACGCGGTCCTGGACCTGGTCGGTGTGCCGACGCAGCGGGCCCACGTCGAGGCCGATGCCGGGCAGCACGTCGGGGCGGGACTCCCGCACGACCAGGTGGGCCATAAGGTCGCGGACCCGCCAGGGGTCGCACAGTGTCGGGGCCTGCGGGCCCAGGTCCAGGGCGGTGGAGGCGATGAGGTCGCGCAGCAGCGGTGTGGACGTCATCCCCCCATCCCACCACGACCGGGACGGCGGGCGGTCCCGGACGTGAGAGGATGGCCGGTCGTTCCCTGCTGCCCGCTCCTGACGGAGGTCGACCCACCATGTCCGCGGCCAGTCCACCGGTCCCCCGCCCCGCGCCCAGCCGTGCGGTGCTGCGCCGCGGCCTGAAGGTCGTCTGGTCCGGCATCCGGCAGCAGCCGCGCCCGTTCGCGGTCGCCGTCGTCGGAGCCGTGCTCTGGGCGGGCGCCACCGTCGGCACCGCCGGCGCGATCGGCTGGGTCACGCGGACCGTGATCACCCCTGCGGTGGACTCGGGCAGGGTGACCGCCGTCGGGCTCTGGACGATCTTCGGCGTGCTGGTCGCCGTCCTCCTCGTCAACGTGGTCGGCGTGATCCTGCGGCGGGTGTGGGCCACGGTCGCCGGCTTCAACCTGCAGGCCGCCTACCGGCGCCGGGTGACCCGGCAGTACCTGCGCCTGCCGCTGTCCTGGCACCACGCCCACCCCTCCGGCCAGCTGCTGTCCAACGCGCACGCCGACATCGAGGCCACCTGGCAGGTGTTCAACCCCCTGCCGATGGCCATCGGCGTGCTCTTCATGCTCGTCATCGCCGGGACGATGATGGTCGTCGTCGACCCCCTCCTGGCGTTCGTGGGGCTGCTCGTCTTCCCCGGCCTGTTCGCCGCCAACCTCGTCTTCCAGCGGTTCATGTCCCCCCGGATCACCCGCGCCCAGCAGCTGCGGGCCGAGGTGGCCGAGGTCGCCCACGAGTCGTTCGAGGCCGGCCTGGTCGTGAAGTCCATGGGCCGGGAGGAGGAGGAGACCGCCCGCTTCACCGCCGCCACCCACGAGCTGCGCGACTCCCTCATCGAGGTCGGGCGCACCCGGGGCACCTTCGAACCGGTCATCGAGGCCATCCCCACGCTGGGCACCCTCGCGGTGCTGGGGGTGGGCACCTGGCAGGTCTCGCAGGGCGACCTCGTCGCCGGGGACGTGGTCCAGATGGCCTACCTGTTCTCCATCCTGGCCTTCCCGGTCCGCGCCCTGGGATGGGTGCTCGCCGAGCTGCCTCGCTCGGTGGTCGGCCACGACCGGGTCCAGCACGTCCTGCAGGCCCAGGGGGGTATGGAGTACGGCGACGCCCACCTCACCCGGGAGGGGGGTGCCGTGGAGTCGGAGCTGCGGGGCGTGAGCTACACCCACGCGGGCGAGGAGGAGCCGACGGTCCACGACGTCGACCTCGTCGTGCCCGCCGGCAGCACCACCGCCCTCGTCGGCCCGACCGGGTCCGGCAAGAGCACGCTGACCAACCTCGCCCTGCGGCTCGTCGACGCCGGCGGCGGCACGGTGCGCCTGGCCGGCCGGGACGTCCGCGAGCTGGCCCACGGGGTGCTGCCCTCGGTGGCCACCCTCGTGGCCCAGCAGACGTTCATGTTCGACGACACGGTGCGGGGCAACATCACGCTGGGGGAGGAGTCCGACGACGAGGCCGTGTGGGAGTCGCTGCGGATCGCCCAGGGCGACGGGTTCGTCCGGGCCCTCCCCGAGGGGCTGGACACCGTGGTCGGCGAGCGGGGCGGCACCCTCTCCGGGGGGCAGCGCCAGCGCATCGCGCTGGCCCGGGCGATCTGGCGCCGGCCCCGGTTGCTCGTCCTCGACGACGCGACGAGCGCGGTGGACCCCTCCGTCGAGCAGGCCATCCTGGCCGGGCTGCGCGAGGCGCGGGACGGCATGACGGTGCTGGTCGTGGCCTACCGGATGGCCACGATCACCCTCGCCGACCAGGTCGTCTACCTCGAGCACGGTCGCGTCGTCGACCAGGGCCCCCACGACGAGCTGCTCGAGCGCTGCGACGGCTACGCCGACCTGGTGCACGCCTACGCCCGGGAGGCGGCCGAGCGGGCCGCCGTCGCCGCCGCCGAGGAACCGCAGGAGGAGCACGCGTGAGCACCACCCCGTTCAGCTCCAGCCGGATCGAGGCGCAGAGCGACCTGGGCACCATGGCGACCCTGCGCCGCGGGCTGGAGCTCTCGCCCGAGCTGCGCCGGGGGATCGGCCTGACCGTCGTGCTGGCGGTCGTCGCCACCCTCGGCCGGGTCCTCATCCCGTTCGTCGTCCAGCAGACCACCGACCACGGGATCCTCGCCGACGGAGGCCCGGACACCGCGTTCGTGACCCGGGCGATCCTGCTGGCCGCCGGGGTGGTCGCCGTCACGAGCGTGGCGCAGTACCTCGTCAACGTCCGGCTGTTCACCTCGGCCGAGTCCGGGCTGGCCACCCTGCGCCGCAGGGCCTTCCGGCACATCCACGACCTGTCGGTGCTCACGCAGAGCACCGAACGTCGCGGCTCGCTCGTCTCCCGCGTCACCAGCGATGTCGACACGATCTCGATGTTCGTGCAGTTCGGCGGCCTGATGCTGCTGATCTCCACGGCCCAGATCATGATGGCCACCCTGCTCATGCTGTTCTACAGCCCGCTGCTGGCGCTCGTGGTCTACCTGTGCTTCGTGCCGCTGGCCCTCCTCGTGCGCCGGCTGCAGCCGGTGCTCGGCCGGGCCTACGGTGCGGTCCGCACCCGGGTCGGCGACATGCTCGGCGCGATCAGCGAGTCGATCGTCGGGGCGGTGACCATCCGCGCCTACGGCGTGGAGGAACGCACCGCCGTCCGGATCGACACCGCCATCGAGGAGCACCGGCGCTCGGCCATCCGCGCCCAGGTCCGCTCGGTGATGGCCTTCGTCTCCGGGCAGGCCTTCGCCGGCCTGACCACCGCGGTCGTCCTCGTCGTCGGCACCATGCTGGCGGTCCGCGGCCAGGTCACCCTCGGCGAGCTGCTCGCGTTCCTCTTCCTCGTCAACCTCTTCACCCAGCCGGTCCTCATGGCCACCGAGATCCTCAACGAGCTCCAGAACGCCGTCGCCGGGTGGCGGCGCGTCATCGGGGTCATCGACACCCCCGCCGACGTGTCCGACCCGGGGGAGGACGGCGTGGTTCTGGAGCGCGGACCGATCACCGTCGAGTTCGACGGGGTCTCCTACGCCTACCCCGGCGGGGAGCGCGTGCTGCACGACGTCCACCTGCGGATCGAGCCGCATACCCGGGTCGCCGTCGTGGGGGAGACGGGGTCGGGCAAGACCACCCTGGCCAAGCTGCTCACCCGGCTGATGGACCCCACCGAGGGAGCGGTCCGGCTCGACGGGGTCGACCTGCGCACCGTCTCCTTCGACTCCCTGCGCAGCCGGGTGGTGCTCGTGCCCCAGGAGGGCTTCCTCTTCGACGACGACCTGCTCGGCAACATCAGGTTCGGTCGCCCGGGCGCCGACGACGAGGACGTCGCGCTCGCGGTCACCGAGCTGGGCCTCGACAGCTGGGTGGCGGGCCTGCCCCACGGCCTGGCCACCCGCGTGGGCCAGCGGGGCGAGTCCCTGTCGGCCGGCGAGCGCCAGCTCGTCGCCATCGCCCGCGCCGACCTGGCCGACCCCGACCTCCTGGTCCTCGACGAGGCGACCAGCGCGGTCGACCCCTCCACCGAGGTCCGGGTGCAGCGGGCGCTCGAGGGCCTGACCCGGGGCCGCACCTCGGTGGCGATCGCGCACCGGCTCTCGACCGCCGAGGCGGCCGACCTCGTCGTCGTGGTCGACCAGGGCCGGATCGTCGAGCTCGGCTCCCACCGCGAGCTCGTGGACCGCGGCGGCGTCTACACCCGCATGCACGCCTCATGGGCGGCTCAGCAGGGCGCCGGGCAGGCCTGAGCGGTATGCCGCGTCCCGCCGCCGGCGCCGCCCTGGCCCTCCTGGGGCTGCTGGTGCTGACGACGACGCAGCCGTGGACCACCGGGGTCGTCGAGCCCGCGCCCGGCTCGGTCCGGACCCCCTGGTCGCGCACCGGCGGGGAGCTCGTGCCCTGGGGACCGGCCGCGGCGCTGGCCGCGGCGGCCGCCACGCTCGTCCTCCTCGGACGCGGCGGGGACGGCGTGCCCGGACGGGGCCTCGGCGCGGTCGCCCTCGTGGGCTCCCTGGCCGCGACGGCCGGTGCCGTGCTCGTCGTGTCGGGGCGCACCGCGGTGCCGGGAGACGTGGTGACGGCCGGGCCGGCGGGCTGGGCGTGGGCGGGCCTGGTCGTCGGAGCAGCAGCCGTGCTGGCGGTCCTCTCGGGCCTGCTGGTCCGCGTCGTCGGCCGGGCCGACCCGGCCACGGCATCCGGCCGGAGCCGCGGCCGACGACCGCCGGACCCGCTGCCGCCGGACCCGCTGCCGGCGGAGCGGCGTCGGCGGCAGGAGGCGAGGGTCTGGGCCGAGCTCGACGCGGGTCGCGACCCCACCGACGATCCAGGGGCTGGCACAATGGCCCCGGGCACGACCGACCCACCACCGACCCTCATCCCGACCCCGGAGCAGGAGCACCCCATGGAGCACGAGAACCACTACCACAGCAAGGCCGCCTGGGTCGGGGTGAGCATCATGCTGGTCGCCACCGTCCTGGGCTCCTGGGCCGCCGTCTTCGGCCCGGCGTGGCTGCTGTGGGCCGGGCTCGGACTCTTCGCCGTCGGCGCCCTCGTGTGGTTCGGCATGAGCAAGGCCGGCTACGGTGCGGAGGCCTACGAGGCGCCCCGCCCCCGGCAGTCGACCGGCCACCGCGGCTGAGGCGACCTCCCGGCCCTGGACCGGGCGCCGTGGGCGGGGACGTGCGACCGGCCCCTCCGGGGTCGGAGCACCTCGCGCGGACGACTAGGCTGGGCACGTGCCGACCGTCCTGGACCAGATCCTCGACGGCGTGCGCGAGGACCTCGCCCGCCGTCGCACCGCCACCCCGCTGGACGCCCTCCGGGAGCGGGCCGAGAACGCTGCGCCCGCGCTGGACGCCCGGGCGCGGCTCGCCTCCGGCCAGGGGGTGCACGTCATCGCCGAGGTCAAGCGCAGCAGCCCCAGCAAGGGAGCCCTGGCCGCCATCGCCGACCCGGCCGCCCTGGCCGCGGACTACGCCGCCGGGGGCGCCAGCGTCATCAGCGTGCTCACCGAGGAACGTCGGTTCGGCGGGTCCCTGGCCGACCTGGACGCCGTCCGGGCCAGGGTCGAGGTCCCGGTGCTGCGCAAGGACTTCGTGGTGGACCCCTACCAGGTCTGGGAGGCGCGGGCCCACGGGGCCGACCTCGTGCTGCTCATCGTGGCCGCCCTCGAGCAGGACGTCCTCGTCGGGCTGCTGGAGCGCACCGAGTCCCTCGGCATGCACGCCCTCGTCGAGGTCCACGACGAGGAGGAGGTGCAGCGGGCGGTCGACGCCGGCGCCCGCATCCTCGGCGTGAACAACCGGGACCTGCGGACCCTCGAGGTCGACCGCGGCACCTTCGCCCGGCTCGCGCCGGCGGTCCCGGCGGGTCTGGTGCGCGTGGCCGAGTCCGGCGTCCGCGGGCCGCTCGACGTGATGGACCTCGCCGAGGCGGGCGCCGACGCCGTGCTCGTGGGGGAGGCCCTGGTGACCGGCCGCACGCCCCGCGACGCCGTCGCCGAGCTGGTCGCCGCCGGGTCCCACCCGGCCGTGCACGCCGCCCACGGGGGACGGCGATGAGCGGCCGGCCGGCGGAGTCCCGCGCGGGACGGTTCGGAGCCTTCGGCGGACGCTACGTCCCTGAGGCGCTCGTCGCCGCCCTCGAGGAGCTCGAGGAGGCCTGGCACGAGGCCATGGCCGACCCCGACTTCGTCGCGGAGCTGGACCGGCTGCAGCGCGACTACACCGGGCGGCCCAACCCCCTCACCGAGGTGCCCCGGTTCGCCGAGCACGCCGGCGGCGCCCGCGTCTTCCTCAAGCGGGAGGACCTCAACCACACCGGGTCGCACAAGATCAACAACGTCCTCGGCCAGGCCCTGCTCACCGTGCGCATGGGCAAGACGCGGGTGATCGCCGAGACCGGTGCCGGCCAGCACGGGGTGGCGACCGCGACCGCGGCGGCCCTCCTCGGCCTGGACTGCACCGTCTACATGGGGGAGGTCGACACCCGACGGCAGGCGCTCAACGTCGCCCGGATGCGGCTCCTCGGGGCGGAGGTCGTGCCCGTGGCCACCGGGAGCGCGACGCTCAAGGACGCCATCAACGAGGCCATGCGCGACTGGGTCACCACCGTGGAACGGACCCACTACCTGCTGGGGACGGTCACCGGCCCGCACCCGTTCCCCACGATGGTGCGCGACTTCCACGCCGTCATCGGCCGTGAGGCCCGCGAGCAGCTGCTCGAGCGCACCGGTCGGCTGCCCGACGCCGTCTGCGCCTGCGTCGGCGGGGGGTCCAACGCGATGGGCATCTTCCACCCCTTCCGCGACGACGAGCAGGTCCGGCTGCTGGGCTTCGAGGCCGGTGGCGACGGGGTCGCCAGCGGGCGGCACGCCTCCCGGTTCTCCGGGGGCGAGCCGGGGGTGCTCCACGGAGCCGCCAGCTACGTCCTGCAGGACGAGGACGGGCAGACGCTGCCGACGCACTCGATCTCCGCGGGCCTGGACTACCCCTCCGTCGGCCCGGAGCACGCCTTCCTGCACGACTCCGGCCGGGCGACCTACGCGCCGGTCACCGACACCGAGGCGATGGAGGCCTTCGCCCTGCTGAGCCGCACCGAGGGGATCATCCCGGCCATCGAGAGCGCGCACGCCCTGGCCGGTGCCGTCCGCGTGGGCCGCGAGCTGGCCGAGGCGGCCGGCGGAGCCTTCGCGGCCGACGACCCGGACCGGCCGGTGATCCTGGTCAACCTCTCCGGCCGGGGTGACAAGGACGTCGACACCGCCGCCCGGTGGTTCGGCCTCGTGGACGGCGAGGACCTCGTCGAGGCGGAAGCGCTCAAGGCCGCCGAACCCGTGGCCGAGGCGGAGGGGAGCGGTTGGTGAGCGCGCTGTCCGAGGTCTTCGACCGGTGCCGCGCCGGGGGCCGGGCGGCCCTGGTCGGCTACCTGCCCGCCGGGTTCCCCGACCTGGAGACCTCCCTGGCCGCGGTCCGGGTGCTGGCGGAGGCGGGGGCCGACGTCGTCGAGGTGGGCGTGCCCTACACCGACCCGCTCATGGACGGACCGGTCATCGAGCGGGCCGCCAGCCGGGCGCTGGCCGGCGGGTTCCGCCTGCCCCAGGTCTTCGACCTCGTGCGGGCCATCCGCGAGGCGGGCGCGGTGCCGGTGGTGATGTCCTACTGGAACCCCGTCCTGCACTACGGTCCGGAGCGGTTCGCGGCGGACCTGGCCGCGGCGGGCGGGGCCGGCATGATCACGCCCGACCTCGTGCCGGACGAGGCCGGCGCGTGGCTCGAGGCCGCCCGGGCGCACGACCTGGACCCGGTGTTCCTCGTGGCCCCCAGCTCGACCGACGCCCGGCTGCGGTCCACGACGCAGGCCTGCCGCGGGTTCGTCTACGTCGCCTCGACGATGGGGGTGACCGGCACCCGCGCCACCGTGGGCGGGTCCGCCGCGACCCTCGTCGAGCGGGTCCGCGCCGTCACCGACCTGCCGCTGTGCGTGGGCCTGGGCGTCAGCGACGGCGCCCAGGCCGCAGAGGTGGCCGCCTTCGCCGACGGCGTCATCGTCGGGTCGGCCCTCGTCCGGGCCGTCGACGAGGACCCCACCCTGGAGGGTCTGCGCGCGGTGACGGCCGACCTGGCCGCCGGGGTCCGCCGGTGACCGGCCCCGCGGCGACCGGGACCGGCACCGGTCCCGCCCAGGAGGACGACCGGCCCACGACCGCCCACCGCCCCTGGGCCGGCTACGTGGGGCTGGGCGCGCGGCTCGCGGTGGGTGGGGTCCTGCTCGTCGCCGGGCTGCTGAAGATCACCGACCTCACCGGGTCCGTCCAGAGCGTGATGGCCTACGAGCTCTTCCCCTACCCGGTGGCCCGGCTGATCGGCTCGATGCTGCCGGTCGTCGAGATCGCCGTGGGCCTCCTGCTGGTCGTCGGCCTGCTGACGCGCGGAGCCGCCGCGGTCGGCGGGCTGCTCATGCTCCTCTTCGTCGCCGGCATCGTCTCGGCCTGGTCCCGCGGGCTGGCGATCGACTGCGGCTGCTTCGGGACCGGGGGGCCGGTGGACCCGGAGGACACCGCATACCTGCCCGACATCCTGCGCGACCTCGGGCTCCTGGCGCTCTCCGCCTGGCTCGTGGTCCGTCCGCGCACCCCGCTGGCCCTCGACTCCCTGCTGAAAGGTCGCTGAAGTCCCATGCCCCGCCCCCCTGCCCCCGAGGTCAAGCCCGTCGCCGCCCGGGGCCCGTCCGCCGGGCTCATCGCCGGCGTGGTCGTCCTCGTCGTCGCCCTCCTGGGCGTCCTCGTGTGGGCCGCCACCCGCGGCGGCGACCTCGAGGCCGTCGGCAGCTCCAGCACCCTGCCCGACGGCGGCGGCGTCAGCGTCGGCCCGGGCGTGGACGCCGACGTCACCCAGGTGCGCATCTACGAGGACCCGCAGTGCCCGTGGTGCGCCCGGCTGGAGAACTCGATCGGCGAGGACCTCGCCGAGATGGTCGAGGCCGGCGAGGTCAACGTCACCTTCCAGATCATGTCCTTCCTCGACGGCAACATCGGCAACGACTCCTCCAAGCGGTCCGCCAACGCGATGCTCTGCGCCGACGACGCCGGCGTCTTCCTGCCCTACCACCAGGCCCTGTTCGCCGAGCAGCCGGCCGAGGGGGCCGGGTGGACCGACGAGCAGCTCGTGGGCTACGCCGAGCAGGCGGGCGTCGACGGGGACGCGCTCACCGACTTCCAGGCCTGCGTGGCGGAGCAGCCGCACGCCGACTACGTCCAGGACATGCAGCAGCGGGCCAACGAGGACGGCGTCAACAGCACCCCCACCGTGTTCGTCGACGGCGAGGAGCTGCCCCAGGAGGACCTGAGCAGGCTCATCCAGGAGCCCGGCGTCCTGCGCGAGGTGCTCGAGGCCCAGGGGCGATGACCCTCCTCCCCGTCGGGGCCGCCCCGGCCCTGCTGACCGCCATCCCCAGCCCCGAGCAGTCGGTCTGGTGGCTGGGGCCGTTCCCGCTGCGGGGCTACGCGCTGTCGATCCTCGTCGGCATCTTCGCCGCCATGTGGATCACCTCCCTGCGGATGCGGGCCAGGGGAGGCACCGGCCAGGAGATCTACGACATCGCGGTGCCGACCATCGTGCTCGGCATCGTCGGCGGGCGGATCTACCACGTGGTCTCCAGCCCGTGGCCCTACTTCGGGCCGGAGGGCAACCTGGCCGACGCCGTGAAGATCTGGGAGGGCGGCCTGGGCATCTGGGGCGCGGTGGCCCTCGGCGCCGTCGGCGCCTGGTGGGGTGCGCGGCGGCACGGCTACTCCTTCCTCGACATCGCCGACGCGCTCATGCCCGGCCTCCTCGTGGCGCAGGCGCTGGGCCGGTGGGGCAACTGGTTCAACAACGAGCTCTACGGAGGCCCCTCGGACGCCCCGTGGGCCGTGCAGATCCACGAGATGTCCGGCGGCGAGGCCGTCCGGGACGCCGCCGGGGACGCGGTGGTCCTGGGCACCTTCCAGCCGACCTTCCTCTACGAGGCGCTGTGGTGCCTGCTCGTGGCCGTGGCCATCCTCCTGGTCGACCGCCGGTTCCGGCTGGCCCGCGGCCAGGTGGTCGGGCTCTACCTCATGGGCTACACCCTGGGCCGCTTCTTCATCGAGATCATGCGCACCGACCCCGCGCAGATGGTCCTCGGGCAGCGCATCAACGTCTGGGTCTCCATCGCCGTGTTCCTCCTCGGAGCGGCGATCTGGTGGTGGCGGGGCCGGGTGGGCGACCTGCCCGCCCGGGGTGCCGCGGAACGGCATACCCCCGCAACCGCGGCCTGACGTCCCACGGCACCCCGGCACCGGCACTAGGCTGGTGCCCATGCGCCGCGCCAAGATCGTCTGCACGCTGGGCCCCGCCACCGACTCCTACGAGCAGATCCTCGCGCTCGTGGAGGCCGGGATGGACGTCGCCCGGCTGAACCTGTCCCACGGCTCCTACGAGGAGCACTACGAGCGCTACCTGCGGGTGCGGCGGGCCAGCGACGAGGCCGGGCACGCCGTCGCGGTCCTGGTCGACCTGCAGGGTCCCAAGATCCGCACCGGCACCTTCGCCGCCGGACCGGTGACCCTGGCCCGGGGGGACGCGTTCACCATCACCACCCGCGTGGTGCCCGGGGACCAGGGCAGCGTGGGGACCACCTACGAGGGGCTGCCCGGGGACGTGCACGCCGGGGACGACCTGCTCATCGACGACGGCAAGGTCATGCTGCGTGCCACGGAGGTCTCCGGCACCGACGTGGTCACCGAGGTCGTCGTCGGCGGCGTGGTGTCCAACAACAAGGGGATCAACCTGCCGGGCACGGCGGTCAGCGTGCCGGCCATGTCGGACAAGGACGAGGAGGACCTGCGCTGGGCGGTGCGCTCGGGCGCCGACTTCGTGGCGCTGTCGTTCGTGCGCAGCGCCGAGGACTACGAGGACGTGCGCCGGGTGATGGAGGACGAGGGACGGATCCTGCCCGTCATCGCCAAGATCGAGAAGCCGCAGGCGGTCGACAAGCTGACCGAGATCGTCGACGCCTTCGACGGGGTCATGGTGGCCCGCGGCGACCTCGGGGTGGAGATGCCCCTGGAGCAGGTCCCGCTCGTGCAGAAGGACGCCATCCAGCTGTGCCGGGAGAAGGCCAAGCCGGTCATCGTGGCCACCCAGGTGCTGGAGTCGATGATCGAGAACCCCCGCCCGACCCGGGCCGAGGCCAGCGACTGCGCCAACGCGGTGCTCGACGGGGCCGACGCCATCATGCTGTCGGGGGAGACGTCGGTGGGTGCCTGGCCGGTCCGGGCCGTGGAGACCATGGCCGACATCATCTCGGCCACCGAGCAGCACGGGCTGCACCGCATCTCCCCGATCCTCACCAAGCCGCGGACCCCGGGAGGTGCGGTCACCCGGGCGGCGATCAGCATCGCCGAGTCGCTCGAGGACATCAAGTACCTCGTGACGTTCACCCAGAGCGGCGACACCACGACCCGGATGGCCCGGGTCCGCCCCGAGGTCCCCATGCTGGCCTTCACCACCGAGCAGCACACCCGCTCCCGGCTGGCACTGACCTGGGGCGTGGAGACCTTCCTCGTGCCGTTCGTGTGGCACACCGACCAGATGGTCTCCCAGGTCGAGGAGGTGCTCCTGCGGGAGGAGCGGTGCCAGCAGGGCGACCTCGTGGTCATCGTCGCCGGCTCCCCGCCCGGGGTCTCCGGCACGACGAACGCGCTGCGGCTGCACCGGGTCGGCGACGCCATCTTCGGTCGGGCCCCCGCCTACCAGGACGACCCGCCGCTGGTCTGAGCATCGTCGGCCTCCGTGGACGCACGCACGCAGGGCCCTGGGGCACGGCGGGTATGCTGTGCCCGTCGACGACGCGCCCGCCGGGGTGGTGGAACGGCAGACACGGGGCACTCAAAATGCTCTGCCCGCAAGGGCGTGCGGGTTCAAGTCCCGCTCCCGGCACCAGCAGGATCCCATCCTGGCGCCCTCACGCCGGACCGGTGGTCCAGGATCACGCGGGCCAGATAGGCTGACCCCCGTGACCAAGGACAGCACCCCCTCCGGCGCGGACGCCGCGCACGACGCCCCCGTGACCCCGGCCGACGACGCCCAGACCTCCGCGACGGAGGACACCCCCACCTCTGCCACCCCCGACGAGGCTGGCACGGCTGGCGAGGAGGAGCCCGGCGCCGGTGCGGAGGAGGCCGGCACGACGGGTCTGCGCATCGTGCTGGCCGAGGACGAGGCCCTCATCCGGATGGACCTCGCCGAGATGCTGACCGAGTCCGGCCACCAGATCGTGGGGCAGGCGGCCGACGGCGAGCAGGCCGTCGACATGGTCCGCGAGACCTCCCCGGACCTGGTCGTCATGGACATCAAGATGCCCGGCATGGACGGGATCTCGGCGGCCGAGCAGATCGGCCGCGAGGGCCTGGCGCCGGTGGTCATGCTCACGGCGTTCAGCGACAAGAACCTCGTCGAGCGGGCCCGCGACGCGGGCGTGATGTCCTACGTCGTCAAGCCGTTCAGCGCCGCCGACGTGCTGCCGGCCATCGACATCGCGCGAGCCCGGTGGGCCGAGCGCAAGGCGCTGGAGTCCGAGGTCGCCGACCTGGGCGAGCGGTTCGAGACCCGCAAGCGGGTCGACCGGGCCAAGGGTCTGCTCATGGCCCAGCTCAAGCTCTCCGAGCCGGAGGCCTTCCGGTGGATCCAGAAGGCGGCCATG
Organism: Ornithinimicrobium kibberense; assembly: GCF_006519705.1. Lineage (NCBI taxonomy): Bacteria > Bacillati > Actinomycetota > Actinomycetes > Micrococcales > Ornithinimicrobiaceae > Ornithinimicrobium > Ornithinimicrobium kibberense. Next base: position 76,953 of record NZ_VFXM01000011.1, read on the forward strand.
GACCGGCGCCTCTCGATGCGCGAGGTCGCCGACGCGGTGATCTCGGGGATGCCCGGCTCCTCCTAGACCTCAGCCCAGTCCTGCCACGACCGACACCAGGACCGGGGCCACCAGGAGGGCGGGCAGCAGGTCGCCCACGGGGACCTGCCGGATGTTGAGCAGGCGGAAGGCGATGCCCACGAGCAGCAGCCCGCCGACGGAGGTCAGGGCGGCGATGTGCGCCTCCGGCACGACCGCGCCGAGCGTGACCCCGACGACCGTCAGCCCGCCCTGGACGACGGCCACCGACACCGCCGAGACGAGCACGCCGATCCCGAACGTCGACGCGAAGGCGATCGAGGCGAAGAAGTCGAGTGCCGACTTGAGGACGAGCTGGTCGATGCCGCGGCCCAGGCCGTCCGAGAGCGAGCCGAGGATGGTCAGCGGTCCGACGCAGAAGAGCAGGGAGGCGGTCAGCCAGCCCTCGATGAAGCGTTCCCGCTCGGCGTGGCCCCGCTCGCCGGGCACGGACCGGCGGTGCACCCACCGCTGCACGACCCCGGCGAGGGACTCCAGGCGCTGCTCGATCCGCAGCATCGAACCGACGATCCCGCCGACCAGCAGACTGCCCAGGACCACGAGCACGGGCACACCGTCCCCCACCGCCGCCGCGAGGGCCGGGGCGGTGACGTCCAGCGCCGAGAGCACGGCCACCAGGAGGGTCACCAGCCCCAGGCAGTCGGTGACCACCGAGCGCACCCGGTCGGGGAGCCGGTTGCCGGCCACCATGCCCACGGTCGCTCCCAGCAGCACCGCCACGACGTTGATCACGGTCCCGAGCCCGGGGAAGGCGCCATCCATGCGGGACAGCCTAGGTGCGCCGCCTCAGCCGGCCGGAGGGCGCTCCCGCAGGGCGCAGGTGAGCCGGGCGGTGCACACCCGCCGCCCCTCGTCGTCGGTCACGACGATCTCGTAGGACGCCACCGACCGCCCCAGGGACAGCGGGGTCGCCACCCCCGTGACCCACCCGGAACGGACGGCCCGGTGGTGGGTGGCGTTGAGGTCCACGCCCACCGCGATCCGCCCGGGTGCGGCGTGCGTGGCGGCGGCCAGCGAGCCCACCGTCTCGGCCAGGGCCGCCGACGCACCGCCGTGGAGCAGCCCGTACGGCTGGGTGTTCCCCCGGACCGGCATCCGCGCCACGGTGCGCTCCGCGGACACCTCGACCAGCTCCATCCCCATCCGTTCCACGAGCGTCCCCCCGAGGGTCCCCTCCAGACCGGGCAGGGCGGAGCAGGGGACGGACTGGGTGCTGTCGGTCATGGGACATAGGCTGCCATGCGTGAGTCGACTGCTGCTGCTGGACGGACACTCGCTGGCCTACCGCGCGTTCTACGCGCTGCCGGTGGAGAACTTCTCGACGACGACGGGTCAGAGCACCAACGCCGTCTACGGGTTCACCTCGATGCTCATCAACGTGCTGCGCGACGAGGCCCCCACCCACGTGGCGGTGGCCTTCGACCGGTCCCGGCAGACCTTCCGGACCCAGGAGTATGCCGAGTACAAGGCCGGGCGCGCGTCCACGCCGGGGGAGTTCGTCGGCCAGGTCGACCTCATCAAGCAGGTGCTGGACGCCCTGCGGATCACCCACGTCGAGGTCGACGGCTACGAGGCGGACGACATCATCGCGACCCTCACCGCCCAGGCCCGGGCCGAGGGGCTGGAGGTGGTCATCCTCTCCGGCGACCGGGACGCCTTCCAGCTCGTCGACGAGCGCACCCTCCTGCTCTACCCCGTCCGCGGTGTGTCCGAGACCTGGCGGCTGACGCCGGAGAAGATCGAGGAGAAGTACCTCGTCCGGCCCGAGCGCTACAGCGACCTCGCGGCGATGGTGGGGGAGAGCTCGGACAACCTCCCGGGCGTGCCCGGGGTGGGCCCCAAGACCGCCGCGAAGTGGCTCGCCCAGTTCGGCGACCTGACCGGGATCGTCGGGGCGGCCGACCAGCTCAAGGGCAAGGCGGGCCAGGCGTTGCGCGACCACCTGGACCAGGTGCTGCGCAACCGACGCCTCAACCAGCTGGTCGGGGACGTCCCGCTGCCGGTCGGCGTGGCCGACCTGCAGGCGCGCGGCTGGGACCGCGAGGAGGTCCACCGGGTCTTCGACGGCCTGGAGTTCCGGGTCCTGCGCGAGCGGCTGTTCGCCACCCTGGAGTCCGCCGAGACCGAGGCCGAGGAGGGCATCGAGGTCGCCGGCAGCCTGCTGGGGCCCGGTGAGCTCGCGAGCTGGCTCGGTGAGCACGCCGGGCCGGGGGAGCGCCTCGCCCTGGTCGTGCAGGCCTCCCCGCGGACCGCCGCCGGCGCAGGGGAGGCCACCGGCCTCGGCCTCGCCGGGGCCGAGCACGCGGCATACCTGTCCCTCGACCGGGCCGACGTCGACGACGAGCGCGCCCTGCGCGACTGGCTCGCCGACCCGGCCTGCCCCAAGGTGCTGCACGACGCCAAGGGGCAGACCGCATCCCTGGAGACCGTCGGGCTGCCGGTCGAGGGGGTCGTCAGCGACACCGCGCTGGCCGCCTACCTGGTCCGCCCCGACCAGCGGTCCTACGACCTGGCCGACCTGGCCCTGCGCTACCTGCACCGGGAGCTGCGGCTGGACGAGGGCACGGACGACGGCGGGGACGACGGGCAGCTGGCGCTGGGGTGGGACGACGGGGAGCAGGAGCAGGCCGACGAGGTGGACGCGGCCGCCGGGCGCGCCGCGATGGTGCACGCCCGGGCCGTGCACGACCTGTCCGTCACGCTGGACGAGGAGCTGTCCGACGAGCCGGAGCAGCATCTGCTCCGCGACGTGGAGCTCCCGCTCGTGGGCGTGCTGCGCAGGATGGAGCAGGCCGGCATCGCCGTGGACCTGCCCATGCTCGAGGCGCTCGAGGGCGAGTTCGCCGCCGCGATGGCCCAGGCGCAGCAGGACGCCTGGGACGCCCTCGGCGACGACACCGTCAACCTCGGCTCGCCCAAGCAGCTGCAGGTGGTGCTCTTCGAGACGCTCGGCCTGCCCAAGACCCGACGTACCAAGACCGGCTACACCACCGACGCCGACGCCCTGGCCGGCCTCTACGCCCAGACCGAGCACCCCTTCCTCGAGGCCCTGCTGCGCCACCGGGACAAGGCCCGCCTGCGGGTGACGGCCGAGGGGCTGGTGAAGTCGGTCGCCGACGACGGCCGGATCCACACCACCTACCAGCAGACGATCGCGGCCACCGGCCGGCTGAGCTCGACCGAGCCGAACCTGCAGAACATCCCCATCCGCACCGAGGAGGGGCGGCGGATCCGGGAGATCTTCGTCGTCGGCCGGGACGCCTCGACCGGCACCGGCTACGAGTCGCTCATGTCCGCCGACTACAGCCAGATCGAGATGCGGATCATGGCGCACCTGTCCGGCGACGAGGGCCTCATCGAGGCCTTCCGCACCGGTGAGGACCTGCACCGCTTCGTCGGCTCGCGCGTCTTCGGCGTGCAGCCGGAGGAGGTGACCCTGGAGATGCGGTCCAAGGTCAAGGCGATGAGCTACGGGCTGGCCTACGGGCTGTCGGCCTTCGGGCTGTCCAAGCAGCTGACCATCTCCACCGGTGAGGCCAAGCAGCTCATGGAGGAGTACTTCGAACGGTTCGGCGGCGTGCGCGACTACCTGCGCGACGTGGTGGCCGAGGCGCGTCGCAGCGGGTTCACCGAGACCATCCTGGGCCGCCGTCGTCACCTGCCCGACCTGCTCAGCGACAACCGGCAGCGCCGCGAGATGGCCGAGCGGATGGCCCTCAACGCGCCCATCCAGGGGTCGGCCGCCGACATCATCAAGGTGGCGATGCTGCGGACCGAGCGGGCGCTGCGGGAGCAGGGACTGGCCTCCCGCATGCTGCTCCAGGTGCACGACGAGCTGGTGCTGGAGATCGCACCGGGGGAGCGGGAGCAGGTGGAGACGTTGCTGCGCGCCGAGATGGGCGGTGCGGCGGACCTGTCCGTGCCCCTCGACGTCAGCGTGGGCGTGGGGCGCAGCTGGCACGAGGCAGCCCACTGACACCCTTGCGGCACCAGCGGCGTGACCTGCACGTCCGCGGGTAACGATGTGAGAACGATCGTCCCCACGCACGGGCCGCCCCCTTGTGCTCGCAGATGTCCGCCTCTACGTTCAGGGCACCGGGCGGCGCAGTGGTCGCCCCATCGACACGAGGAGCACCATGAAGCCCACCTCTCTTCGCTCTCGGGCGTCCGTGACCGCCCGTGGAGTCGCCGCCGTCGCCGCCGCCACACTCGTGCTGGCGGCGTGCGGGAACGGGGGCGACGACCCCGACCCGGCCGCCGACGACGACACCGCCTCCGAGGAGACCCAGGACGACGACACGGAGGCCACCGGCGCCGCCGGTGAACGCGACCTGACCCTCGAGGTCGGCACCGTCCTGCCGCAGACCGGGGCGCTGGCCTTCCTGGGCCCGCCCGAGGAGGCCGGTGTCCTCCTCGCCGAGAAGCACATCAACGACGCCGACATGGGCATCACGGTCAACGTGACCCTGGGCGACTCCGGCGACCCGGACAACCGGGCCTACGCCACCACGGTCCCGCAGCTGCTCAACGCCGGCGTCAACGTCATCGTGGGGGCGGCGTCCTCGGGCGTGTCCAAGCTGTTCATCGACGAGGTCGTGGCCGCCGACACCCTGATGATCTCCCCGGCCAACACGGCCCCGGAGTTCACCGACTGGGAGGACAACGACCTCTACTGGCGCACGGCCCCCTCGGACCTGCTCCAGGGCGAGGTGCTCGGCAACCTCATCGCCTCCGACGGCGTGGTCAACCTGGGGATCATCTACCTCAACGACGCCTACGGCACCGGCCTGGAGGCCCAGCTCACCGAGACCTTCGAGGCCGCCAACGGCACGATCGTGGCGAGCGAGTCCTACAACGCCGGCGACACCACCTTCGACGCGCAGATCAGCTCGGTCATGGCCCAGAACCCGGACGCCATCGCGCTGATCACCTTCGAGGAGGCCACGACGATCATCCCGGCGCTGGACGCGGCGGGCTTCGACACCGGCAGCCTCTACTTCGTCGACGGCAACCTGTCCAACTACGGCGACGAGTTCGACGCCGGTCTGCTCGAGGGTTCCAAGGGCACCCAGCCCGGACCGGACCTGGGCGACGACTTCCGCGGCGAGCTCAACGACGTCTGGACCGCTGCCGGCAACGACGAGCTGGAGGACTGGAACTACGCGGCCGAGTCCTACGACGCCGTGATGCTCAGCGCGCTGGCGGCCCTGGCGGCCGACTCGGTCGAGGGCCCCGACATGGCGGCCAAGATGCAGGAGGTCTCCGGTGGCACCGGCGGCGGCGAGAAGGTGAGCGACTTCGCCGAGGCCGCCCAGATCATCGTGGACGGCGGCGTGGTCGACTACGACGGCCCGTCCGGCCCGATCACCTTCGACGAGAACGGTGACCCGACCGAGGCCACCATCGGCATCTTCGAGTACGACGGCAACAACGAGCTGGTCCGGCAGAACTGACGGCACGGCACAAGGAAGGGCCCCCGGGACGCGTCCCGGGGGCCCTTCTCCGCGTTGGGCGTGGGGGGTCAGGAGGGGGAGGCGTCCTGGCCCAGGGTGCCCAGGTAGAGGCCGATCACCCGCTCGTCGTTGAGCAGCTCCCGCCCCGTCCCGGTGTGGGCGTCCTTGCCCTGGTCGAGCACGTAGGCGCGGTCGCAGATCTGCAGGCAGCGGCGGGCGTTCTGCTCGACCATGATGGTTGTCACGCCAGCCTCGTTGATGGAGGAGACCCGGATGAAGGCGTCGTCCTGACGCACGGGGGACAGACCCGCCGACGGCTCGTCCAGCAGCAGCACGTCCGGGCGCATCATCAGCGCCCGGGACATCGCCACCATCTGCCGCTCGCCGCCGCTCAACGAGCCGGCCACCTGGTTGAGGCGGTCCTTGAGCGCAGGGAAGATGTCCAGCACGAAGGCCAGGTTCTCCTTGACGACCGTGGGTCGCTGGTAGGCGCCCATCTCCAGGTTCTCCTGGATGGTGAGGGTGGGGAAGACGTTCTCGGTCTGGGGGACCAGGCCCACGCCCTTGCCCACGAGCTTGTTGGCCTTGAGGTTGGTGATCTCCTCGCCGCGCAGGCTGATGGTGCCGCTGCGCACGTTGACCAGGCCGAAGATCGCCTTCAGCAGGGTCGACTTGCCGGCCCCGTTGGGGCCGATGATGCCGATGAGCTCTCCGTCGTAGGCCTGCAGGTTGGTGTCCGTGAGGATGTCCACGCCCGGCAGGTAGCCGGCGGTGACGTCCCGGACGTCGATCACGAGCTCCCGTCCGGGGGCGGTGGTGGACGTGGCGACGCCGGGGGAGGGGTGCTCGGTGTGCTCGCTCATGGGATGCGGTTGCCCTCCTCGTCGTACCGGCCGGTGATGACACCGATGTCCTGGTCGAGGTGGCTGCCCAGGTAGGCGTCCACCACGGCCTCGTCCTTCATGACCTCCTGCGGCGGACCCTCGGCCACGACCCGGCCCTCGGCCATGACGACCACCCAGTCGGCGATGTGCCGGACCATGTGCATGTCGTGCTCGACGAACAGCACCGTCATCCCCTCGCGCTTGAGGTTGACCACGTGGTCGAGGAGTGACTGGACCAGCGCCGGGTTCACGCCGGCCATCGGCTCGTCCAGCAGCACGAACTCCGGGTCGGTCATCAGGGCCCGGGCCATCTCGAGCAGCTTGCGCTGCCCGCCCGACAGCGCGGCGGCGTAGTCGTCCTTCTTGTCCAGCAGCCTGAACTTCTCGAGCAGGACCAGGGCCCGCTCCTCGATCTGCTTCTCCTGGGCGCGCCAGGTGAACGGCAGGACGGAGAAGAGCAGGCTCTCCCCCTTCTGCTTGCTGGCGCCGAGCTTCATGCTGTCGAGCACGGTGAGCCGGTTGAGGACCTTGGTGAGCTGGAAGGTGCGGACCTGACCGCGCCGCGCGGCCTTCCACGCGGGGATCCCGGCGAGGGAGCGCCCGTTGAACTCCCACTCGCCGGTGTCCGGCCGGTCGAACCCGCTGAGCAGGTTGAACAGGGTGGTCTTGCCCGCCCCGTTGGGTCCGATCAGCGCCGTGATGGCGTGGCGCGGGATCTCCACGTGGTCGACGTCCACCGCGTGCACACCGCCGAAGGACCGCGTGATGTGGTCGGCCACGAGGATGGGATCCTTCTTGGGCACCCCGGGTCGCGCCGGGCCGGTGGCCAGGTCGACGGCCTTCTCGCCGTGCACGGTGGGCGCCAGGTCCTCGGTGGCCACGAGGTGGTCGTCGTCGTGACTGGGCTGGTTACTTGACAAAGGTCATCTCCTTCTTGTTCCCCAGCAGTCCTTGCGGGCGGAACGCGACGAGCAGCATGAGGGCCAGACCCACGAGGACGTAGCGCAGGTAGCCGGCCTGCGTCTCGGTCATCGGCAGCCAGCCCTCGCCGGCCATGGCGGGCAGGACGCCGGACAGGAAGGCCATCAGCGCCCAGTAGATGACCGCGCCCAGGACGGGCCCGAAGATGGTGGCCGCACCGCCCAGCAGCAGCGCCGTCCAGACGAAGAAGGTCAGGCTGGGCAGGTAGTACTGCGGGATCACCGCCGAGGGGAGGGCGATGACGACCCCGCCGAGGGATCCCAGCACCCCGCCCAGGACGAGCGCCTGCATCTTGTAGGCGAAGACGTTCTTGCCGAGCGAGCGGACCGCGTCCTCGTCCTCCCGGATGCCCTTGAGCACGCGCCCCCAGGGGCTGCGCATGATGAGCCAGACCAGCAGGACGGCCACCGCCACCAGGACGAGGCCGAACAGCCGCGCCCACCACTGGTCGGAGGTGTAGGACCAGGGGCCGAGGGTGAACGAACCGGCCGGCAACGGGTTGGCGTCACGGAAGCTGGCGTGGTAGCCGCCCAGGCCGTCGGCCGAGTTGGTCCACTCGTCGAACAGCTGCGTCTGGAAGAGCAGCCGGACGATCTCGGCCGCCGCGATCGTCACGATCGCCAGGTAGTCCGCACGCAGCCGCAGGGTGGGGATCCCCAGCAGCACGGCGAAGACGACCGCGCCGGCGATGCTGACCCCCATCGCCGCCCACCAGGGGAGGCCGAAGCTGAGGATGGAGATCGCGTAGCCGTAGGCGCCGATCGCCATGAAACCGGCCATGCCGAAGTTCAGCAGCCCCGCGTAGCCGAAGTGGATCGCGAGCCCCAGCGCGGCGAGCATGAACCCGATCGTCTCGGTGGAGAGCATGAAGCTCAGCGTGTTGTTGAGGATCTGGCCCCAGTCCATCGCAGTTCTCCCTTGCCGCTATCCGATGCGCGCCGTTCGACCCAGAAGTCCCTGGGGCCGCACGAGCAGGATGATGATGAGGACGCCGAGGGCCCCGACGTACTTGATGTCCGAGGGGATCCACAGGGTGGAGACCTCCACGAGGATCCCGATGATCAGGGCCCCGAGCAACGCCCCGAAGGCGGTGCCCAGACCGCCGAGCACCACCGCGGCGAAGATGAGCAGCAGGATCTGCATCCCCATGTCCCACTTGATGCCCGGGCGGAAGTAGGCCCACAGCACGCCCGAGAGGCCGGCGAGCGCGGCCCCGGCGACCCACACGATCCGGGTGACCCCCTCGACGTCGATGCCGCTGGCGGCGGCCAGCGGCCGGTTGTCCGCGACGGCGCGGGTGGCCTTGCCGGTCCTGGTCCGCAGCAACCAGTAGGCCACCGCGAGCAGGACGACCAGGCTCAAGCCCATGCTCACCATGTCGATGGTCGACAGCCTGATCGGACCCAGGATCTGGTGCTTGGTGCCCCCGGCCCCCGGGAGCTGGCTGGTGCCGCCGCCGATGAAGAACTGGAAGACGTAGCGCAGGGCCAGCGAGAAGCCGATGGTGAGGATCATCATCTGCACCAGCCCGATGCCCCGGCGGCGCAGCGGCCGCCAGATCCCGGCGTCGATCAGCCAGCCGAAGGCCCCGCTGAGCACCACGGCGAGCAGGATGGCCAGCCAGATCGGCCAGCCGAGGTCCACCCCGAAGACCAGCGCCACGATGGCCCCCAGCGTCACCATCTCCGCGTGCGCGAAGTTGGTCAGCCCCGTCGTGCCGAAGATGAGGGACAGGCCGATCGAGGCCAGGGCCAGCATGAGCCCGAAGTTGAGCCCGTTGATGAGCCGCTCGACGAACTGGTCCAGGAAGCTGGTGGTCTCCCGTTCCCCCTCGCCGAGGAAGAAGTTGGCCGGCTGGAAGAACTGCGAGCCGTAGCTGACCGTCAACGGGTTGTCACCGGTGACGGTCACCCCCTCGGGCAACGACTCCTCGTCGACGAGCACCTCGTAGGGGTCGGTCGTGGGAACCCCGATCCGGGCCTGCCCGCGGTCGCTGGTCACGGCCTCCGCCTCGAACCCGCCACCGCTGAGCACGACGCGGGCCCCCTCGACCGGCTCGTTGTTGTAGCGGATGTTGACGGTCACGACGTCGTCGTACTCGTCGATCCCCACCTGCGAGGGGTCCGCCCCCCCCTGTGCCAGCGCGGCGACGGGCGAGAGGGCGACGAGCAGCATCGCGAGCAGCACGCCCAGCAGGTGCCAGGGCCTGCGGGCGCGCGGGCGCTCCGGGGATGAGGTGGTGGGGGGCACTGCTCCTCCAACCTGGGAAGGTCACGGGTCACGGTATGACGTGACGCACCCGCAGCGGGTGCGTCACGTGGGCAGAGCATAGGGGAGCGACGTCGAGCCCGACAGGCTCCGGACGCGGCCGTGTCCGGATCGTGACCTAGGCGGTCTCCTGAGGTCCCCGGGGCCGGCGGCAGACGAGGATCGCCGTCCCCGGCAGCAGCCGGCCCCGGGTGGCGCTCCACCCGCCCCACACGTGGTCGGCGTCCTCGGGCCACTCCGGCTCGAGGAGATCGGTGAGCACCAGGCCGGCACGCACCACGGCGCGGACGAGGTCGCCGAGGGTGCGGTGGTGCTCGCTGTAGGTCGCGGTCCCACCGGCCGTCTCCTCCACGTAGGGACGACGGTCGAAGTAGGAGTGCGTCGCGCGCAGGCCCTCGGGGCCCGGGACGTCGGGAAAGGCCCACCGCACCGGGTGGGGCAGGGAGAAGACGCACCGCCCGCCCGGCCGCAACACCCTGGCCCACTCGCGGAGGGCGGCTCCCGCGTCCGGCACGAAGGGCAGCACGCCGTGGGCCGTGAGCACGACGTCGAAGGAGCCGTCGGCGAAGGGGAGGCTGGTGCCGTCGCACTGGACGAGGGCCGGACGGTGGGAAGCAGGCAGGTCGGCCTGCAGCCTGGCGCCGACCGCGAGCATCGAGCCGGAGAGGTCCGAGGCCACGGCGCGCGCACCGCGGCGGGCGCACCACCGGGCCCCCTGGCCGGCCCCCGCCCCGACCTCGAGCACCCGGGCGCCGGCCAGGTCTCCCAGCAGGCCCAGCTCGGACTCCGTCCAGCCCTCCGGGCACCACGTCAGCTCGTGGTCGCCGAGGAACTCACCGTGCTCGGCGTGGTAGGCCTCCGCCTCCGCGTCCCACCAGGTGCGGCCGGCCCGGACGGCCTCGGGGTGAGTCAGCGGGCGACGCACCACCCGGTCCGGCGTAGGCTCGGTGTCCACCGTCCCAGTGTGCCAGCGGCCGCGCCGCCGTGGCCGCTTTGACCTGCGTCCGTGCCGCGGATAGGCTGGTCCGGCGCGTCGCGTGCGCTTGTGCATGCTCGTCGGCGGCCGACGCGGACCACCGTCCATCTGAATTCCCGTCCACAATCGGAGCCCCTACTACATGACTGCAACCACGGCCGAGAAGGCCATCTCCCAGATCGCTGTCAACGACATCGGGTCTGAGGAGGAGCTGCTCGCAGCGATCGACGCGACCATCAAGAACTTCAACGACGGCGACATCGTCGAGGGAGTCATCGTCAAGGTCGACCGTGACGAGGTCCTGCTCGACATCGGCTACAAGACCGAGGGCGTCATCCCGTCCCGCGAGCTGGCCATCAAGCACGACGTCGACCCGTCCGAGGTCGTCGCCGTCGGCGACGAGGTCGAGGCCCTGGTCCTCCAGAAGGAGGACAAGGAGGGCCGCCTGATCCTGTCGAAGAAGCGCGCCCAGTACGAGCGCGCGTGGGGCTCGATCGAGAAGGTCAAGGAGGAGGACGGCGTCGTCACCGGCACCGTCATCGAGGTCGTCAAGGGCGGCCTGATCCTCGACATCGGTCTGCGCGGCTTCCTGCCGGCCTCGCTCGTGGAGATGCGTCGCGTCCGCGACCTGCAGCCCTACGTCGGCAAGCAGATCGAGGCCAAGATCATCGAGCTGGACAAGAACCGCAACAACGTGGTGCTGTCCCGGCGGGCGTGGCTGGAGCAGACGCAGTCGGAGGTGCGCACCACCTTCCTCAAGGAGCTGCAGAAGGGCCAGGTCCGCTCCGGGGTCGTCAGCAGCATCGTCAACTTCGGTGCCTTCGTGGACCTGGGCGGCGGCGTCGACGGGCTCGTCCACGTCTCCGAGCTGTCCTGGAAGCACATCGACCACCCGGGCGAGGTCGTGGAGGTCGGTGACGAGGTCACCGTGGAGGTCCTCGACGTCGACATGGACCGCGAGCGGGTCTCCCTGTCGCTCAAGGCCACCCTCGAGGACCCGTGGCAGACCTTCGCCCGCACGCACGCCATCGGGCAGGTCGTGCCGGGCAAGGTCACCAAGCTCGTCCCCTTCGGCGCCTTCGTGCGCGTCGAGGACGGCATCGAGGGCCTGGTGCACATCTCCGAGCTGGCCGAGCGTCACGTGGAGCTGCCGGAGCAGATCGTCAGCGTCGGCGCCGAGGTCTTCGTCAAGGTCATCGACATCGACCTGGAGCGTCGTCGCATCTCGCTGTCGCTGAAGCAGGCCAACGACGCGCTGACCACCGAGTTCGACCCGACGCTCTACGGCATGGCCGCCGAGTACGACGAGCAGGGGAACTACAAGTACCCCGAGGGCTTCGACCCCGAGACCAACGAGTGGCTCGAGGGCTTCGAGGCCCAGCGGGAGAAGTGGGAGAAGGAGTACGCCGACGCCCACGCCCGCTGGGAGGCCCACAAGGCCCAGGTCGAGGCGGCCGCCGAGGCTGCCGCCTCCGACGACCGGGTGGAGTCGGCCCCGGCGAGCAGCAGCTCGTCCTACTCCTCCACGCCGGCAGCCGCTGAGGAGGCGACGGGCACCCTCGCCTCGGACGAGGCGCTGGCGGCCCTTCGCGAGAAGCTCACCGGCAACTGAACGACCGGACCGGGTCGGCCGTCGCCGTCCCGGTCCCGGGGGAGCCCGACCCGTGCTGGGTCGGGCTCCTCCTGCGTCCGCACCCGATCCGATCCGAGGAGAGCAGATGAGCACCACCACCCGGCCCGACGGGCCGGCGGGACCGCCGCCCCCGACGGTGACCCCTGGACTGGCCCCCCGCGTCTTCTGGCCGGCCGCCGTCCTGATCACCGCCTTCGTGCTGGCGGCCGCGATCTTCCCCGAACCGATGAACCGGGGGCTGGCCACGGTCAACGAGGTCGTCGTCAACACGATCGGCTGGTACTACGTCCTGCTGACCTTCGCCTTCGTCGTCTTCACGGTCTGGCTGGCCATCAGCCGCTACGGCGAGATCCGCCTCGGCCAGGACGACGAGGAGCCCGAGTTCAGCTACCTGTCCTGGTTCGCGATGCTGTTCAGCGCGGGCATGGGCATCGGCCTGATGTTCTGGGGGGTGGCCGAGCCGCTGTTCCACTTCGCCGGGCCGCCGCCCGGATCGGCGGAGGACACCCCGGCGGGGCTGGCGAACGCCGCCATGGGCCGGACCTTCCTCCACTGGGGGCTGCACGCCTGGGCGATCTACATCATCGTCGGCCTCGGCGTGGCCTACGCCGTCCACCGCAAGAAGCTGCCGGTCTCCATCCGCTGGGCCCTGCGCCCTCTGCTGGGCCGTCGGGTCGAGGGCTGGCTGGGTGACGTCATCGACGTCGTCGCGGTCGTGGGCACCCTGTTCGGCGTGGCGACCTCGCTGGGCTTCGGCGTGAGCCAGGTGGCCGCGGGGCTGGACTTCGTCGGGCTGACCGACGGTGTGGGGGCCTGGGGCCAGGTCGCCCTCATCGCGGGCATCACGCTCATCGCGACCGCGTCGGTGATGACCGGCATCGGCAAGGGCATCAAGTGGCTGAGCAACATCAACCTGGCCCTCGCCGGCCTGCTGCTGCTGTTCGTCCTCGTGGCCGGTCCCACCCTCTTCCTCCTGCGGGACATGGTGCAGGCCGTCGGCTTCTACCTGCAGAACTTCTTCTCCCTGAGCTTCGCCACGCTGCCCTACCAGGAGGAGGGCCCCGCCTGGCTGGGCGGCTGGACGACCTACTACTGGGGCTGGTGGATCAGCTGGTCCCCGTTCGTGGGGATCTTCATCGCCCGCATCTCCAAGGGGCGGACCGTCCGGGAGTTCATCACCGGCGTCCTCCTCGTGCCGACCCTGCTCACCATGGCCTGGTTCACCGTCATGGGCGGGACCGCCCTCCACCGGGAGATCTTCGGGGACGGCGGCCTGGTGGGCGACGACGGGTCCGTCGCGACCAACGAGGCCCTCTTCCAGATGCTCGACGGACTGCCGGGCGGCCCCTTCCTGTCCGGCCTGGCGATCATCATGATCGTCATCTTCTTCGTGACCAGCTCCGACTCGGGCTCCTACGTGGTCGACATGATCGCCAACGGCGGCAACCCGGACCCGCCGGTGTGGAGCCGGGTCATGTGGGCCGTGCTCGAGGGGGCGATCGCGGCGGTCCTCATCGTCGCCGGCGCGGCAGCAGGCGTCGAGGGCGGCGGGCTGCAGTCCCTGCAGACGATGGCCATCATCACCGCGGCCCCGTTCACCCTCGTGATGATCGGCATCATGATCTCGCTGGTGAAGGCGTTCATCGCGGAGGAGAAGTGGCGCGACGAGGTCGAGCGGCGCATCCTGGCCCGGGAGCTGGCCCTGGAGGCGCAGGAGATGCAGATCGACCCGCAGGTCGACCTCGGAGGCGGGCGGGCCTGAGGCGACCGTCCTCGTCCGGGTCCGACGGGAACAGGAACGTCGGACCCGGACGTTAGCCTCGGTGACATGCGCCCCACCACCGACCTGCAGCGCACGGTCGCCCCGTTCCGGGTCGAGTCCGAGTTCAGCCCCGCCGGGGACCAGCCTGCTGCCATCGCCGAGCTTTCCCGACGGATCGACGCCGGCGAGCAGGACCTGGTGCTGCTGGGTGCCACCGGCACGGGCAAGTCGGCCACCACGGCCTGGCTCATCGAGCAGGTGCAGCGCCCGACGCTCGTCATGGCGCCCAACAAGACGCTGGCCGCCCAGCTGGCCAACGAGTTCCGCGAGCTGCTGCCGCACAACGCGGTGGAGTACTTCGTCTCGTACTACGACTACTACCAGCCCGAGGCCTACGTCCCCCAGACGGACACCTACATCGAGAAGGACTCCTCGATCAACGACGAGGTCGAGCGTCTCCGGCACTCGGCGACCAACTCGTTGCTGACGCGGCGGGACGTCGTCGTCGTGGCCTCGGTGTCCTGCATCTACGGGCTGGGCACGCCGCAGGAGTACGTCGACCGGATGGAGCGCCTGCGGGTGGGCGACACCGTCGACCGGGACGACCTGCTGCGACGGTTCGTCACGATGCAGTACACCCGCAACGACACGGCCTTCACCCGCGGGACCTTCCGGGTGCGCGGGGACACCGTGGAGATCATCCCCCAGTACGAGGAGCTGGCCGTCCGGATCGAGTTCTTCGGGGACGAGATCGACCGGCTGTACACCCTCCACCCGCTGACCGGTGAGGTCGTGCGCGAGGAGGAGGAGATGTACGTCTTCCCGGCCTCCCACTACGTCGCCGGTCCGGAACGGATGGAACGGGCCATCTCCTCCATCGAGGCCGAGCTGGCCGAGCAGCTGGCCCGGTTCGAGCGGGAGGGCAAGCTGCTCGAGGCCCAGCGGCTGCGGATGCGCACCACCTACGACATCGAGATGATGCGTCAGGTCGGCAGCTGCTCGGGGATCGAGAACTACTCCCGGCACATCGACGGGCGGGGCCCCGGCTCGGCGCCGAACTGCCTCCTGGACTACTTCCCCGAGGACTTCCTCCTCGTCGTCGACGAGTCGCACGTGACCGTGCCGCAGATCGGGGCGATGTACGAGGGGGACATGTCCCGCAAGCGCACCCTCGTGGACCATGGTTTCCGGCTGCCGAGCGCGATGGACAACCGTCCCCTGAAGTGGGAGGAGTTCCTCGAGCGCATCGGCCAGACCGTCTACCTGTCGGCCACGCCCGGCGACTACGAGATGGCCAAGGCCGACGGCGTCGTCGAGCAGATCATCCGTCCGACCGGTCTCGTCGACCCGCAGGTCGTCCTCAAGCCGACCAAGGGGCAGATCGACGACCTGCTGCACGAGGTCGGCGAACGGACCGCCCGCAACGAGCGGGTCCTGGTCACCACGCTCACCAAGAAGATGGCCGAGGACCTCACCGACTACCTGCTCGACAAGGGTGTCCGCGTGCGCTACCTGCACTCGGAGGTCGACACCCTGCGGCGGGTCGAGCTGCTGCGCGAGCTGCGGCTGGGGGAGTACGACGTGCTCGTCGGCATCAACCTGCTGCGCGAGGGGCTGGACCTGCCCGAAGTCTCCCTCGTCAGCATCCTCGACGCGGACAAGGAGGGGTTCCTCCGCTCGGCCCGGTCCCTGATCCAGACCATCGGGCGCGCGGCGCGCAACGTCTCGGGCGAGGTGCACATGTACGCCGACAGCATCACCCCCTCGATGGCCGAGGCCATCGAGGAGACCAACCGTCGCCGCGACAAGCAGCTGGCCTACAACGCGGCCCACGGCGTCGACCCGCAGCCCCTGCGCAAGCGGATCGCCGACATCACGGACATGCTGGAGCGGGAGGACGCCGACACCGAGACGTTGATGGGCAGCGGCCGGCGCCAGTCCCGGGGGACGGGCCGCGGGCGGGCGGCCGCGGCCGCGGTCGGCAGCTCGGTCATCGAGCGGCGCTCCACCGAGTCGCTGCCCGCGGTCGAGCTGGCCCAGCTCATCCACGAGCTGAGCGAGCAGATGCACCAGGCCGCGACCGACCTGCACTTCGAGCTGGCCGCGCGCCTGCGTGACGAGATCGGGGACCTGAAGAAGGAGCTCCGGCAGATGCGCGACGCCCAGTGAGGCCTGTGACAGAATGTGCGCGTCCATCGGTGGGGAGTGTCCCGGCGACGTCCTCGTCCGGACGGTGCCCCCGGCCTGACCGGAAGGTAGCTGCATGACCGTCCCCACGTGGGTGTGGATCGTCACCCTCGTCATCATCGCCGTGATCTTCGCCTTCGACCTGCTGGTCCTGGGACGGCGTCCGCACGAGCCCTCGCGCCGCGAGGTCTCGGTCGCCCTGTCGATCTACGTGAGCATGGCCGTCCTGTTCGGCCTCGGCGTGCTGTTCCTCGAGGGCGGCCAGCTGGCGGGGGAGTTCTTCGCGGGATGGCTCACGGAGTACTCCCTGTCGATCGACAACCTGTTCATCTTCCTCATCATCATGGCCAAGTTCGGCGTGCCGAGGAAGTACCAGCAGTACGCCCTCATGGTCGGCATCGTCATGGCCCTGGTGATGCGGGCCATCTTCATCCTCGTGGGCGCCGCCGCGATCGAGCGCTGGTCGTGGGTGTTCTACATCTTCGGCGCCTTCCTCATCTACACCGCCATCAAGCTGGCCCGGGAGAACCTCGGCCACCAGGGCCACGGCGAGGAGGAGTACGAGGAGAACGCCCTGCTCAAGGCGATCGAGCGGCGTTTCCCGGTCACCAAGTCCTGGGACGGCGGCACCAAGCTCCGCGTCATGGAGAGCGGCAAGCGGGTGCTGACCCCGATGGCGATCGTCATCATCGCGCTGGGCACCACCGACCTGCTCTTCGCCCTCGACTCGATCCCGGCGATCTTCGGGCTCACGCAGGAGCCCTACCTGGTCCTCATGGCCAACGTCTTCGCCCTCATGGGCCTGCGCCAGCTCTACTTCCTGCTGGGCGACCTGCTGAAGCGGCTGGTTTACCTGGGCCTGGGCCTGGCCGTGCTGCTGGCGTTCATCGGCGTCAAGCTGGTCCTGCACGCCCTCCACGAGAACTCGTTGTTCTTCGTCAACGACGGCGAGCCGATCCACAGCGTCCCGGAGATCCCGATCTGGCTGTCCCTGACCATGATCGTGGGCATCCTGGGCGTCACCGCGGTGGCCTCCCTGCTCAAGACGCGCAGGGACCGCCGCGACGGCCAGGACACCGCGGGCGACGACGAGCTCGACCTCGAGGAGGTCTCGCTCTTCGGCGAGCCGCACGAGCAGCCTCGCTCGGACACCCCCGACCTGCCGGGTCCGACGGACCGGCGGGACGGGGAGGACTGACCCGGCCCTCACGCGGCCGCTGGCCCCGGCCCGGCCCTACGCGCCGCTGGCCGCGGCCGGATCGCGGCGCGGCACGCCGCCTCCGCCACGGCCGAGCACGAGGATGCTCGCCAGCACCACCAGCGACATCCCGACCAGCTGCGGCGCAGAGAGCACCTGCCCCAGCACGAGCAGCCCGGCCAGCGCCGCGGCGGCGGGCTCCAGGCTGAGCAGGACCCCGAAGGTCCCCGACCGCAGGTGCCGCAGCGCCATGAGCTCCAGGCTGTAGGGGATCGCCGAGGACAGCAGGGCGATGCCCAGACCCCGCAGGAGCGCCTCGCCGGACCACAGCTCGGCACCGGCGGTCGCCAGCCCCAGGGGAAGGGTCACGACGGCGCCGATCGCCATGGCCAGCGCGATCCCGTCCAGACCGGCGAACCGTGCGCCGGTGCGCCGGCTCAGGACGATGTAGGCGGCCCAGCAGACCCCGGCCGTCGCGGCCAGCCCGATCCCGACCAGGTCCAGCTGGGCCCACGGCGTGGTCACCGCC
Organism: Ornithinimicrobium kibberense; assembly: GCF_006519705.1. NCBI lineage: Bacteria > Bacillati > Actinomycetota > Actinomycetes > Micrococcales > Ornithinimicrobiaceae > Ornithinimicrobium > Ornithinimicrobium kibberense. Next base: position 94,902 of record NZ_VFXM01000011.1, read on the forward strand.
TCGGAGATGAGGACCACCCCGGCCAGGGCTGCGGCGACCGCGGCCAGGTCACGGGGCCGGCGGGACAGCACGGCCGCCAGGGTCAGGGGACCGAGGAACTCGATCGTCACGGCGACCCCGATCGGCAGGCGCGCCAGCGACCCGTAGAAGGCCAGGTTCATGGCGGTCAGGGCGAGCGCGAACGCACCGACCACGGCCCAGTCCGCGCGGGTGCGGCCCCGCACCCGTGGTCGGACGACGGCGAGCAGGAGGAGGGCCGCCAGCACCAGGCGCAGGGCCACCGAGCCCGGCACCCCCACGAGGGGCAGGAGGGTCGCCGCGAGGGCCCCGCCGAACTGGACCGACACCACGGCCAGCAGGACGAGGCCCACCGGGTGGATCCCCCTGCGGGGGGCCGTTCCGGTCGGGGTCACCACCCGCGGTCCTGCCACTCCGGCAGGTGTGGCCGCTCCACCCCCAGCACCGTGTTGTCGCCGTGGCCCGGCAGGACGAGGGTGTCGTCGCCGTAGACGTCGAACACCCGGGTCCGGAGGTCGTCGATCAGCAGGCCGAAGTCCTCCGGCGACCAGGTCTTCCCCGGGCCGCCGGGGAACAGGCTGTCCCCGGTGAGCAGCACCACCGGGCGGCCGGGCACGGACAGCTCGAGGGCCACCGACCCGGGCGTGTGCCCCCGCAGCCCGACGACCCGGAGCACGAGCCGGCCCACCTGCACCGTGTCCCCGTGGCCCAGCCGGACGTCCACGGGGACGGGGAGCTCGTCGGCGTCGTCGTGACCGGCCAGCGTGGTGGCCCCGGTCCGCCGGACCACCTCGGCCAGGGCCCGGTGGTGGTCCCAGTGGCGGTGCGTGGTGAGCACCTGGCCCAGCCGGTCCCCGCCGCCGGACCCCGTGTCCTCCGCGAGGAGGGCCCAGATGCGCTCGGCGTCGTCGGCGGCGTCGACCAGCAGCCGGTCCCCGGTGGCTGTGCAGGTCAGCAGGTACACGTTGTTGTCCATCTCGGACACGCTGCACTTGCGGACGGTCGCGGGCCCCAGGTCGAGGACCCAGCTGGGTCCTCCTGCCTCCACGTGCCCGCGGGCCTCGGCGGACGTGCTCATCTGCTCCTCCTCCTCGTCGGCGCGGCTCGGCGGGCCTCGGCGACCCGGGCGGGAGTCTACGGTCCGTGGACCCCGGCAGCCAGGTCCGTTCAGACGACGAGCGGCCGGTCGGTGGGGCGGATGGGGGCGGGCAGCCCGGTGCTGCCGGTGAGGTGGCGGTCGACCGCCGCGGCGGCGGCCCGGCCCTCGGCGATGGCCCAGACGATGAGGGACTGGCCCCGGCCGCAGTCGCCGGCGGCGAACACCCCGGGCAGCCCCGTCTCGAACCGGTCGTCCCGGGCGTAGGTGTTCTGCGGGGTCCGGGCGAGCGCGTCGGCGGGGGCGGCCGTCTCGTCCGGCCCGACGAACCCCATGGCCAGGAGCACGAGCTGGGCGGGCAGGTCCCGCTCGGTGCCCGGCACCGGGCGGGGCCGGCCCTCCACCATCTCGACGTCGACCAGCCGCAGGCCGCGCACCCGGCCGTCCTCGTCGCCGAGCACCTCGAGGGTCGAGACCCCGAAGGCCCGGTCCCCACCCTCCTCGTGGGCCTCGCTAACCTTGAACAGCATGGGGTAGGTCGGCCACGGCTGGTGCGCGGGTCGCTCCTGCGGCGGGGTGGGCATGATCTCCAGCTGGGTCACCGACCGGGCCCCGTGCCGGTGGGCCGTGCCGAGGCAGTCGGCCCCGGTGTCGCCGCCGCCGATGATGACCACGTCCTTGCCGGCGGCGTCGATGCCCCGGTCCGCGCCGAGGGCCTCCCTGTTGGCCGGCACGAGGTACTCCATGGCCACGTGGACCCCGTCGAGGTCCGCGCCCGGCACCTCGAGCCGGCGGGGCACCGTCGACCCGGTGGCCAGGACCACCGCGTCGAACCGCTCGCGCAGCTCGTCCAGGCTCACGTCGTCGGGCCCGTCGCCGCCGACGGTGACCCCGGTGACGAAGCGCACGCCCTCGCCGCGCAGCTGCACCAACCGCCGTTCCAGGACCGACTTCTCCATCTTGAACTCCGGGATGCCGTAGCGCAGCAGCCCCCCGACGGCGTCGGACCGCTCGTAGACCACCACGGTGTGCCCGGCCCGCCCCAGCTGCTGGGCCGCGGCGAGGCCGGCCGGCCCGGACCCGACGACGGCCACCGTGCGGCCGCTGAGCCACTCGGGCTCCTGGGGTCGGACCCGCCCGTTGGAGAAGGCCCGGTCGATGATCGAGACCTCGATCTGCTTGATCGTCACCGGTGGCTGGTTGATCCCCAGCACGCAGGCCGTCTCGCAGGGCGCCGGGCAGAGGCGCCCGGTAAACTCCGGGAAGTTGTTCGTCGCGTGCAGACGCTCGATCGCGTCGGCGAAGTTCCCGCGCCGGGTGTGGTCGTTCCACTCCGGGATGAGGTTGCCCAGCGGGCAGCCGGCGTGGCAGAACGGGATGCCGCAGTCCATGCACCGGGACGCCTGCCGCTGCAGCACCCCGGTCTCCTGCTGGCCGTGGACCTCCTTCCAGTCCTGGATGCGGACCGGGACGGGACGGCTGGGCCGGTTCTCCCGCTCGCGGTGGGTCAGGAAGCCGTGCGGGTCAGCCATGCGAGTCCTCCAGGATGAGCTGCCAGGCGTGGGGGCCGTCGGGGTCGTCGCCGCGGGCCTCGACCTCGCGGCGGATGTTGAGCACGCTGGCGTACTGACGGGGGGTGACGACGGTGATCCGCGAGGCCCAGCCGTCGTCGGCGAGCAGCGCCGCGGCGACGGGGCTGCCGGTGAGGTCGAGGTGCTCCTCGACGAGGGCGCGCACCTCGGCGAGGTGGTCCGTGTCCGGCAACGGGGTCAGGTGCAGGTCGCCCTGCGCCATCGCCAGCGGGTTCATCCGCGCCGGGTCCAGGTCCAGCACGTATGCCGTGCCGCCGGACATGCCCGCACCCACGTTCCGGCCGGTGGGGCCCAGGACGAGGGCACGGCCGCCGGTCATGTACTCCAGGGCGTGGTCGCCCACGCCCTCCACGACCGCCGTCGCGCCGGAGTTGCGCACGCAGAAGCGTTCGCCCACGACACCGCGGACGTTGACCTGCCCGGACGTGGCCCCGTAGCAGAGCACGTTGCCGGCCACGACCTGACCGGCGGTGCCGGGGACGACGTCGGCCGGAGAGGGTGTCCCTTCGGGCGGGCGGACCACGATGCGTCCGCCGGAGAGTCCCTTGCCGACGAAGTCGTTGCTGTCCCCCTCCAGCCGCAGCGTGACGCCGCGGGGGAGGAAGGCTCCCAGCGACTGGCCGGCGGAGCCTGTCAGGCTCAGCTCGATGGTGCCGTCCGGCAGCCCGTCGGGACCGGCGGTCCTGGTGACGTGGTGGCCCAGGAGGGTGCCGACCGTCCGGTTGACGTTGGTCACCGGGAAGGAGGCCCGCACCGGGGTGCCGTCCGCGAGGGCCGGAGCCGCGGCCTCGACGAAGCGGTTGTCCAGCGCGGCGGCCAGGCCGTGGTCCTGGGTCGTCGTGCACCGGCGGGCCGCCCCCTCCGGGAGCTCGACGCTGTGCAGGACCGGTCCGAGGTCCAGCCCGGACGCCTTCCAGTGCTCCACTGCGGCCGACGTGTCGAGCAGGTCGCTGCGTCCGACCACCTCGTCCAGGCTGCGGTAGCCCAGGGAGGCGAGCAGCTCGCGCACCTGCTCGGCGACGAACTCGAAGAAGGTGACCACGTGCTCGGCCCGGCCCGTGTAGCGGGCCCGCAGCTCGGGGTTCTGCGTCGCGATGCCGACCGGGCAGGTGTCCAGGTGGCAGACCCGCATCATCACGCACCCGGAGACCACGAGCGGCGCGGTGGCGAAACCGAACTCCTCGGCGCCGAGCAGGGCCGCCACGAGCACGTCCCGGCCGGTCTTGAGCTGCCCGTCGCACTGCACGACGATCCGGTCGCGCAGCCCGTTGAGGAGCAGGGTCTGCTGGGTCTCGGCCAGGCCCAGCTCCCACGGGGTCCCCGCGTGCTTGAGCGAGGTGAGCGGGCTGGCGCCGGTGCCGCCGTCGTGGCCGGAGATGAGCACGACGTCGGCCTTGGCCTTGGCCACCCCCGCGGCCACGGTGCCGACGCCGACCTGGCTGACCAGCTTGACGTGGATGCGCGCCTGCGGGTTGGCGTTCTTGAGGTCGTGGATCAGCTGCTTGAGGTCCTCGATGGAGTAGATGTCGTGGTGCGGCGGCGGGGAGATCAGCCCCACCCCGGGGGTGGAGTGGCGGGTCCGCGCCACCCAGGGGTAGACCTTGCCCGGGGGCAGCTGGCCGCCCTCGCCCGGCTTGGCGCCCTGGGCCATCTTGATCTGGATGTCGTCGGCGTGGACGAGGTAGGCGGAGGTGACGCCGAAGCGACCGGAGGCGACCTGCTTGACGGCCGAGCGCCGCTCCGGGTCGAGCAGGCGGTCCACGTCCTCGCCGCCCTCGCCGGTGTTGGACTTCCCGCCCAGCCGGTTCATCGCGACCGCCAGGGTCTCGTGCGCCTCCTGGGAGATCGACCCGTAGCTCATCGCCCCGGTAGCGAACCGCCGCACGATCGAGCCGACCGGCTCGACCTCCTCCAGCGGCACCGGCTCCCGGTCCGGGACCAGCCGGAACAGTCCGCGCAGGGTCATCAGCTGCTCGGACTGGTCGTCGACGAGGTCGGAGTACCGGCGGAAGATGTCGTAGCGGCCCTCCCGGGTCGCGTGCTGCAGCCGGAAGACCGACTCGGGGTTGAACAGGTGCGGCGGGCCCTCGCGACGCCACTGGTACTCACCGCCCACCTCCAGCGCCCGGTGCGGGCTGATGCCCGAGAGGGGGTATGCCGTCGCGTGCCGGCGCTGCACCTCCTCGGCGATCACGTCGAGCCCGACGCCGTCGATCTGGCTGGTGGTGCCGGTGAACCAGCGGCCGACGAGCTCGCGGGAGAGCCCCACCGCCTCGAAGGTCTGGGCGCCGCGGTAGGAGGCGATCGTCGAGATGCCCATCTTGGACATCACCTTCAGCACGCCCTTGCCGAGGGCCTTGATGAGCTGCCGGATGGCGACCTCCGGGTCGAGCCCGTCCAGCTGCTCGCCGGCGGCGCACAGCTGCTCCACCGACTCCATGGCCAGGTAGGGGTTGACGGCCGCGGCGCCGTAGGCGACGAGCAGCGCCACGTGGTGCACCTCGCGGACGTCCCCCGCCTCGACGACCAGCCCGACCCGGGTGCGGGTGTTCTGCCGGACCAGATGGTGGTGGACGGCGCTGGTCAGCAGCAGCGAGGGGATCGGTGCGTGCTCGCGGTCGCTGTGCCGGTCCGAGAGGACCACGAAGAAGGCGCCGGCCGCGACGGCCTCGTCGACCTCCCGGCAGATCCCCTCCAGCCGCCGTTCCAGGGCCGCGGCGCCGTCGTCGACCCGGTAGAGGCCGCGGACGACGACCGCGCCCAGCTCGGGGTGGTCCTCCAGGTCGATGCGACGCAGCTTGGCCAGCTGGTCGTTGTCGATGACCGGGAAGTCGAGGACCACCTGGCGTGCGTGCTCGGGCGTCTCCTCGAGCAGGTTGGGCTCCGGTCCGGTGGAGCTGGCCAGCGAGGTGACGATCTCCTCCCGGATGGCGTCCAGCGGTGGGTTGGTGACCTGCGCGAACGCCTCGACGAAGTAGTCGAAGAGCAGGCGCGGCCGGTCGGACAGCACGGCGATGGGGGTGTCGGTGCCCATCGCACCCAGTGGCTCACCTCCCGTCTGGGCCATCGGCGCCAGGATGACGCGCAGCTCCTCCTCGGTGTAGCCGAAGATCTGCTGACGGCGCGTCACCGAGGCGCCCGTGTGCCGCACGTGCACCTGCTCGGGCAGCCCGTCGAGCCGGACGAGGTTCTCCTCCAGCCAGCGCCCGTAGGGCTGCCGCGCCGCGAGCTCCCTCTTGACCTCGCGGTCGTCCAGGACCCGGCCCTGGGCCAGGTCGACGAGGAACATCCGGCCCGGCGCGACCCGGCCCCGGGCCACGACCCGCTCCGGGGGGACGGGCAGCAGGCCGGTCTCCGAGCCGAGCACGACCAGCCCGTCGTCGGTGACCCACCAGCGTGAGGGTCGTAGGCCGTTGCGGTCGAGGACGGCCCCCACGAGCGTCCCGTCGGTGAAGACGAGGTTGGCCGGGCCGTCCCAGGGCTCCATGAGCATGGAGTGGTACTCGTAGAACGCGCGCACGTCCGGGTCCATCGTGGCGTCGTTCTCCCACGCCTCGGGGACCATCATGAGGACCGCGTGCGGCAACGACCGCCCGCCCAGGTGCAGCAGCTCGAGCACCTCGTCGAAGGTCGCCGAGTCGCTGGCGCCGGGCGTGCACACGGGCATCGCCTGCGCCAGGTCGCCGGGGAACAGGTCGCTGGCCAGGGCGGACTGGCGTGCGTTCATCCAGTTGCGGTTGCCCTTGACGGTGTTGATCTCCCCGTTGTGCGCGACGACCCGGTAGGGGTGCGCCAGCGGCCACGAGGGGAAGGTGTTGGTGGAGAAGCGGGAGTGGACCACCGCGAGCGCGCTGGCGAACCGGTCGTCGGTCAGGTCGGGGAAGTAGCGCGGGAGCTGGTCGGTGGTCAGCATCCCCTTGTAGGTCATCGTCCGGGAGGACAGCGACACCGGGTAGGCGGTGGTGGTCCGCTCGATGCGCTTGCGCAGCAGCCAGGCCCGGCGTTCCAGGGGGAGCCCCGACTCCCGGACGCCCGCCGCGTCGGGCGGTGCGGCGACGACGAGCTGACGCATCACCGGCATGACCGCCCGGGCCGTCGGCCCGACGATCTCGGGCACGACCGGGACGTCCCGCCAGGCCAGCACCTCCAGGCCGGCGTCCTCCACGAGGCGCTCCACCTGCTCCTGGACCTGCCCGTCGCTGCCGTCCGCGGGCAGGAAGAGGATGCCGGCGGCATACTCCCCCCGGGACGGGAGCTCGACGTCCAGGACCGCCCGGAGGAAGGCGTCGGGCACCTGGACGAGGATGCCCGCACCGTCGCCGGTGTCCGGCTCGGCGCCCACGGCCCCGCGGTGGTCCAGGTTGTGCAGGGCCGTCAGCCCGTGCGCCACCACGTCGTGCCGGGGTTCGTCGTCGAGGGCGGCGACGAAGGCCACGCCGCAGGCGTCGTGCTCGAAGGCGGGGTCGTACAGCCCCTGCGCGGGGGGGCCCTGGTGGGGACGCGGGACGGGCACGGGGACGGTCATGGGTCGGCCCTCTCGTCGGGCGCCGGGCGGCGCGGGGTGGAACGCCCGGGGCGACACCGGCCCGCGCGAGGAGTGGGGGAAGCATACCTATGCACTGGGCTGCATCACTACCCTTCGGGCTCGGGTGTGTCGGTGCGGAGACCTACAGTGGTGGGGTGCCGTCCTCCGTACCATCCCCGCCCGCCCCGTCCAGCACCGCCCCGTCCGACGGGCCACCCGGAGCGCCCGCTGCGCCGTTCACCCGTGCGCGGCACGACCGCATCCAGGTGCAGGGGGCGCGTGAGCACAACCTCAAGGACGTCTCCCTGGAGATCCCGCGCGACGCCCTCGTGGTGTTCACCGGCCTGTCCGGATCCGGGAAGTCGAGCCTGGCCTTCGACACGATCTTCGCGGAGGGCCAGCGGCGCTACGTCGAGTCGCTGTCCGCCTACGCCCGGATGTTCCTGGGGCAGATGGACAAGCCCGACGTCGACTTCATCGAGGGTCTCTCGCCGGCGGTCTCGATCGACCAGAAGGCGACCAACCGCAACCCACGGTCCACGGTCGGCACGATCACCGAGGTGCACGACTACCTGCGTCTCCTCTACGCCCGCGTCGGCCGGCCGCACTGCCCCGTGTGCGGCGAGCCGGTCGAGCGGCAGACCACCCAGCAGATCGTCGACCGGCTCGCCGAGCTGCCGGACGGCACCCGGTTCCAGCTGCTCGCCCCGGTCGTCCGGGGCCGCAAGGGCGAGTTCGTCGACCTGTTCGCCGAGCTGCAGGGCTCCGGCTTCGCGCGCGCCCGCGTCGACGGGGAGGTCGTGCAGCTGACCGACCCGCCGGCCCTGGAGAAGCAGCGCAAGCACACGATCGAGGTCGTCGTCGACCGGCTCGTGGCCAAGCACGAGGAGGGCGGCGCGCCGACCGCCTCGTTCGCCCGCCGGCTCACCGACTCCGTCGAGACGGCCCTGCGCCTGGCCGACGGGATCGTGCTCGTCGAGATGGTCGACGTGCCGGCCCCCGGGGAGGAGCCCCGGCCGGGACGTCCCGCGCCGATCGACGCCCAGGGCCAGCCGCTGCCGCGCGAACGCCGCTACTCCGAGCGGATGGCCTGCCCCAACGACCACCCGCTGAGCATCGACGAGCTGGAGCCGCGCAGCTTCAGCTTCAACAGCCCCTTCGGCGCCTGCGCCGAGTGCACCGGCATCGGCTCCGAGCTCGAGGTGGACCCCGAGCTGGTGATCCGGGGGGAGGAGACCTCGATCGCGGACGGGGCGATCATCCCCTGGTCCACGACCGCGGGGCTCAACGACTACTACGCCCGGGTCCTCGGCGGCCTGGCCGAGGACCTCAAGTTCAGCCTGGACGTCCCCTGGCGACAGCTCCCCGGACGGGCCCGGGACGCGATCCTGCACGGGCACAAGCACAAGGTGCACGTGCGCTACCGCAACCGGTTCGGCCGGGAGCGCAGCTACTCGACCGGCTTCGAGGGCGTGGTGCCCTACGTCAAGCGCAAGCACGCCGAGACCGAGTCGGACAGCAGCCGGGAGCGCTACGAGGCCTACATGCGCCAGGTGCCCTGCCCCGCCTGCAAGGGGGCGCGGCTCAAGCCGGAGATCCTGGCCGTCCTCGTCGGCGGGAAAAGCATCGCCGAGGTCTCCCGGATGCCGATTGAGGAGTGCGCCGACTTCCTCGCCCAGGTCGAGTACACCCCGCGGGAGCAGTCGATCGCCGCGCAGGTCAACCGGGAGATCGCCGCCCGCCTGGGCTTCCTGCTCGACGTCGGGCTCGACTACCTCTCGCTCGACCGACCGGCCGGCACCCTGTCCGGGGGCGAGGCCCAGCGGATCCGGCTGGCCACCCAGATCGGCTCGGGCCTCGTCGGGGTGCTCTACGTCCTCGACGAGCCCAGCATCGGCCTGCACCAGCGCGACAACCACCGGCTGATCGAGACGCTCACCCGGCTGCGGGACCTGGGCAACACCCTCATCGTCGTGGAGCACGACGAGGACACGATCGCCCACGCCGACTGGGTGGTCGACATCGGTCCGGGCGCGGGGGAGCACGGGGGCGAGGTCGTGCACAGCGGCCCGGTCGCCGCCCTGCGCGACCATCCGACCTCGCTCACCGGGCAGTACCTCTCCGGCCGGCGCGTCATCCCCGTCCCCACCCAGCGGCGGCCCCAGGACGGCCGCGTGGTGACCGTGCGCGGGGCGCGCGAGCACAACCTGCACGACGTCGACGTGAACTTCCCCCTGGGCAACCTCGTGGCCGTCACCGGGGTGTCCGGGTCGGGCAAGTCCACCCTGGTCAACGACATCCTCTACCACGTCATGGCCAACCAGCTCAACGGTGCGCGGCACGTGCCAGGGCGGCACCGGCGCGTCGAGGGCCTCGACCAGCTCGACAAGGTCGTCCACGTCGACCAGGGCCCCATCGGACGCACCCCCCGCTCCAACCCGGCCACCTACACGGGGGTCTTCGACCACGTCCGGCGGCTCTTCGCCGAGACCGCCGAGGCCAAGGTGCGGGGCTACCTGCCGGGCCGGTTCTCGTTCAACGTCAAGGGCGGCCGGTGCGAGGCCTGCTCCGGGGACGGCACCCTGAAGATCGAGATGAACTTCCTGCCGGACGTCTACGTGCCGTGCGAGGTCTGCCACGGTCGCCGCTACAACCGCGAGACCCTCGAGGTGCACTTCAAGGGCCGCACCATCGCCGACGTGCTCGAGATGCCGATCGAGGAGGCGGCGGAGTTCTTCGCCGCCGTGCCGGCCATCAGCCGGCACCTGACCACGCTGACCCAGGTCGGGCTGGGCTACGTCCGGCTCGGCCAGCCGGCCACCACGCTCTCGGGCGGCGAGGCCCAGCGGGTCAAGCTGGCCGCCGAGCTGCAGAAGCGGTCGACCGGCCGGACGATCTACGTGCTCGACGAGCCGACGACCGGGCTGCACTTCGAGGACATCCGCCGGCTGCTGGGCGTGCTGCAGGGCCTGGTGGACAAGGGCAACACGGTGCTCGTCATCGAGCACAACCTGGACGTGATCAAGAGCGCCGACTGGATCGTCGACATGGGTCCGGAGGGCGGCAACGGCGGGGGTACCGTCGTGGTGGAGGGCACGCCCGAGACGGTCGCGGCCCACCCCGGCAGCCACACCGGCCGGTTCCTGCGCGACCTGCTGACGACCGCCCGCCGGTCCACCGCCTGAGGAGGAAGAACCCCATGACCTGCTCGTCCGGAGCCGTCCGCCCGCCCTGCGCCGCACCGGGCCGACGGACCGTCCTGCGGGCCGGCGGAGCCTCCGCCCTGCTGCTCGGGGCCGCCCCGCTGCTCACCGGCTGCTCGGGCGAGGACAAGGCCTCCCCGGCGGTCACCGAGGCCGACGGGACCGTGCGGGTGCCGGCGGCCGACACCCCGGTGGGCGGCTCGACCTACTACCCCGACCCGAAGGTGATCGTCAGCCGGACGGCGGAGGGGGGCTACGTGGCCTTCGACGCCGTCTGCCCGCACCAGGGCTGCGCGACCTCGGAGCGGCGCGACGACCAGCTCGTCTGCCCGTGCCACGACAGCAGGTTCGACCCCGCCACGGGGGCGGTGCTGTCCGGTCCGGCGACGACCGGCCTGCGCACGCTGACCGTCGAGGTCGACGGGGAGGAACTGCTCGTCCGTGGCTGATCCCGCGACCTACCGACCGCGGCCGGGGGAGATCCCCACCGAGCCCGGCGTCTACCGCTTCCGGGACGCCCACGGCCGGGTGATCTACGTCGGCAAGGCCCGCTCCCTGCGTTCCCGGCTGTCCTCCTACTTCCAGGACGTGCGGGCCCTGCACCCGCGGACGCGGCAGATGGTGACCACCGGTGCCAGCGTGGAGTGGACCGTCGTCCGCAACGAGGTCGAGGCCCTCCAGCTCGAGTACTCCTGGATCAAGGAGTACGACCCGCGCTTCAACGTCAAGTACCGCGACGACAAGTCCTACCCGTACCTGGCCGTGACCATGGGGGAGGAGTTCCCCCGGGCCCAGGTGATGCGCGGTCGCAAGCGCAGGGGGACCCGCTACTTCGGGCCCTACACCCACGCGTGGGCGATCAGGGAGACGCTGGACACCCTGCTGCGCGTCTTCCCGGTCCGCACCTGCTCGGCCGGCGTGTTCCGGCGGGCGGAGCAGTCGGGGCGGCCCTGCCTGCTGGGCTACATCGACAAGTGCTCCGCCCCGTGCGTGGGGCGGGTCAGCCCCGACGAGCACCGGCAGATCGCGGAGGACTTCTGCGACTTCATGGCCGGTGACAGCGCCCGGTTCGTGCGCCGGCTCGAGGACCGGATGCGGGCCGCCTCCCAGGAGCTCGACTTCGAGACGGCGGCCCGGCTGCGGGACGACGTCGGGGCGCTGCGGCGGGCGCTGGAGGGCTCGGCCGTGGTCCTGCCCGACGCCACCGACGCCGACGTCTTCGGGCTGTCCGACGACGAGCTCGAGGTGGCGGTGCAGGTCTTCCACGTCCGCGGGGGGCGCATCCGGGGCCAGCGGGGATGGGTGAGCGAGAAGGGTGCCGAGGACATGGGCTCGATCGTCGAGCACCTGCTCCAGCAGGTCTACGGACCCGAGCAGGGCGAGGACGTCCCCCGCGAGGTGCTCGTGCCGGTGCTGCCCACCGATCCGGAGGACATGGAGGCGTGGCTGACGGACCGCCGGGGGGCGCGGGTCCGGGTGCGGGTGCCCCAGCGGGGTGACAAGCGGACCCTCATGCAGACCGTGGCCCGCAACGCCGACCAGGCCCTGGCCCGGCACAAGGTGGCCCGGTCCGGCGACCTGACGCTGCGGTCCCAGGCCCTGCAGGAGCTGCAGGAGGCCCTGGAGCTGCCCGAGGCGCCGTTGCGCATCGAGTCCTTCGACATCAGCCACGTCCAGGGCAGCGACGTGGTGGGGTCGATGGTCGTCTTCGAGGACGGGCTGGCCCGCAAGTCCGAGTACCGCCGGTTCGTCGTGCGGGAGGGCACCGGTGACGACACGGCCGCCATGCACGAGGTGCTCGGCCGGCGGTTCCGCCACCTGGCGGCCGGACCCGCCGTCCCGGCCGAGGGGGACCCGACGGCCGACGAGGGGAGCCGCTCGACCTTCCGGTACCCGCCCAACCTCGTCGTCGTCGACGGGGGCCGCCCGCAGGTCGAGGCCGCCCGGGCGGCGCTCGCCGCCGTCGGCGTGGACGACCTGCCCGTCATCGGCCTGGCCAAGCGGCTCGAGGAGGTGTGGCTCCCCGGCGAGGACCACCCCGTCGTCCTGCCCCGCACCAGCGAGGGGCTCTACCTGCTGCAGCGGGTCCGCGACGAGGCGCACCGGTTCGCCAACACCTTCCACCGGCAGCGCCGCTCCCGGAGCATGACGAGCAGCCAGCTGGACGGGATCCCGGGTCTGGGCAAGGCACGGCAGCAGGCGCTGCTGGCCCGGTTCGGCTCCGTCAAGGCCCTGCGGCGGGCCGAGGAGGAGGACCTGCTCCAGGTCCCCGGGATCGGTCCGGCCGTGGCCCGGGCGGTGCTGGAGCGGCTGCGGGACGGCGAGCCGGGCCTGGCGGTTAACCTGAGCACAGGCGAGGTGCTCGACTGACCTGCCGGAGGCACACGACACGACGGACGAGGGCGCAGTGAATCCTGACCAGCGCACCGGGGCCGACCCGGGCACGGACCCCGCCACCGACGCCGCGGCCCCGGCGGGGGGCGAGACGCCCGGGGACGGTCCGGGGCCGGACCCGGACGGGCGCACCGGGCACCGGCACGACGTGGTCGTCGTCACCGGCATGTCGGGTGCCGGCCGGTCCACGGCGGCCGACGTGCTGGAGGACCGGGGCTGGTACGTCGTGGACAACCTGCCTCCCTCGATGATCCAGCACCTCATGCGGACGACCGCCGACGACCCCCAACGCCAGAAGGTGGCCGCCGTCGTGGACGTCCGGAGCCGGGACTTCACCACCGAGCTGTCCCGGGCGCTGCGCGAGCTCGCCGAGGACGGCTGGCGCCCCCGGGTGGTCTTCGTCGACGCCTCCGACGAGGCCCTCGTGCGTCGTTTCGACGCCGTCCGACGCCCCCACCCCCTGCAGGGCGAGGGCCTCCTGCTGGACGGGATCCGGCGGGAGCGCCGCATGCTGGCGGACCTGCGCTCCAACGCCGACGTCGTCGTCGACACGACCAGCTACAACGTCCACCAGCTCACCGCCAAGATCGACTCCCTCGTCAACGCCGACCAGCAGCTGCGGCTGCGGCTGGCCGTCATGTCCTTCGGGTTCAAGTACGGCATCCCCCTGGACGCCGACGTCGTCCTCGACCTGCGCTTCCTGCCCAACCCCTACTGGGACCCCCAGCTGCGGCCCTACACCGGCAAGGACGCCCCCGTGCGGTCCTACGTCCTGGGCCAGGAGCTGGCCGGCCGCTACCTGGACCACGCCGAGCAGCTGCTGCGCACCTCCGTCGAGGGCTACCTGGCCGAAGGCCGGCGCTACGTCACCGTCGCGGTGGGCTGCACCGGCGGCAAGCACCGGTCGGTGGCCGTCTCCGAGGACCTCGCCCTGCGTCTGGGAGACCTGGAGGACCGCGGGGTGCAGCTGACCACCTTCCACCGTGACCTGGGGCGGGAGTGAGGAGCCCGCGGGTCGTGGCCCTCGGCGGCGGGCACGGGCTGTCCGCCTCGCTGCAGGCGCTGCGGCACACCACCGAGGCCATCACGGCCGTGGTCACCGTCGCCGACGACGGGGGCTCGAGCGGACGTCTGCGGCAGCAGTTCGACATCCTGCCCCCGGGCGACCTGCGGATGGCGCTCGCGGCGTTGTGCGAGGACACCCAGTGGGGGCACCAGTGGTCGGCCGTGCTGCAGCACCGGTTCGGCGGGTACGGCGAGCTGGCCGGCCACCCCCTGGGCAACCTGCTCATCACCGCGCTGTGGGACCTGGTGCCGGGGGAGGAGGTCCGCGGCCTCGACCTCGTCGGACGGCTGCTCAACACCCGCGGGCGGGTGCTGCCCATGTCCCTGCAGCCGTTGGACATCGAGGCGACCATGGGGGTGCCGGACGACCTCGGCCAGGAGGTGCTCGTCACCGTGCGCGGGCAGTCGCGCATCGCCAAGCACCCGGGGCGCGTGGACACGATCCGGCTGGTCCCGGAGGAGCCGGCGGCCTGCCCCGAGGCGCTGGAGTCGATCAAGCTGGCCGACGTCGTGGTGCTGGGGCCGGGCTCCTGGTTCACCTCGGTCATGCCGCACCTGCTCGTGCCCGACCTGCTGCAGGCGCTGCACAGCACCCCGGCCACACGGGTGCTGACCCTCAACGTGAGTCTCACCGACGACGAGGCCGCCGGCTACACCGTGGCCGGCCACGTCGAGGCCATCCTCCAGCACGCGCCCGGCCTCACCTTCGACCACGTCATCGCCGACCCCCAGGTCGTGTCCACGGACGCCGAGCGGGCGGCCCTGGAGGATGCGGTGGCCCGGCTCGGGGCGCACCTCGTGGTGACCACCGTCGGCAAGATGCGCGCCCCCGGGGTGCACGACACCCTCCGGCTGGCCGCCGCGTACCGCGACGTGATGGCGAGCCTGCCATGACCCCCGCCGACGGGGTACCCTGCCGCACGCAGGTGGGGATCCTGCGCGCACGGTGCCAGGACCTACCAGGAGGATGAGGACTGTGGCGATGACCGCCAAGGTCAAGGACGAGCTGGCCAGGCTGCCCGTCACCCGGACGTGCTGCCGCAAGGCGGAGGTGTCCACGATGCTGCGGTTCGCCGGGGGGCTGCACATCGTCGGGGGACGGATCGTCATCGAGGCCGAGCTCGACACCGCCCAGAGCGCCCGTCGGCTGCGCGCGTCCATGGCCGAGGTCTACGGCAGCAGCAGCGAGCTTGTCGTCATGAGCCCCGGCGGGTTGCGCAAGCACACCCGGTATGTGGTGCGCGCCACCTCCGAGGGCGAGGTGCTGGCCCGCCAGACCGGGCTGATCGACCACCGGGGCCGTCCCGTGCGCGGTCTGCCGCCCCGGGTCGTGGGGGCCTCGGTGTGCGACGCGGAGGCGGCCTGGCGAGGTGCCTTCCTGGCCCACGGGTCGATCACCGAGCCGGGGCGGTCCACCGCCCTGGAGGTGACCTGCCCGGGCCCCGAGGCCGCCCTGGCGCTGGTCGGCGCCGCGCGCCGGCTCGGCATCCAGGCCAAGGCGCGGGAGGTGCGGGGGGTGGACCGGGTCGTCATCCGCGACGGCGACGCCATCGGGGCGATGCTGACCCGGCTGGGGGCCCACGACGCGGTCCTGGCCTGGGAGGAACGGCGCATGCGCCGGGAGGTGCGGGCGACCGCCAACCGGCTGGCGAACTTCGACGACGCCAACCTGCGCCGCTCGGCGCGGGCGGCGGTGGCCGCGGGGGCACGCGTGGAGCGCGCCCTGGAGATCCTGGGTGAGCAGGTCCCGGAGCACCTGCGGGTCGCCGGGGAGCTGCGGCTGCAGCACAAGCAGGCCAGCCTCGAGGAGCTCGGCCAGCTGGCCGACCCGCCGATGACCAAGGATGCCGTCGCCGGCCGGATCCGCCGGCTGCTGGCGATGGCCGACAAGCAGGCCGAGGAGCTGGGCATCGAGGGCACCGAGGCCAACCTCACCGCCGACATGCTGGACGACTGACCGACCCCCCGGGACCTGCGCCGGCCCGCCTCCCTGCGTTGGGCAGCCCTCTCGCGGGACGATAGGTTGGGACCAGGACGACGGCGTCCTTCGTCGCGGCGCGCGTCCGCGCGCCGCGCCCACCCACGAGGGAAGGTTCACTCATGACCGTTCGCGTAGGCATCAACGGCTTCGGACGCATCGGCCGCAACTTCATGCGCGCCGTGCTCGCCTCCGGCGCCGACATCGAGATCGTCGGGGTCAACGACCTCACCGACAACGCCACCCTGGCGCACCTGCTGAAGTACGACTCGATCCTCGGCCGGCTGGACGGCGAGGTCACCTCCACCGAGACCGAGATCAGCGTCGACGGCAAGGCCGTCAAGGCGTTCGCCGAGAAGGACCCCTCGGCCCTGCCCTGGGGCGACCTCGGCGCCGACATCGTCATCGAGTCCACCGGGATCTTCACCGACGCCACCAAGGCCCAGGCCCACCTGGACGCCGGGGCCAAGAAGGTCATCATCTCCGCGCCCGCCAAGAACGAGGACATCACCCTCGTGATGGGCGTCAACGACAAGGACTACGACCCCGCGGCGCACCACATCATCTCCAACGCCTCCTGCACGACCAACTGCCTCGCACCGATGGCCAAGGTCCTCAACGACGAGTTCGGCATCGTCAAGGGACTGATGACCACCATCCACGCCTACACCGCCGACCAGAACCTGCAGGACGGGCCCCACAAGGACCTGCGCCGTGCCCGTGCCGCCGCGCTGAACATCGTGCCCACCAAGACCGGTGCCGCCCAGGCGGTCGCGCTCGTGCTGCCCGAGCTGAAGGGCAAGTTCGACGGCTACGCCCTGCGGGTGCCCACCCCCACCGGCTCGGCCACCGACCTGACCTTCCAGGCCGGCCGCGAGGTCACCGTGGAGGAGGTCAACGCGGCGATGCAGAAGGCCGCCGAGGGCGAGCTCAAGGGCATCCTGGAGTACACCGAGGACCCGATCGTGTCCAAGGACATCGAGACCCACCCCGCCTCGTGCATCTTCGACTCCGGTCTCACCAAGGTCATCGGCGACCAGGTCAAGGTCGTCGGCTGGTACGACAACGAGTGGGGCTACTCCAACCGCCTCGTGGACCTCACCGTCCTGGTCGGCGAGAAGCTCTGAGCGGCATGCGCTCGATCGCAGAGCTGACCGAGCAGCTGGGCGGCCTGGCCGGCCGCACCGTCCTGGTCCGCAGCGACCTCAACGTCCCCCTGGACGGCGGGCGGATCACCGACGACGGCCGGGTGCGCGCCTCGGTGCCCACCATCGAGGAGCTGGCCTCGGCCGGCGCCCGGGTCGTGGTCACCGCCCACCTGGGTCGGCCCAAGGGAGCACCGGAGGCCCGGTTCTCGCTGCGGCCCGTGGCCGACCGGCTCGGCGAGCTCCTCGGACGTCCGGTGACCTTCGTCGAGGAGACGGTGGGGCCCACGGCCCGCGCGGCGGTCGAGGCCATGTCCGACGGCGACGTGGTCGTCCTCGAGAACCTCCGGTTCAACCCCGGGGAGACGGCCAAGGCGGACGAGGACCGGGCGCAGTTCGCCCAGGAGCTCGCCGCCCTGGCCGACGCCTTCGTCTCCGACGGGTTCGGGGTGGTGCACCGGGCCCAGGCATCCGTCTACGACGTCGCCCGCCTCCTGCCCCACGCGGCGGGCGGCCTGGTCCGTTCCGAGGTCGAGGTCATGCGCACGCTGCGGGAGGACCCCCAGCGTCCCTACGCCGTGATCCTCGGCGGGGCCAAGGTCAGCGACAAGCTCGGCGTCATCGAGTCCCTCATCACGGTGGCCGACCGGCTCCTGATCGGTGGGGGCATGGTGTTCACCTTCCTCAAGGCCCAGGGCCACGAGGTCGGGACCAGCCTCCTGGAGGAGGACCAGGTCGACACCGTCAGGGGCTACCTGGAGACGGCCGCCCGGCAGGGGGTGGAGATCGTGCTGCCGACGGACGTCGTCGTCGCCGACTCCTTCTCGGCCGACGCGGCGCACGAGGTCGTGGCGGCCGACGCCATCCCCGCGGACCGGATGGGCCTGGACATCGGGCCCCGCTCCGAGGAGCTCTTCGCCGAGAAGCTCGCCGACGCCCGCACCATCTTCTGGAACGGCCCGATGGGCGCCTTCGAGATGGAGCCGTTCGCCTCCGGCACCAGGGCCGTGGCCCAGGTGCTCGTCGAACGGACCCGCGAGGGTGCCATGACGGTCGTCGGCGGCGGCGACAGCGCCGCCGCGGTGCGTGACTTCGGGCACGCCGACTCCGACTTCGGGCACATCTCCACCGGTGGTGGGGCCAGCCTGGAGTACCTCGAGGGCAGGCAGCTGCCCGGACTCACCGTGCTGGAGGACTGATGGCTGGATCGACGGGCACACCCCGCACGCCCCTGATGGCGGGCAACTGGAAGATGAACCTGGACCACCTCCAGGCCACCCACCTGGTGCAGAAGCTGGACTGGACGCTGCGCGACGCCAAGCACGACTTCTCGGCCGTCGAGGTCGTCGTGCTGCCGCCCTTCACCGACCTGCGCTCGGTGCAGACGCTGGTGCAGGGCGACAAGCTGGCCCTCGGCTACGGCGGGCAGGACCTGTCCCAGCACGACGAGGGGGCCTACACCGGTGAGATCTCCGGGGCCTTCCTGGCCAAGCTGGGCTGCACCTACGTCGTCGTCGGGCACAGCGAACGGCGGGAGCACCACGCCGAGACCGACGAGCTCGTGGGGGCGAAGGTGCGCGCCGCGCTGCGGCACGGGCTGACCCCCGTCCTGTGCGTCGGCGAGCCGCTGGAGGTCCGGCAGGCCGAGGGGCACGTGGCCCACGTGGTCACCCAGCTGCGTGCCGCCCTGGAGGGCCTGGACGGCGAGCAGGTCGCTCGGGTCGTGGTGGCCTACGAACCGGTGTGGGCCATCGGCACCGGCGAGGTGGCCACCCCCGCCGACGCCCAGGAGGTCTGCGCCGCCGTCCGGGCCACCGTGGGCGAGCTGGCGGGCGCGGACGTGGCTGCCGGCCTCCGGGTGCTCTACGGCGGCTCGGTCAAGCCGGGCAACGTCGCGGAGATCATGGCCCAGGAGGACGTCGACGGTGCCCTCGTCGGCGGCGCCTCCCTGTCGGTCGAGGACTTCGCGGCGATCTGCCGCTACCGCGACCACGTCGGCACCGCCTGACCGCTGCGGCGCCCGGCGGCTTCGTCCGGCGGGCCCCCGCTGGGTTAGGCTGTCGGACGCCCGGGACCCGTGGTCCCGGGCGTCCGTCCCCTTCCGTCCCAACGTCTGTCGAGGTGTGCACCGCGTGGAGTACGTGCGCTGGTTCCTGAACGGGCTGCTGGTCGTCACCAGCGCCTTCCTGGTCCTGCTCATCCTCATGCACAAGGGGCGCGGCGGCGGGATGTCCGACATGTTCGGCGGCGGGATGAGCAGCAGCCTCGGCGGGTCGTCGGTCGCCGAGCGCAACCTCAACCGCATCACGATCGCGGTCGCCGTCGTGTGGACGGCCGTCGTCGTGGCCATCGGCCTGCTCATCAGCTACGGCTGAGCCGCCACCCTGGTGTCGCACCGGCACCGCAGGTTACTCTCTACCCCCGGGCCGCACGCGTCCCACTCGGGTGTTCCGGCCGCTCGCCCCGAGCCGCCGGCCCGGTCCGGCACGGCACGGCACGGCACGAGGAGAGGCACCCGATGGTCGGCAACAACGCGATCCGTGGCAGCAGGGTCGGTTCCGGTCCGATGGGGGAGAGCGAGCGCGGCGACGCCGCCCCCCGGACCGTCGTCAGCTACTGGTGCGCGCGGGGTCATGAGACCCGGCCCAGCTTCGCGCGGGACGGTGAGGTCGACGTCCCGGAGACGTGGGACTGCCCCCGCTGCGGGCTGCCCGCCGGCACCGATCGGGAGAACCCGCCCCAGGCCCCACGCAACGAGCCCTACAAGACCCACCTGGCCTACGTCAAGGAACGGCGCAGCGACCAGGACGGCGCCACGCTGCTGGAGGAGGCCCTCCGGGCCATGCGCGAGCGGGGGGTCGGCGGGGGCTCCTGAGGTCGGCCGCGGGCCCGACGTCGGCCGCGGGCCGGTGGGGGCCCCTCAGCCCCGGGCGGGCGGGTCGTCGACCCGGGCGGCCGCGGCCTCGTCGAGCCACCAGACGGTCTCCTGGCGGCCGTGCACGCACGAGGCGGGCAGGTCGCGGTCGTCGGTCGCCGCCACGGACGCGGCGACCGCCTCCGCCTTGTCCTCGCCGGCCACGACCAGCCAGACGGCCTGGGCGGCGTTGATCACCGGCAGGGTCAGGCTCACCCGGAGCGGCGGCGGCTTGGGGGAGTCGTGCACCGCGGTGGTGGCGGGGACGAGCAGGTCCAGCTCGCTGCGCCCCGGGAAGAGCGAGGCCACGTGGGCGTCGGGTCCGACCCCCAGGAGCAGCACGTCCAGCGAGGGGGCCGGGTCCGGTGCCTGCGCCCACCGGGCCAGCTCTGCGGCATACCGGGCGACCGCGGTCTCCAGCCGGGCCGGGTCGCTGCCGCCGGGCACCCGGTGGGTGTGCTTGACGAGCACGGGAAGGTCCCCCAGGCCGGCCTCGTCGGCCTGGGCGTCGTTGCGGTCCGGGTCGCCGGCCGGCAGGTAGCGCTCGTCGCCCCACCACAGGTGCACCTTGCGCCAGGCGCTCCGGTCCAGCTCGCCGTCCCGGGCCAGCGCGGCCAGCGCGGCGACCGTGGCCCCACCCATCGACCCGCCCGTCAGACCGACGTGGGCCACGCCCCGGTCGGCCACGACCTCCTCGACCCGTCGTGCCAGCGCCGCGGCGACGGCGCCGGCGAGGGCGGTGCCGTCCGCGTGGATGCGCAGGTCGGCACGCGTGGCCTCGGTGAGCCGGTGCTCCACGTGGGCCTCCAGGTCGTCGGTGCCGGCCGGGGCGGGCGGCCGGTCCGCCAGCCGGTCGCTGCCGAGGCGGTCCCGCCCGGCCGGGTCGACCTGCGCCGGGCCCTCGGGGACGTCGCCGCGGCGCACGGCCTCCGTGCGGGACCCGCCGCTGCGCACCCGGGGCAGCCCGTCGCACAGGGCCGCGGCGTAGACCTCGTCGGCGTCCAGCCGGCGCAGCTCGTCGGCCAGCGCCTCGGCCGGGGTGGGCGTGTGCAGCGCGACGAGCCGGGGCAGGCTCCCCACGCGGGAGAGGGTGGCGGTGTCCGCGCCGTCGTCGGTGCGGACCAGGTCCACGGGCCCGGAGTCCCGGTCGAGCCGGACGCTGACCAGGCCGGTGCCGGCCGCGCTGCGCGCCCGGGCGACGGGGCAGCGCAACGCGTGGGCCAGCCAGCCGGCCAGCAGGTCGGCCCCCGGGTGCTGCCGCTCGGCCGTGACGGTGGCGGCGGTCACCGGCTCGAACGGCGCTGACTCCAGCGAGGAGGCCAGCAGCGCCCGCCAGCGGGTGATCCGGGTCCATGCCAGGTCGGTGTCGCCCGGGGCGTAGTGCCGGGCCCGCCGTCGCAGCTCGGTGGACGGACGCTCCGCCGCCACGGCGTCGGTGATCCGTCGGTGCGCCATCCGGCCCAGGTCGTCGCCGGCGACGTCCGCCGGCGCTCCGCCGGGCCACCAGGTGACGACGGGGGAGTCGGGCAGCAGCAGCGGGGTCACGACGGCGTCCTCGTGCCGGGTCAGGTCGCCGTAGAGCCGCAGGACGACGATCTCGCTGGCGCCGGCGTCCCCACCCACCCGGATCTGGCCGTCGAGCCGCCCGCGCCCGCGGGCGTTGCCGCGGACGAGCACGATGATCCGGGCCGGGTGCTGCCGGGTCGCGTCGTTGGCCGTGCGGACCGCGTCGTCGGCGCCGTCCTCGTCGACGCTGACGACGAGGGTCAGCACCCGGCCCATCGCCATGGCGCCCACGCCGTCGCGCAGGCGCAGCAGCTCCTTGACCACCTCGCGGGTGGACGTGCTGGGCAGGTCGCGGATCACGGCAGCCTCCAGGTGCGCCCGTCACGGGCCATCAACTCGTGGGCGGAGTCCGGCCCCCACGTTCCGGCGGCGTAGTCCGGCGGGGGCGTCCCGGCGCGGGCCCAGTGCTCGATGACGGGGTCGAGGATCTTCCAGGACAGCTCGACCTCCTCGTGGCGCGGGAAGAGCGGGGGCTCACCCAGGAGGACGTCGAGGATGAGACGTTCGTAGGCCTCGGGGCTGGACTCGGTGAAGGAGGCGCCGTAGCCGAAGTCCATCGTCACGTCCCGGACCTCCATCTGGCTGCCCGGCACCTTCGAGCCGAACCGCATGGTGACCCCCTCGTCCGGCTGGACCCGGATGACGACGGCGTTCTGCCCGAGCTCCTCGGTGGCGGTGTCGGTGAACGGCAGGTGGGGGGCACGCTTGAGGACCACCGCGATCTCGGTGACGCGTTTGCCCAGCCTCTTGCCGGCCCGCAGGTAGAACGGGACCCCCGCCCACCGGCGGGTGTGCACCCCGAGCCGGACCGCGGCATACGTCTCGGTCGTGGAGCCGGGGTCGACCCCGTCCTCGTCGAGGTAGCCCGGCACGCGGACGTCGCCCTGCCACCCCTCGGCGTAACGACCACGGGCGGTGGCCTCGTCGAGGTCGTCGGGCAGCCGCACGGAGGCCAGCACCTTCTCCTTCTCGGCCCGGACCGCGTCGGCGGTGAACGCCACGGGCGGTTCCATGGCGGTGAGCGCGAGCAGCTGGAGCAGATGGTTCTGGATGACGTCCCGGGCCGCGCCGACCTCGTCGTAGTAGCCGGCCCGGCCGCCGATGCCGATGTCCTCGGCCATGGTGATCTGCACGTGGTCGACGTAGTGGCTGTTCCAGATCGGCTCGAACATCTGGTTGGCGAACCGCAGGGCCAGCAGGTTCTGGACGGTCTCCTTGCCCAGGTAGTGGTCGATGCGGAAGACCGAGTCCGGGGGGAAGACGCCCTCGACGATGGCGTTGAGCTCCTGGGCGCTCTCCAGGTCGTGCCCGAAGGGCTTCTCGATCACCACGCGCCGCCAGGTGCCCGGCCGGGGGTCGGACAGCCCGCTGGCCTGCAGGCGTTCGCACACCGGCGCGAACCACGCCGGGGGGATCGACAGGTAGAACGCGTGGTTGCCGCCCGTGCCCCGGCGGTCGTCCAGCTCGCGCACGGTCCGGGCGAGCAGGTCGAAGGCGTCCGGGTCGTCGAAGGCGCCCGGGACGAACCGGAACCCCTCGGCGAGGGAGCGCCACACCTCCTCGCGGAACTCGGTGCGGGCGTGCGCCCGCACCGAGTCGTGCACCACCTTGGCGAAGTCCTGGTCGGCCCACTCCCGGCGGGCGAACCCGACGAGGGAGAAGCCCGGAGGCAGCAGCCCACGGTTGGCGAGGTCGTAGATCGCCGGCATGAGCTTGGTGCGGGCCAGGTCGCCGGTGACGCCGAACATCACCATGCTGCAGGGCCCGGCGATGCGGGGCAGCCGCTTGTCGTCGGGGTGCCGCAGCGGGTTGTGCTCCGCCGTCACCGGGGCCGGGGAGTCCGGCATCAGCCCGCCAGGGTGCGACGCAGCTGCTCCAGCCCCTGCGCCTGGTCGGTCAGGTGCAGCCGCAGCACCGGCCGGCCGTGGTCCGCCAGCACCTGGGCGTCGCCGGCGGCCTGGGCGGCGATGAACTCCCCGAAGGTGAAGTCCTTGCCGGGGACGGGAAGGTCCTCCCGGGGCTCGCCGGTCACCTGCAGGTAGACCCCCTGGGCGGGGCCGCCCTTGTGGTACTGCCCGGTGGAGTGCAGGAAGCGCGGTCCCCAGCCGAACGTCACCGGTCGGCCGGTCCGGTCGACCAGGTCGGCCTGGGCCTCGGCGAGGTCGGCGTGCTCGATCCGGTCGAGGTAGACCATGACGGCCAGGTAGCCGGTGCTGGGGTCGAGCTGTCGCAGCAGCGCACCGACCGCGTCCGTCAGGCTCGCGGAGCCCTCGGGCAGCCAGCCCGGTCCGGCCGCGCGGACCTCGACCGCCCCGTCGCGCAGGTCCGGTTCCACGGTCTCCCCGCCGCCGTCGGCCATGATCTGCCGGGCGGCGTCCTTGGCGCTCTCCACGTCCGGCTGGTCGAAGGGGTTGATGTCCAGCAGGGAGCCGGCCACCGCGGTGGCCACCTCCCACAGGAGCAGCTGGGCACCGAGCGGCCCGGCCACGGCGACGCGTGAACCGGTGCTCACGCCGGCGCCCTCCTCGGAGGTGGCGCCGGTACCGGTGGCGGAGTGGTCCTCGTCCTCCTCGTCGTCGTCGCCGGTGAGGTCGAGCTCGACCTCGTCGGCCGGCACGAGCGCGACCACCGTGCAGTCGGCGGTCTCCCGCAGCCCCTGGGCCGGGGGCCGGCCGGGCGGCGTCACGACGGGGAGGATCCCGGTGCCCTCCTTGCCCGTGGACTCGGCGATCAGCTGCTCGGCCCAGTCGGCCAGTCCCACGATGCCCGAGCCCGCGTCCGCGAAGAGCAGCTTGTCACGCAGCGGCTCGGTGCCGCCGAGCGCGGCACCCAGCCGCAGGCCAGGGTTGCCGAGGTCGTCGTCGGCGAGCAGGTCGGCGACCTCCTCGGCCTCGTCGAGCAGCGACCCCACGTCCACCCCGGCCAGGCCGGAGGGGACCAGGCCGAAGGCGGTGAGGGCCGAGTAGCGCCCGCCGACGTCCGGGTCGGCGTTGACGACCCGGTAGCCCTCCGCGCGGGACTGCTCGTCCAGGGGGCTCCCGGGGTCGGTGACCACGACGATCCGCTCGGTGGGGTCGATGCCGGCGTCGGTGAACGCCTGCACGAACGCCCGTCGCTGCGAGTCGGTCTCCAGGGTGGAGCCCGACTTGGAGGAGACGACGACGGCGGTGCGCCGGAGGTCGGTCCCGACCGCCGAGCGGACCATGTCCGGGTCCGAGGTGTCCAGCACGACGAGGGGCACGCCGGCGGTCGCGCAGATGACCTCGGGGGCCAGCGAGGAGCCGCCCATGCCGCACAGGACGATGCGGTCGGCCCCGCGCTCGCGCAGCTGCTCCCGGAGGGCCTCGACCTCCCCGACGAGGGGTCGTGAGGAACGCGGCAGGTCGACCCAGGAGAGACGCCTGGACGCCTCCTCCTCGGCCCGCGGACCCCACAGCGTCGCGTCCTGCTCGAAGAGCCGGGAGGCGAAGCGACGCTCGACGAGACCGGCCAGGTGGCGCTCCACGGCGTCGGCCGCCGCGCCGAGAGCCTCGACGGTCAGGGCGCTCATGCCCGGCCCGCCGCCTTGTCCAGCTCGGTGCTCACGGTCTCGAGGAGCTCGTCCCAGGAGGTGGCGAACTTGTCCACACCCTCGGCCTCGAGCTGCTCCACGACGTCGGTGTAGTCCACGCCGACCCGGGCCAGGGCGTCGAGGACCTCCTGGGCCTCGGCGTAGGACCCGGTGACCGTGTCCCCGGTCAGCCGGCCGTGGTCCACGGTGGCCTCGAGGGTCTTGGCGGGCATCGTGTTGACCGTGTGCGGCGCCACGAGCTCGGTGACGTACATGGTGTCGGGGTAGTCCGGGTTCTTCACCCCGGTGGAGGCCCACAGGGGACGCTGCACGTTGGCCCCGTCGTCGGCCAGGTTCTGCCAGCGGGGGGTGGAGAAGACCTCCTCGAAGGCCTGGTAGGCGAGCCGTGCGTTGGCCAGCCCCGCCTTGCCGCGCAGGGCCAGCGCCTCCTCGGTGCCGATCTCCTCCAGCCGCTTGTCGATCTCGCTGTCGACCCGCGAGACGAAGAAGGAGGCCACCGAGTAGATGGGGGACAGGTCGTGGCCCCGCTCCCGGGCCTGCTCCAGCCCGGTGAGGTAGGCACTCATCACGCCGCGGTAGCGGTCCAGGCTGAAGATGAGGGTCACGTTGACGCTGATCCCCTCGGCCAGGGCCTGGCTGATCGCCGGCAGGCCCTCCACGGTCGCCGGGATCTTGATGAGCAGGTTGGGCCGGTCGATCTCGGCCCAGAGGCGGCGGGCGACCTCGACGGTGCGCGCGGTGTCCTTGGCCAGCCGCGGGTCGACCTCGATGGAGACCCGGCCGTCGAGGCCACCGGTGCGCTCGTGCACCGGGGCGAGCACGTCGCAGGCGTCCCGGACGTCGCGGGTCGTCAGCGCGAAGACGGCCTCGTCGACCGAGGACCCGGCGAGCTCGGCCACCTGGTCGCTGTAGGAGTCGCCCTCGGCCAGCGCGCTGGCGAAGATGGTCGGGTTGGTGGTCACGCCCAGGACCCCGCGGTCCACGTAGCCCTGCAGGTCGCCGTCGGCGATCATCGGGCGGTTCAGGTCGTCCAGCCACACGGACACGCCGGCCTCGGCCAGCTCGTGCAGGATGGTGCGGGACTCGCCCTGGTCGGCGGTGGCGCCCTGCTCGGGTGCCTGGGTGGGCTTGCCGTCGTCGTGGTGGCTCATGGTGTCCTCGCTCACTTCTGGGTCTCGTCGGTGGACCGGGTGCCGCCTTCGCCGGCGTCCCCGAGGGTGCTCTCGTCGTCGGTCGGTTCCTGCGGGTCGGAGGTGCCGGGGGCGGCCGGGGCCTCGCCCCGCGCGGCCTCGATCGACTCGCGCGCGGCCTTCGCGACCGCGTCGGCGGTGAGGCCGAACTCCCGGAAGAGGGTCTCGAAGTCGGCGGAGGCGCCGAAGTGCTCCAGGCTCACGATCCGGCCGGCGTCACCGACCAGCTCGCGCCAGCCCTGGGCGACCCCCGCCTCGACCGAGACCCGCGCACGGACGGCGGGCGGCAGCACCTCGTCGCGGTAGCTCTGGTCCTGGGCGTCGAACCACTCCCGGCAGGGCATCGAGACGACACGGGTGGGCACCCCGTCGGCCTGCAGCTGGTCCCGGGCGCCCAGCGCGAGCTGGACCTCCGACCCGGTGCCGATGAGCACCACCTGCGGATCCCCGCCCTCGGCCTCGGCCAGGACGTAGCCGCCCCGGGCGACCCCGTCGGCCGGGGCCAGCACGGACCGGTCGAGGGTGGGCACGTTCTGCCGCGTGAGCGCCAGCGCGGAGGGGTGGTCGACGGTCTCCAGGATCGTCCGCCAGGCGACGGCCGTCTCGTTGGCGTCGGCCGGCCGGACGACGTCCAGCCCGGGGATCGCGCGCAGGGCGGCCAGGTGCTCCACCGGCTGGTGGGTCGGGCCGTCCTCGCCCAGGCCGATGCTGTCGTGCGTCCACACGTAGACGACCGGCAGCTGCTGGAGGGCGGCCAGCCGGACCGCGGGGCGCATGTAGTCGGAGAAGATGAGGAAGGTGCCGCCGTAGGGGCGGGTGAGGCCCTCGAGCGCGATCCCGTTGAGACTCATCCCCATGGCGTGCTCGCGGATGCCGAAGTGCAGGGTGCGGCCGTAGCGGTGTCCGGGGAAGGCCTCGGTGGCCTTGCCGTCCGGGACGAAGCTCGGCTCGCCCTCCATCGTCGTGTTGTTGGAGCCCGCGAGGTCGGCGGAGCCGCCCCACAGCTCGGGCATGACCGGGGCGAGCGCGGTCAGCACCTGGCCGGAGGCCTTGCGGGTCGCCATGCCCTTCTCGTCGGCCTCAAAGGTCGGCAGGGCGTCGTCCAGGCCCTCGGGCAGCTCCTTGGCCTGCAGCCGGTCCAGGAGACGGGCGCCCTCGGGGTTGGCCTCGCGCCACGCCTCGTAGCGCTCCTGCCACCGGGCGTGCGCCTCCTGGCCCCGCCCGACCACGGCGCGGGCGTGCTCGAGGACCTCGTCCTCGACGGGGAAGGCGGTCTCCGGGTCGAATCCCAGCAGCTTCTTGGTGGCCGCGACCTCGTCCTCCCCGAGGGCCGACCCGTGCGAGGCGCCGGTGTCCCGAGCGGTGGGCGCCGGCCAGGCGATGACCGTCCGCAGGATGACGAGGGTCGGGCGGTCGGTGCGCTCACGGGAGGCCTGCAGCGCGGCGTGAAGGGCGTCCACGTCCTCGGTGTAGGGGCCCGTCCCGTCGTCCGCGCGGGCGGCGTCGCCGCTGTCGCCGGCACGCCCGCGCCAGTCCACGGTCTCGACGTGCCAGCCGTAGGCCTCGTAGCGCTTGGCGACGTCCTCGCTGAAGGAGATGTCGGTGTCGTCCTCGATCGAGATGAAGTTCTGGTCGTAGACGACCGTGAGGTTGGACAGCTCCTGGTGGCCGGCCAGGGACGACGCCTCGGAGGACACGCCCTCCATGAGGTCGCCGTCGGAGGCCACGACCCACACGTGGTGGTCGAAGGGGGACTCGCCGGGCGCCGCGTCCGGGTCGAGCAGGCCGCGCTGGCGCCGCTGCGCCATGGCCATCCCGACCGCGGACGCCAGGCCGGAGCCCAGGGGCCCGGTCGTGATCTCCACGCCGGTGGTGTGGTGCACCTCGGGGTGGCCGGGGGTGGCGCTGCCCCAGGTCCGCAGCGCCTTGATGTCGTCCAGCTCCATGCCGTAGCCGGAGAGGTAGAGCTGGATGTACTGCGTCAGGCTTGAGTGGCCCGCGGAGAGGACGAACCGGTCCCGGCCCAGCCAGTGCGGGTCGGAGGGGTCGTGGACCATGACGTCCTGGTAGAGCAGGTAGGCCAGGGGTGCCAGGCTCATGGCCGTGCCCGGGTGCCCGTGGCCCGCGTGCTGGACGGCGTCGGCGGCCAGGACACGGACCGTGTCCACCGCCCGGACGTCCGCGTCGGTCCAGCCCACCTCGTCGGCGATCGGCCGGGTCAGGCCCTCGTCGCGGCCGGCGGTGAGGGTCGGGGCGGTCTGGCTCACGTGTACTCCTCGGGTGGGGGTCGGAGGTCGCTGGCACCGGCCCCGGGGCCGGCGCGGCATACCCCGACCTTAGCCGCTCACCTCCCGACGCGCGCCCGTTGCCGACAGTTGCCGTCGCCGCCCCGGGGGGAGGGCACGGGGGTCGCGGGTGCCGGGACGGGCCGGCCCACGGAGTACCATCGAGGGACGTCAGCGTCCCGTGGGGACGACGCCTGCCACCGAAGGACACCGTGACCACGCTCGACCCGCGCCGCGCGCCCGACGGACCCGCCGACGTCAGCGTCGGCGCCGCCCGAGGACGCACGTGGCGGGACGTGGTGCGCGACTACGTGGCCCTGACCAAGCCCCGGATCATCGAGCTGCTGCTCGTGACCACCTTCCCGGTGATGTTCCTGGCCCAGCGCGGCATCCCCCCCGTGTGGCTCATCGTGGCCACCCTCGTCGGCGGCACCCTCGCGGCCGCCTCGGCCAACGTGCTCAACTGCTACCTGGACCGGGACATCGACGCGCAGATGAACCGCACGTCCAACCGGCCGCTGGTCACCGGGACCATCAGCCCCCGGGCCTCCCTCGTCTTCGGCGGGGTCCTCGGCGTGGCCTCCGTGCTGTGGCTGGGGCTGCTCGTGAACTGGATCTCCGCCTGGCTGGGCCTGGCGGCGATCGCGCTCTACGTCGTCTTCTACACGATGATCCTCAAGCGGCGGACCAGCCAGAACATCGTCTGGGGCGGCGTCGCGGGGTGCGTGCCGGTGCTCATCGGCTGGTCGGCGGTGACCGGCTCGGTGTCCTGGGAGGCGCTGATCCTGTTCCTCGTCGTCTTCTTCTGGACGCCGCCGCACTACTGGCCGCTGTCGATGCGCTTCCGCGAGGACTACGCCGCCGCCGGGGTGCCGATGCTCCCCGTGGTCGCCGAGGACGTGGCCGTGGGACGCAAGATCGTCGGGTACGCCTGGGTGACCGTCCTGACCTCCCTCGCCCTCGTCCCGGTCGCCCCGATGGGGTGGATCTACACGGTCGTGGCCGTGGTCTCCGGCGCGCTGTTCGTCGTGGAGTCGCACCGCCTGCTGGGCCGCGCGCGCCGTGGGGTCGCCGGGCCCGCGCTGGGCGCGATGCGCCTGTTCCACTACTCGATCAGCTACCTGACCCTGCTCTTCCTCGGGGTGGCCGTCGACCCCCTGCTGCACCTGCCGCTGCCGCTGTGACCGCCGGCCTCCTGCGGCACCCGCGCCCCGCCCCCGCCAGACCCTCGGAAGCGTGACCCGATGACCACCTCCACGGCCTCGACGCCCACCCTGCTGTCCGCGCTCCGGGCGCGACTGATGCCCGAGCGTCCCGGTGCGTGGCTGCGGGCCACCGCGTGGGCCTCCCTGCTGGCCAACGCCCTGCTCGTCCTCACCGGCGGGCTGGTGCGCCTGACCGGGTCAGGGCTGGGCTGCCCCACGTGGCCGCGCTGCACCGAGGAGTCGTGGACCTCCACCCGGGAGATGGGGGTGCACGGCGCGATCGAGTTCGGCAACCGGCTGCTGACCTTCCTGCTCGTCGCCGTCGCGGTGCTGACCTTCCTCGCCGTCTGGCGCTCCCGCCGCAGCCACCCGGGGCTGCTGTCGTTGGCCCTGGTCCTGGCCGGCGGCATCGTCGTCCAGGCCGTGGTCGGGGGCGTCACCGTGCGCACCGGGCTCAACCCGTGGGTCGTCGGCGTCCACTTCATGCTCTCCGCGGTGATGATCGCGGTCGCCGCGGTGCTGGTGGGCCGGGCCCGACGGGCGTCCCTGCCGCAGGTGGCGGCCGAGCAGCGCCCCGGGCAGGTCGGCGGACCGGCGGGACGGTGGCTGCGGGGGACGGCGCTGGCCGTCGGCGGGCTGGCCTTCGTCGTGGTCTACGTCGGCACCCTGGTCACCGGGACCGGGCCGCACGCCGGCGACGCCGGCGAGGTGGCCCGGCACACCTTCGACGCCTACGTGGTCACCAGGCTGCACAGCCTCCCGGCCTACCTGCTGCTCGGCGTGACCGTGCTCAGCCTCGTGCAGGCCGCCCGCCAGGGGTGGCCCGCGACGGTCCGGCGGCCGCTGGCCCTCCTGGGAGGTGTGCTGGTGGTGCAGGGCGTCATCGGCTACTACCAGTTCTTCACCGGGCTGCCGGTCGTCGCGGTGGCCCTGCACCTGGTCGGTGCCGCGGTGCTCGTCGCGGTCGTGGGGACGGTCCTGGACCGGGCGTTCGCGGTCTCCGCGCCGGCTGGCGAGGGCATCGACGGCGGTGCCCGCGCGGGGGCGACCACCGCGGTCTGACCCGGACGGGCGGGCCGGACGGATCTGGACACGGGTCGGTCGGCGGTTGCTGCGTGTGGCGTGCTGCAGAATCCGGGCCGGGGCACGCGACACGCCGCAGTCACGAGCGCACGGTGCGCGACACGCCGGTCAGGGTGCCCGTTGGCTCGGAAGGATCAGTCGGACCAGCGCAGGGCGCGTCGGGCCACGACACCGGCGGCGAGCGCCCAGGCCAGCAGCACCAGCAGCGGGCCCAAGGCGAACCGGCCGTCGACCAGGGCGGTGCGGAGGCCGTCCCCGAGGGCCGCGGACGGCAGCAAGGAGACGAACGGCGCCACCGTGTCCGGCATGGTGCTCGGCGGCAGGAGCACGCCGCCCCCTGCGGCCAGCAGCACCCAGACCAGGTTGGCCAGGGCCAGCACGGCCTCGGCCCGCAGCGCGCCGCCCAGGGTGGCCGCGAGCAGGGCGAAAGCCGCCGCGCCCAGGACGACGACGACGAGCGCGGGCAGCAGGCCCGCCGCGGCCGGACGCCACCCGAGCACCGCCGCGACCGCACCGAGGACGACCAGCTGCAGGGCGACGACGACCAGGACCGACAACGCCTTGGCCGTGAGCAGGCCGCCGCGGCCCAGCGGCGTGGTGCCCAGCAGGCGCAGCACCCCCCACCGGCGCTCGAAGGCGAGCAGGATCGCCTGCCCGGTGAAGGCGGTCGACATCACCGCCAGCGCGAGGACTCCAGGGGTGAGCACGTCGATGCGCTCCCTCCCGGCCCAGGGACCCGACGCGAGGTCGGGGTAGGGCACCAGCGCCAGCCCGACCAGGGCCAGGAGCGGCAGGACGAGGGAGACGACGAGCTGCTCCCCGTGGCTGAGCAGGCCGCGCGTCTCGAACCCGGCCTGCGCCAGCACCCGGCGGACGGGGGAGGCGGGCGGTGAGGCAGGGGTGGCCGGGGCGGCGGGCGGAGGGGCGGCCCCGGAGGGCGCGGTCCCGCTCACCGGACGACCTCGCTGTCGGCCAGCCGGAAGTAGGTCGCCTCCAGCCCCTCGGTGCCCGCGACCTCCGCCAGCGTCCCGTCGGCGACCACCCGTCCCGCCACCACGATGACGACCCGGTCGGCGAGGCGCTCGGCCTCCTCGAAGGAGTGCGTGGTCACCACGGTCGCGCAGCCGCCGGCCGCCGTCTCGGCGATGATCGAGTGCACCTCACGACGCGCGTGCGGGTCCAGCCCGGCCGTCGGCTCGTCGAGGAAGGCCACCTCGGGACGGCCCACGAGGGCACCCGCCAGGGCGACCCGCTGGCGCTGGCCCCCGGAGAGACGGCGCACGGTCGTGCGGGCGAAGTCCTCGATGCCCAGCCGGCGCACGAGGGCGGGGACGTCGGCCGGACGCTCCCAGAACCGCGCCAGGTGCTGCAGCAGGGCCACCGGGCGGACCGACTGGGGCAGCCCACCGTCCTGGAGCATGACGCCGACCCGGGCACGGTGGGCCGCACCGGCTCCCCACGGGTCCGCACCGAGCACCCGCACGGTGCCGGCGTCCGGACGCTGCAGCCCGACGGCGATCTCGACGCCGGTGGTCTTGCCCGCGCCGTTCGGGCCGAGCACGCAGGTGACCTCCCCGGACCGGGCCGACCAGGTCAGCCCGCGCAGCGCCTCCACGGCCCCGAAGCGCCGCACGACGCCGTCCATCAGCACGGCGGGAGGTGGAGGGGTCACGGACGGCAACTCTAGTTGCTCGCCGACGGACCTCCTGCTTGGACCTGGCCGCGAAATAGGACACAATGGCATGGTGAATTTGGTGGAGGTGCAGGCCGAGTCCCGGACACGGGACCGGGTGCGTCGCGCCGTGGGGGAGCGGGGCCCGGTCTCGGCCAGTGCCCTGGCCAAGGAGCTCGGCCTCACCGCGGCCGCCGTCCGGCGCCACCTGGACGCGCTCGAGCACGACGGCGTCATCGTCGAGCACGTGCCGTCCGGCGGGGCGCCCCGCGGCCGGGGCCGCCCGGCCCGTGCCTACGTGCTGACCGCCGAGGGGCAGGACCAGTTCACCACCGCCTACGACGGGGTGGCGACCGCAGCCCTGCACTACCTCGCCGACACCGTGGGGGAGCAGGCCGTCGAGAGCTTCGCCGACCAGCAGGTCGTCGAGCTCGAGGGGCGCCTCCGCGCAGCCATGGACCGCCACCTGGCGGCGTCCGGGGCCGACCCCGACGACCTGGACGCCCGCGCCTCGGCGCTGGCCGCG
Organism: Ornithinimicrobium kibberense; assembly: GCF_006519705.1. Taxonomy (NCBI): domain Bacteria; kingdom Bacillati; phylum Actinomycetota; class Actinomycetes; order Micrococcales; family Ornithinimicrobiaceae; genus Ornithinimicrobium; species Ornithinimicrobium kibberense. The sequence continues at coordinate 127,930 of NZ_VFXM01000011.1, forward strand.
GCCCTCTCCGAGGAGGGGTATGCTGCCTCGGCCCGCCCGGTCGGACCGGGTGCCGGGCCGGCCGGGATCCAGCTGTGCCAGGGCCACTGTCCCGTCCGGTCGGTGGCCTCGGAGTTCCGGCAATTCTGCGAGGCCGAGACCGAGGCGATCTCCCGGATCCTCGGGGTGCACGTGCAGCGGCTGGCCACCCTGGCCGGCGGCGAGCACGTGTGCACCACCTTCGTGCCGACGGGTGCCCTGGGCGCCCGTGAGCCCACGTCGCAGGAGCGTGCGCGGGCCCGGCCCTACGTCATACCCCGCGCGGAGCTGGACACGCCCGGGCCGCGCAGCACACCGACCACACCGACCCACGACCACCACGCCGACGAGAGGTCTGAGCGATGAGCACCAACATCGAGGAGCTGAACCCGGGTCTGAAGGACCTGGGCACCTACGAGTACGGCTGGGCCGACAGCGACGTGGCGGGAGCCACCGCGCGGCGCGGCCTGTCCGAGGAGGTCGTCCGCGGCATCTCGGCCATGAAGGACGAGCCGGCCTGGATGCTGGAGCAGCGGCTCAAGGCGCTGCGGCTGTTCGGCAAGAAGCCGATGCCGCACTGGGGCGCCGACCTGTCGGACATCGACTTCGACAACATCAAGTACTTCGTGCGCTCCACCGAGAAGCAGGCCACCAGCTGGGAGGACCTGCCCGAGGACATCAAGAACACCTACGACCGCCTGGGCATCCCCGAGGCCGAGAAGCAGCGCCTCGTCGCCGGCGTCGCCGCCCAGTACGAGTCCGAGGTCGTCTACCACCAGATCCGGGAGGACCTGGAGGAGAAGGGCGTCATCTTCGTCGACACCGACACCGGTCTGCGCGAGCACGAGGAGCTCTTCCGCGAGTACTTCGGCTCGGTCATCCCGGTGGGCGACAACAAGTTCGCCTCGCTGAACTCCGCGGTCTGGTCCGGCGGCTCCTTCATCTACGTCCCCAAGGGCGTGGAGGTGGACATCCCGCTGCAGGCCTACTTCCGGATCAACACCGAGAACATGGGCCAGTTCGAGCGGACCCTGATCATCGCCGACGAGGGCTCCTCGGTGCACTACGTCGAGGGCTGCACCGCGCCGATCTACAAGACCGACAGCCTGCACTCCGCCGTCGTCGAGATCGTCGTCAAGAAGGACGCCCGCGTCCGCTACACCACGATCCAGAACTGGTCCAACAACGTCTACAACCTGGTCACCAAGCGTGCGACCTGCGACGAGGGCGCGACCATGGAGTGGATCGACGGCAACATCGGCTCCAAGGTCACCATGAAGTACCCGGCCGTCTACCTCCTCGGCGAGCACGCCAAGGGCGAGACGCTGTCCGTCGCCTTCGCCGGCGAGGGCCAGCACCAGGACGCCGGCTCCAAGATGGTGCACGCCGCCCCGCACACCTCCTCGACCATCGTGTCCAAGTCGGTGGCCCGTGGTGGTGGCCGGTCCTCCTACCGGGGCCTGGTCCAGATCAACGAGGGGGCCCACCACAGCCGCTCCTCGGTGGTCTGCGACGCCCTGCTGGTCGACCAGATCTCCCGGTCCGACACCTACCCCTACGTCGACGTCCGCGAGGACGACGTGCAGATGGGCCACGAGGCGACCGTCTCCAAGGTGTCCGAGGACCAGATGTTCTACCTCATGTCCCGAGGCCTGTCCGAGACCGAGGCCATGGCGATGATCGTGCGCGGGTTCGTCGAGCCCATCGCCCGTGAGCTGCCCATGGAGTACGCCCTCGAGCTGAACCGCCTCATCGAGCTGCAGATGGAAGGAGCCGTCGGCTGATGTCGCTGCTCATCGACGAGAACACCCACGTGGACCCCGCCGCCCAGCTGGGTGGCGACCACCGGATCCCGGACCAGTCCCGGGCCGCCCGCACCCGGTCCTTCGACGTGCACGCCTTCGGGCTGCCCACGGGCCGGGAGGAGGAGTGGCGCTTCACCCCGGTCGACCGGCTGGGCCACGTGCTCTCCGACACCGCCACCGACGACGACGGCGACGACCACGCGGCCGAGTTCACGGTGGAGGCCCCCGAGGAGTTCGTCGCCGGCACCCTGGCCCCCGGCCAGGCCCCCCGCGGCACCGTGCTGGTCCCCGAGGACCGTGGTGCGGCCGTGGCCAGCGCCAATACCCCCGAGGCCCTGCACCTGCGGATCCCCGCCGACGTCGAGCACCCCGACCCCGTGCGCGTGCGGGTGCACGGCCGCGGCGCCGGACGACGGAGCAACGCGCACTACGTGCTCGAGGCCGAGCGGCACAGCAAGGCCCTGGTCATCCTCGACCACACCGGCAGCGCCGACCACACCGGCAACCTCGAGGTCGTCGTGGGCGACGGCGCGCAGCTGACCGTCGTCAGCCTCCAGCGCTGGGAGGACGACGCGCTCCACCTGGGCCAGCACGAGGCCCTCGTCGGCCGGGACGCGACCTACAAGCACATCGTCGTCACGCTCGGCGGCGGCATCGTGCGGGTCAACTCCAACGTCCGCTACGCCGGCCCCGGCGGGGACGCCACCCTGCTCGGCGTCTACTTCGCCGACGCCGGCCAGCACCTGGAGCACCGCTCGTTCGTGGACCACAACGCCCCGCGGTGCACCTCGCTGGTCACCTACAAGGGTGCGCTGCAGGGCGAGAGCGCCCGGACCGTGTGGGTCGGCGACGTGCTGATCCGCAAGGAGGCCGAGGGCATCGAGACCTACGAGCTCAACCGCAACCTGGTCCTCACCGACGGCGCCCGCGCCGACTCCGTGCCCAACCTGGAGATCGAGACCGGCGAGATCGCCGGCGCCGGCCACGCCAGCTCCACCGGCCGGTTCGACGACGAGCAGCTGTTCTACCTGATGTCCCGCGGCATCACCGAGGACGAGGCCCGGCGCCTGGTCGTGCGCGGCTTCTTCGCCGACGTCGTCGCCAAGATCGGCGTGCCGGAGGTCGTCGACACCGTCATGGCCGCGATCGACGAGGAGCTCGCGCTCACCGCCGAGGTGGCCACGGCATGAGCCAGCCCGCCGTCGCCGGTCCGGAACCGGTGCACGTGTGCGCCCTGGGCGACCTGCCCGAGGTCGGCGCGGTCGTGGCCGACATCGGCGGGCGCCGGGTGTCGATCGCCCGCGACTCGGCCGGCCACGTGCACGCCTTCGACGACACGTGCACGCACGCCAACGTCTCGCTGGCCGAGGGCGACGTCGAGGGCGAGCTCATCGAGTGCTGGCTGCACGGGTCCCAGTTCGACATGACGACCGGCGAGCCCAAGAGCCTGCCCGCCACCCAGCCGATCGCGGTGCACACCGTGACCCTGGAGGGCGACCAGGTCTGGGTGACCCTCGCCGACTGACCCACCCCATACCCCCTTCCTTCTCTTCCCAAGGAGCACCATGACCACCCTGGAGATCCGCGACCTGCACGTCAGCGTCGCCGACGACGACGCCACCGAGATCCTGCGCGGCGTCGACCTGACCATCAGCTCCGGCGAGACCCACGCGATCATGGGTCCCAACGGCTCGGGCAAGTCGACGCTGGCCTACGCGATCGCCGGCCACCCGAAGTACACCGTCACCAGCGGCCAGGTGCTGCTCGACGGCGAGGACGTCCTGGAGATGGGCGTCGACGAGCGCGCCCAGGCCGGGCTCTTCCTGGCCATGCAGTACCCCGTCGAGGTGCCAGGCGTCACCGTGTCCAACTTCCTGCGTACCGCCAAGACCGCGGTCGACGGCGAGGCCCCCAAGCTGCGCCACTGGGTCAAGGACATGAAGGGCGCCATGGAGGCCCTGCGGATGGACCCGGCCTTCGCCGAGCGCAACGTCAACGAGGGCTTCTCCGGCGGCGAGAAGAAGCGCCACGAGATCCTGCAGATGGAGCTGCTCCAGCCCAAGATCGCCATCCTCGACGAGACCGACTCCGGCCTGGACGTCGACGCGCTCAAGGTCGTCTCCGAGGGCGTCAACCGCGTCAAGGACGCCACCGGGCTGGGCGTCATGCTCATCACCCACTACACCCGCATCCTGCGCTACATCCAGCCGGACTACGTGCACGTGTTCATCAACGGGCGCGTGGCCGAGTCGGGCGGCAGGGACCTCGCCGACCGCCTGGAGGAGGAGGGCTACGACCGCTTCCTCACGGCCGGGGTCTGAGGACGACGGACGCCACCAGCCCCGCCGAGGAGGTATGACGATGGGCCGGTCCACCCCGCACGCGGGCACCGCGGAGCACGCCTCCGTGGCGCCGCGGCCGTTCAGCGAGGGCGAGCTCGCGCGGATCCGCGCGGACTTCCCGCTGCTGGGCCGCACGGTGCGTGAAGGCCGTCCGCTCGTCTACCTCGACAGCGGGGCGACCTCGCAGAAGCCGCGGGTCGTGCTGGACGCGGAGCGGGAGTTCTACGAGCGGCACAACGCGGCCGTGCACCGCGGCGCGCACCAGCTGGCCGAGGAGGCCACCGAGGCCTTCGAGGACGCCCGCGAGACCGTGGCCGGCTTCCTCGGCACCGACGCCGGTGAGATCGTCTTCACCAAGAACGGCACCGAGGGCCTGAACCTGCTGGCCTACGCCTTCTCCAACGCCGCCGCCCCGGGCGCGCTGGACGGCGTCGACGAGGACTGGGCCGCCCGGCTGCGGCTCGGTCCCGGCGACGAGGTCATCGTGACCGAGATGGAGCACCACGCCAACCTCGTGCCCTGGCAGGAGCTGTGCCGCCGCACCGGTGCCACGCTGCGCTGGATCGGCGTGACCGACGACGGGCACCTCAGCGACCCCGCGGAGGTGGTGGGGGAGCGGACCAGGGTCGTGGCCCTCACCCACGTGTCCAACGTCCTCGGGACGCTCAACGACCTGGGCCCCGACTCCCCGGTCGTGGCCGCCGCCCGGCGGGTGGGGGCGCTGGTGTTCGTCGACGCCTGCCAGAGCGCGCCGCACCTGGACGTCACCGCGCTGACCGCCCCGGGGTCGGGGATCGACGCCCTCGTGCTCACCGGGCACAAGACGCTGGGCCCCTCGGGCGTCGGGGTCCTGTGGGCCCGGCGCGCGCTGCTCGAGGCGATGCCGCCCTTCCTCACCGGCGGGTCGATGATCGAGGTCGTCCGCATGGAGGGCTCCACGTGGGCGCCCCCGCCGGCCAAGTTCGAGGCCGGGGTGCCGATGGCCGCCCAGGCCGTCGGCCTGGCGGCGGCGTTGCGCTACCTGTCCGGCCTCGGCCTGGACCGGGTGCACGCCCACGACCGGATGCTCACCGGGCACGCGCTGGCAGCCCTCGCCGAGCGCCCGTGGGTGCGGGTCCTGGGACCGGCCGACCCGGCCGAGCGGGTCGCCTGCGTCTCCTTCGTCGTCGACGAGGTCCACCCCCACGACGTCGGGCAGGTCCTCGACGACGCCGGGGTGGCCGTGCGGACCGGGCACCACTGCGCCTGGCCGCTGCACCGGCGGCTCCGCGTCCCGGCCTCCACGCGGGCCAGCTTCGGGGTGTACACGACCCCGGCGGAGATCGACGCCTGGCTGGAGGCCCTCGACCGGGTGCCCACGATCTTCCGGACGGGAGCGGCCTGATGGACCTCTACGGCGAGCTCATCCTCGACCACGCCAAGCGCCCCCGGCACGCCGGGCTGCGGGAGCCCTACGACGTCGAGGTCAACCACGTCAACCCCACCTGCGGCGACGAGATCAGCCTCCGGGTGCACGTGGTCGGCGAGGGTCCCGACGCGGTCCTGCAGGACGTGTCCTACGACGCCCTCGGCTGCTCGATCTCGGTGGCCTCCACCTCGGTCCTGGCCGAGGAGACCATCGGCCGGCCCGTCGCCGAGACCCTGGAGACCTACCGGCACCTGCACGACATGCTCACCAGCCGGGGTGCCGACGCGGGCGACCCGGAGCAGATCGGCGACGCCGTCGCCTTCGCCGGCGTCGCCCGCTACCCGGCCCGGGTCAAGTGCGCGCTGCTGTCCTGGTCGGCCTACCTCGACGCGCTGGCCCGGGCGGGGGCGGACATCTCGGCCGCGAGCACCGACGAGGGCAGCCGGAACGGCCGGGCCGACGCCCGGGACAGCACGCCCAGACCCTGAGAGACTGGCCCAGCAGGCCGGTCCCGACCACCACCGACCCCTTCCGATGGAGGAACCATGAGCGAGACCACCGCACCGCCGAACGTGGCGGACATCGAGGAGGCCCTGCGCGACGTCGTGGACCCCGAGCTGGGCATCAACGTCGTCGACCTCGGCCTCGTCTACGGCGTGACCGTCGACGCCGCCCACCACGTCGTCATCGACATGACGCTGACCTCGGCGGCCTGCCCGCTGACCGACGTCATCGAGGACCAGATCGCCCAGTCCCTGGAGGGCCTGGTGGCCAGCCACCGGATCAACTGGGTCTGGATGCCGCCGTGGGGCCCGGACAAGATCACCGACGACGGCCGCGAGCAGCTGCGCGCCCTCGGCTTCAACGTCTGAGCCGGTGGGCCGGCCGGACGGCCCGGACGCGACGGTCGACGTCGCGCCCGAGCGGCTGGACGGCTGGCTGAGCCGGTTCGCCGACTCCCACGGGGAGGTCACCTGGTCCGTCGTCGACGGGCCGGGGGCCTCCCCGTCGTCGTGGGCGGTCGACGCCGCCGACGGCTCCTGGGCCCGGCTGACCTGCTGGCGCGCGCCGACGGGGGAGCGGGCCACGGGCGGGTGGGCCCTGCCCCCGGCGCTGCTCGTCCTTCTCGTCCGGCGGGGAGGGTATGCCGTGGCCGTCGCCGCCCCCGACGGGTCGCTCGCCGCCAGCAAGGTGGGGACCCGCCACGTGCAGTCCCGCTCGGCCGCCGGCGGCTGGTCTCAGCAGCGCTACGCCCGCCGCCGCGCCCACCAGGCCGACGCCCTCGTCGAGGCGGTCGTCGGCCACGCCGTGCGCGTCCTGGAGGAGGGGGAGCAGGGCACCGGTCCCGTCGGGGGACTGGTGCTGGGTGGGGACCGCACGCTGGCCGCGCAGGTGCTGGACGCCGTGGCGACGGGCCCGCGGGCCCGGCTGCACGGCGTACCCCGCAGGGAGCTGTGGGACGTGGCCGACCCCCGGCGGTCGGTCCTCGAGGAGGCCGTCCGCCGGGGGCGGGCCGTGCGCGTGACGGTGCACAACGCCTGACCGGTCGGTCGGGCGGGGGAGCGGTCAGCCGCCGACGGCCACCGGCTCGTCCGCGTCGCGCTCGTCCCGGCGCCACGGGTCGCCCTGACGCGGGGCGTCGTAGCGCTCCCGGTCCAGGATTCCCTGCCGCCTGGCCACGATCGTGGGCACGAGCGCCTGCCCGGCGACGTTGGTCGCGGTGCGACCCATGTCGAGGATCGGGTCGACCGCCAGCAGCAGCCCGACGCCCTCCAGGGGCAGGCCCAGGGTGGACAGGGTCAGCGTGAGCATGACGGTGGCGCCGGTGACGCCGGCCGTGGCCGCCGACCCGAGAACCGCGACGAAGGCGATGAGCAGGTAGTCGGTCACCCCGAGGCTGACCCCGAAGAACTGGGCCACGAAGATCGCGGCGATCGCCGGGTAGACCGCCGCGCAGCCGTCCATCTTGGTCGTCGCGCCCAGCGGCACGGCGAAGGAGGAGTAGGCGCGGGGGACACCGAGGTTGCGCTCGGTGACCGCCTGGGTCACCGGCAGGGTGCCGATCGAGGAGCGGGAGACGAAGCCCAGCTGGATCGCCGGCCAGGCACCGGTGAAGAACTGCCGGACCGAGAGGCCGTGGAGGCGCAGCAGCACCGGGTAGAGCACCCCGACGACGAGCAGCAGGCCCACGTAGACCGCCAGGGTGAACCGGCCCAGCGAGCCGATGGTGGTCCAGCCGTAGGACACCACGGCGTTGCCGAGGAGGCCGACCGTGGCCAGGGGCGCCAGCAGGATGACCCACCACAGCACCTTCTGCACGACGGTCAGGGCCGACCGGGTGAAGGTGAGGAAGGGTTCGGCCTCCCGGCCGACCTTGATGACGGCGACGCCGACGGCGATGGCCAGCACGAGGATCTGCAGGACGCTGAAGGACAGCGAGACCGAGCCCTCGTCGCCGCCGCGGGCGCTCAGCCCCAGGACGTTGGCCGGCACGATGCCGGTGAGGAAGTCCAGCCAGGAGCCGGTGCGGGAGGGCTCGGCCGCGTCGGCGGCGCTGACGCCGGCGCCCCGTGCCGGGTCCACGACCCAGCCCACCACGAGGCCGATCCCGACGGAGACGAGGGCGGTGACCGCGAACCACAGCAGGGTGCTCCACGCCAGCCGGGCGGCGTCGGTCACCTCCCGCAGGTTGGCGATGCTGGAGACGATGGCGAGGAAGACCAGCGGCGGCACGATGGTGCGCAGCAGGGTGACGAAGGTGGAGCCGATGATGGACAGGGTCTGAGACAGCCAGGTCGGGTTCTCGGCGCTCGCGCCGGTGGCGCGGGCCACGAGGCCCAGCACGACACCGAGCACGAGGCCGACGAGGACCTGGGTGCCGAAGGAGACCCGGGGGAGACGGGAGAGCACGGACGAGCCTTTCGGGAGGGGCGGATCGGTATGCGGTGCCGCACCGCCCCAGGGCCCCTCGAGCTGGTCCCGGGTCGGGTGCGACACCGGGGACCAACTCCCCGCCGGCTCAGGTCATTCCGTCAACTTATGGTGATGTGCACCACTTGTTATGGGACGCTCAGGCGTCGTAGTCGTCCACGCTGCCTGCGTTGAGCACGTCGCACTGGTTCGGGTCGCCCGACTCGTAGCCGCGCATGAACCAGCCCATCCGCTGCTCGGAGGAGCCGTGCGTCCACGTGTGCGGGGTGACCTGGCCCTGCATCCGCTCCTGGATCGAGTCGTCGCCCACGGCGGCGGCCGCCGACAGCGCCGACTCGATGTCCTCACGGCTCAGCGGCTCGAGCAGCAGGTTGCCGTCGGCGTCCCGCGTGCGGGTGGCGTTGCCCGCCCAGGCCCCGGCGAAGCAGTCCGCCTGCAGCTCGACGCGGACCGCACCGGACTCCGGACCCTGCTGGTCCTGCTGGGAGGCCCGCAGCGCACCGGTCCAGTTCTGGATGTGGTGGCCGTACTCGTGGGCCAGGACGTACATCTGGCTGAAGTTGCCGCCGTCGGCCCCCAGCTGCCCCTCGAGCTGGGAGAAGAAGCCCGTGTCCAGGTAGATCGTGCGGTCCACGGGGCAGTAGAACGGGCCCACCTGGCTGCTGGCCGTCCCGCAGCCGGTGTTCACCTGGCCGGTGAAGATGATCGCCTCGGTCGTGTCGGCCTCGGGGGCCACCTGCTCCCAGTAGTCCACGAGGGAGACCATGGTGGCCTTCATCCGGCAGTCGACGTCCTCGTTGGCGTCCGCACCGGTCTGGCACTCCTCCAGCTCCACGTTCTGCGCCGAGGACGGCGCCTGGCCGCCCCCGCCGCCGAGGATCGCGCCGGGGTCGCCGCCGAAGAGCATGACGACCAGGGCGAGCAGGATGGTGCCGATGCCGCCGCCGACGGCCAGGCCGCCCCCGCCGCCACCGCCGCGTCGAACGGCGCCCGAGCCGATGTTGGCGTTCTCCCTGAAGGTCATCCGTCCCGCCTCCGCCGTGGTCCTGCGCCGGTCGGGTGAGCGGCGCCTAGCGCGTAGACTAGCCCCTGGTCACCAGGAGCACCCACGGGTAGCCGGTCGACCACCACCCCCGTTCCCCCGACCCCGTCCCGGGGTCGTCGTCGCGCCCGAGGAGAAGACGCATGATCACCGCCAGCGGCGTCGAGGTGCGCGTGGGCTCCCGGCTGCTCATGGAGGACGTCTCCTTCCGGGTCGGCCCCGGCGACCGGGTCGGCCTGGTCGGCCGCAACGGGGCCGGCAAGACGACGCTGACCCGGATCCTGGCCGGCGAGGGCGAGCCGGCCGCCGGGACCGTCGGCCGCACCGGCGACGTGGGCTACCTGCCGCAGGACCCGCGCACCGGCGACCTCGACGTCCTCGGCCGCGACCGGATCCTCTCGGCCCGCGGCCTGGACGAGGTCATCCGGGGGATGCGCCGGGCCGAGGAGGCGATGGCGCAGGGCGAGGGGGACGTGCGTGAGCAGGCGATGGCCCGCTACTCCCGGCTCGAGGCCGCGTTCACCGCCCGCGGCGGCTACGCCGCCGAGGCGGAGGCCGCCTCCGTCGCCAGCTCCCTGGGGCTGCCGGACCGCGTGCTGGGCCAGCCGCTGCGCACGCTCTCCGGCGGGCAGCGCCGCCGGATCGAGCTCGCCCGGATCCTCTTCTCCGGGGCCTCGACCCTGCTGCTGGACGAGCCGACCAACCACCTGGACGCCGACTCCGTGGTCTGGCTGCGCGACCACCTGCGCAGCTACGCCGGCGGGCTGGTCATCATCTCCCACGACGTGAACCTCATCGAGACCGTCGTCAACAAGGTCTTCTACCTGGACGCCAACCGGCAGGTGCTCGACGTCTACAACATGGGGTGGAAGGCCTACCTGGCCCAGCGGGAGGCGGACGAGCGCCGCCGGCACCGGGAGCGGGCCAACACCGAGAAGAAGGCCGCCGCCCTCATGGCCCAGGCGGACAAGATGAGGGCCAAGGCGACCAAGGCGGTGGCGGCGCAGAACATGGCCCGCCGTGCCGAGCGGATGCTCGCCGGCCTTGAGGGGGAGCGGCAGTCCGACAAGGTCGCCCGGCTGCGCTTCCCCACCCCGGCGCCGTGCGGCCGCACGCCGCTGACCGCCGAGGGCCTGTCCCGTTCCTACGGCTCGCTGGAGATCTTCACCGACGTCGACCTGGCGGTCGACCGGGGCTCCCGGGTCGTGGTCCTGGGCCTCAACGGCGCCGGCAAGACCACCCTGCTGCGCCTGCTCGCCGGGATCGACACCCCCGACACCGGCGAGGTCGTCCCGGGCCACGGGCTCAAGCTGGGCTACTACGCCCAGGAGCACGAGACCCTCGACGTGGAGCGGTCGGTCCTGGCGAACATGAAGTCCGCCGCGCCCGACCTCGACGAGACCGAGACCCGCAAGGTGCTGGGGTCCTTCCTCTTCACCGGCGACGACGTCGACAAGCCGGCCGGGGTGCTCTCCGGCGGGGAGAAGACCCGGCTGGCCCTGGCGATCCTCGTGGTGTCGGCGGCCAACGTGCTGCTCCTGGACGAGCCCACCAACAACCTCGACCCTGCCTCCCGGGAAGAAGTGCTGGCCGCGCTGCGCTCCTACGAGGGCGCGGTCGTCCTCGTCAGCCACGACGAGGGCGCGGTCCAGGCCCTGGAGCCGGAGCGGGTGCTCCTGCTCCCCGACGGGGTCGAGGACCTGTGGGGCCGGGACTACGAGGACCTGATCGCGCTGGCCTGACCGGCCACGGACGAGCGGCGCGCCCCGGCGCGCCGGAGGAGGAGCGCGGATGACCATCGGCACCGGGATGCGCGGGGGCATGACCTACCGCAGCTTCACCAAGGACCCCTCCGTGCGCGACCACCGGCTCGCCGCCGGCACCGCCCGCCGGGTGCTGGGCTACGGTCGCCCGTTCCTGCGCGAGATCGTGGTCTACCTGGCGCTGACCATCCTCGCCGGGGTCCTCGTCACCGCCGTCCCCCTGCTCCTGCGCCGGATCATCGACAACGGGGTGGAGGTCGGCGACCGCGACGTGGTGATCCGCCTCGGCCTCGTCGTCGCCGGGATCGCCTTCCTCGAGGCGCTGGTCACCGTCACCAGCCGGTGGCTGGGCTCCCGGATCGGGGAGGGGCTGATCCTCGACCTGCGCGCCGAGGTCTTCTCCCACGTCCTGCGCCAGCCGATCGCCTTCTTCACCCGGGCCCAGACCGGGGCGCTGGTCAGCCGGCTCAACAGCGACGTCATCGGGGCCCAGACCGCGTTCACCTCGATCCTGTCCGGCCTCGTCAGCAACGTGGTCCAGCTGGTCCTCATCCTGGCGGCGCTGCTGTCGATGAGCTGGCAGATCACGGTGCTGGCGCTGCTGCTGCTGCCGATCTTCCTCGTGCCGGCCCGGTTCATGGGCGCCCGGCTCTCGGCCCTGACCCGCCGGCAGATGGGCCTCAACGCCGACATGCACACCCGGATGACCGAGCGGTTCAACGTGGCCGGCGCCCTGCTCGTGCGCCTCTTCGGGCGCCCCGAGGAGGAGGACGAGCAGTATGCGGTGCGCGCCCGGGGGGTGCGGGACGCCGGGGTGGCCATCGCCGTCAACCGCGTCGTCTTCATGGCCGGCCTGGGGCTGGTCGCCTCGCTGGCCACCGCGCTCGTCTACGGGATGGGCGGGCTGATGGCCGTGGCCGGCGAGCTGACCGTGGGCACCCTCGTGGCCATGGCCGCGCTCCTGTCCCGGCTCTACGGCCCGCTCACCGCCCTGTCCAACGTCCGCGTCGACATCATGACCGCCCTGGTGTCCTTCGAGCGGATCTTCGAGGTGCTCGACCTGCAGCCGCTCGTGCGCGAGGCGCAGGACCCGGTCGACATCCCCGAGGGACCCGTCGGCGTCACCCTGGAGGACGTCTCCTTCGCCTACCCGGCGGCCGAGGAGGTGTCCCTGGCCTCGCTGGAGCAGCGTCCGGAGGCGGAGACCCTGGACGGCCGCCCGGTGCTGGAGCACCTCGACGTGCGCGTGCCGGCGGGCTCGATGGTGGCCCTGGTGGGCCCCTCGGGCGCCGGCAAGACGACGCTGACCAACCTCGTCGCCCGGCTGCACGACCCCACCTCCGGCACGGTCCGGATCGGTGGCGTGGACCTGCGCGAGGCGTCGATGGAGTCGTTGCGCCGCACCGTGGGCGTGGTCACCCAGGAGGCGCACATGTTCAACGACACCGTGCGCGTCAACCTGCTCTACGCCCGCCCCTCGGCCACCGAGGACGAGCTGTGGGAGGCCCTGCGCGGCGCCCGGATCGAGGAGCTCGTGCGCCGGCTCCCGGACGGGCTGGAGACCGTCGTGGGCGACCGGGGCCACCGGCTCTCCGGCGGCGAGAAGCAGCGGCTCGCGATCGCCCGCCTGCTGCTGAAGTCACCCTCCGTCGTGGTGCTCGACGAGGCCACCGCCCACCTGGACAGCGAGTCCGAGGCCGCCGTGCAGCGGGCCCTGGACCAGGCGCTGGCCGGCCGGACCTCGATGGTCATCGCCCACCGGCTCTCCACCGTGCGTGACGCCGACCTCATCCTCGTGCTCCAGCACGGGCGGGTGGTCCAGCGGGGCACCCACGAGCAGCTGCTCGCCGAGGGCGGTCTCTACCGCGCCCTGCACGACACCCAGTTCAGGGAGTGACCCCGCACGCGCGCCCGGCCGGCGCGGTCCGGGCCTGGCGGCTCAGGCGTCCTCCTCGTCCCAGATCCGGACCTTGCGCGGGCGTGGCTGCCGGGGCGCGGCCGTCCCGGCCGCCTCCTGCTCCTCGCGCGCCGTCTGGCGGGCCATGACGAGGACGAGCACCAGCCCCACGGGGACAGTCAGCCACCACTGCAGGGCGTACGCGAAGTGCGAGCCGAGCCGGGTGTCCGGCCGGGGGAGGGCGGCGGGCCGCTCCGCAGGGGCAGGCTCCTCGTCCTCCAGGATCAGGTAGGCCCCCACGAGCGGCTGCCCCGTCGCCTCGGCCAGCCCGGGCAGGTCGATCGAGGCCAGCTGCCCGGCGGGCAGGTCCCGGCCCAGGTCGGGCTCGGACGGGCGCAGCCACCCGGTCACCGTCACCGGCCCCGCCGGCGGGTCCGGGACCTCCGGGACGGTCGCTGCCGTCTCCGCGTTCCGGACCCACCCGCGGTCGACCGCCACCGCGGTGCCTTCGACCGTCTCCAGGGGGACGAGCACCTCGTAGCCGAAGACGCCCTGGTAGGGCCGGTTGCGCACGAGGTGCTGGTCGGACGCGGCATACCTGCCCTCCACCTCGACGCGCCGCCACTCCTGGTCCGGCGGCAGCGTCCCGCCGGGGCGCAGGACCTCGGTCAGGGGCACGGCGGGGGCGTCGTAGTTGGCCTCGACGAGGTCGCGGCGCTCGACCTTCTCCTCGTGGCGCTGCCACTGCCAGGCGCCCAGGCCGCTCGTGACCACGCCGAACAGCACGGCGAGCAGGAGGTAGGCGATCCACCGGGGTCGCCGCAGCACGGAGAGCACCTCAGCCGTCCGCCTCCGTGAGGTCCTCCACGGGGACCACGTCGATGAGGAAGCCGCGCAGCTGGACGAAGTCGCGCAGGGAGTCCCGGTGGTCGGGGCAGGCGAGCCACACCTTGCGACGGTCGGCGGTGTGCAGCCGGGGGTTGCGCCAGCGGACGGCCGCCACCGCACGGGCCCGGCAGCCCTTGGCGCTGCACACCAGCCGGTCCTCGGGGAGGTGGCCGGGCACGCGGAGGGGGCCGGTGCTCACGAGGCCTCCCGGTGCTCCGGGTCGTCCGCCGGACGCCGCGAGACCACGGTGCCCACGATCGGCCCGTCGTCGGACCTCGCGGGAGGGCGGTCGTCGTCCTCGTCGGCCGGGACGGGCCCGGCGCTCAGCCCCTGCACGGGGGACCGCGGCGCCGGTCCGGTGACCGAGGCACGCCGGTCCACCGCGTTGGCCAGCATCACCGCGATCGAGGGCAGCACGGCGGCCGCCACGACGAGCAGCGCGCCGACGACGTACCACTCCGAGACGATCGCCCACACCGCCAGCGGGAAGGAGATCGTGCGGAAGCCCATCGCCAGCAGGTAGCTGCGCATCCGCCGACGCCGGTCGGCCTCGACCGAGGGCCCGGCCGAGGTCACCGCCTGGACGGGGCGGCGCGAGGGGCCGGGGCGGGACGGGGTGGGCACCGCTCCACGATACGACTACGGTGGCGTCCGTGACTGCTCCCGCCCCCACGCCCGAGCCCGCCGACAGCTCCGCCCAGCCCCAGGCCGTCCTGGTCACCGGCGGCAACCGGGGCATCGGCCTGGCCATCGCCCGCGCCTTCGCCGAGGACGGCCACGACGTCGTCGTCACCCACCGCAGCGGCGAGCCGCCGGAGGGACTGCGGGGCGTGCGGTGCGAGGTCACCGACAGCGAGAGCGTCGACGCGGCGTTCACCGAGGCCGAGCAGCTCCTCGGCCGGCCGGTGCAGGTGCTCGTGGCCAACGCGGGCATCACCCGGGACGGGCTGCTCATGCGGATGAGCGACGAGGACTTCGAGGCGGTGGTGGACACCAACCTCGCCGGCGCCTTCCGCTGCGCCCGCCGCGCGGTCAAGGGGATGATCCGGGCCCGCGCCGGGCGGATCATCCTCGTCTCCTCCGTGGTCGGGCTCCTGGGCTCCGCGGGGCAGACCAACTACGCCGCCTCCAAGGCCGGGCTGGTCGGCCTGGCCCGGTCGATCACCCGCGAGCTGGGTGGACGCGGCATCACCGCCAACGTGGTCGCCCCCGGCTTCGTCCGCACCGAGATGACCGACGAGCTGTCCGAGGACCTGCAGAAGACCTACCTCTCGCAGATCCCGGCGGGCCGGTTCGCCACGCCCGAGGAGGTCGCGCGCGTGGTGCGCTTCCTGGCCGGCCCGGAAGCGGCATACATCAGCGGTGCGGTGATCCCCGTGGACGGCGGCCTGGGGATGGGGCACTGACGACGCCTCCGCGCCTCCGACGACCGGGGCCGGGCACGCACTAGAGTCTCGCCCATGCTCCTCGACGGCAAGAAGATCCTCGTCACCGGTGTCCTCATGGACACCTCCATCGCCTTCCACGTGGCCCGGCTGGCGCAGGAGCAGGGGGCGCAGGTCGTGCTGACCTCCTTCGGCCGCACCTTCCGGATCACCCAGACGATCGCCAAGCGGCTCCCGCAGCCGGCGCCGGTGATCGAGCTGGACGTCACCGACACCGAGCACCTCGACACGCTCGCCGAGCGGCTGGGCGAGCACGTCGACCACCTCGACGGCGTGCTGCACTCCATCGGCTTCGCCCCCAAGGGCGCCTTCGACTTCATGCAGGCGCCGTGGGAGGACGTCGCGACCGCCGTGCGGGTCAGCGCCTACTCGCTCAAGGCGCTCGCCGCCGCCTGCCTGCCGCGGATGGGGGAGGGCGGCTCGGTGGTCGGGCTGACCTTCGACGCGCAGTACGCCTGGCCGATGTACGACTGGATGGGCGTGGCCAAGGCCGCCTTCGAGGCGACCAGCCGCTACCTGGCCCGCGACCTCGGCCCGCAGGGCATCCGGTCCAACCTCGTCTCGGCCGGCCCCATCGCCACGACGGCCGCCAAGTCGATCCCGGACTTCGAGCAGTTCGCCAGGTGGGGCGAGCACGCGCCGCTGGGCTGGGACGTCAAGGACCCGGTGCCCGCTGCGCAGGCGTGCGTGGCGCTGCTGTCCGACTGGTTCCCGGCGACGACGGGCGAGATCGTGCACGTCGACGGCGGCTACCACGCCACCGGGTTCTGACCGGGGTGCTGGCCCAGGTTTCCGGCCTGGGCCGGTCGGCCTGACCGGGATCCGGTCAGGAGGCCTCAGCCCTCGATGATCGTCCCCTTGCCGACCACGGTGATCCCGGAGTCGGTGACGGTGAACCCGCGGGCCAGGTCCTGGTCGCGGTCCACGCCGATGTGCACGCCGGCGGGGACGAAGACGCCCTTGTCGAGGATCGCCCGGTGGATCTGGCAGGACCGGCCGATCTCCACCCCGTCCATGAGGACCGACCGGGTGACGTGGCTGAAGCTGTGCACCTTGACCCGCGGCGAGAGCACCGAGTCGCTGACCGTGGACCCGGAGATGACGCAGCCGGGGGAGACGGCGGAGTTGACGGCGTGGCCGATGCGGTCGCCGGAGCCGTGCACGAACTTGGCCGGCGGCTGCGGGCCGTAGTTGGTGTAGATCGGCCAGGCCTCGTTGTAGATGTTGAACACCGGGTGCACCGAGACCAGGTCCATGTGGGCGTCGTAGTAGGAGTCGATCGTCCCCACGTCGCGCCAGTAGCCGCGGTCCCGGTCGGTCGCGCCGGGGATGTCGTTGTCCTTGAAGTCGTAGACCCAGCCGTCGCCGGCCCGCACGAACGCCGGGACGATGTCCCCGCCCATGTCGTGCGAGGAGTCCTCGTCCTGGGAGTCCTCGACCACCGCGCGCTCCAGGGCGTCGGCGGTGAAGACGTAGTTGCCCATGGAGGCGAGCACCTCGTCGGGGTTGTCCGGCAGCCCCTCCGGCGACTCCGGCTTCTCCAGGAACTCCTTGATCCGGCGCGGGTCGTCGGCGTCGACCTCGATGACGCCGAACTGGTTGGCCAGCGAGATCGGCTGGCGGATCGCGGCGACCGTGCAGTCGGCCCCGCTCTCCACGTGCTGGGCCACCATCTGGGAGAAGTCCATCCGGTAGACGTGGTCGGCCCCCACGACGACAACGATGTCGGGCTTCTCGTCGTGCATGAGGTTCAGGCTCTGGTAGATCGCGTCGGCCGAGCCGGCGAACCACTGCTTGCCGACCCGCTGCTGGGCCGGCACCGGGGCGACGTAGTTGCCCAGCAGGGTCGACATGCGCCACGTCTTGGTGATGTGCGCGTCGAGGGAGTGCGACTTGTACTGCGTCAGCACGACGACCTTGAGGTAGCCGGAGTTGACGATGTTGGACAGGGCGAAGTCGATGAGCCGGTAGATCCCCCCGAAGGGGACCGCGGGCTTGGCCCGGTCGGCCGTCAGCGGCATCAGCCGCTTGCCCTCCCCGCCGGCCAGGACGATCGCCAGGACCTTGAGACGCGAACCGCGCTGCGCTGCCATGACACGACCCTATGGCCTTTGGCCGACCCTTGGCGAGGGGGGCGGCCTCCCCGGCGCGCGGACCGCATACCCGCACCCCTGTCCCCCCGCGGCCCGCACCACTAGGTTGGTGGTGTGCGCATCGACATCCTGACCCGCGAGTACCCGCCCCACATCTACGGAGGAGCCGGTGTGCATGTCGCCGAGCTCACCCGGGCCCTGCGCAGCCTGGAGGGGGTGAAGGTGCAGGTGCGTGCCTTCGACGACCCGGTGGAGGAGGAGGGCACGACGGGGTATGCCGTGCCCGCCGGCCTCGAGGAGGCCAACGGGGCGCTGCGGACCCTGGGGGTGGACCTGCTCATGGCCCGGGACGTGGCCGGGGGTGGCGCCGACCTGGTCCACTCGCACACCTGGTACGCCAACATGGGCGGCCACCTCGGCGGAATGCTGGCCGGCATCCCGCACGTGGTCAGCGCGCACAGCCTGGAGCCGCTGCGCCCATGGAAGGCCGAGCAGCTGGGGGGTGGCTACGGCATCAGCTCGATGGCCGAGAAGGTCGCCTACGAGGGGGCGGCCGGGATCGTGGCCGTCTCGGCGGGCATGCGCCGCGACATCCTGGCGGCCTACCCCTCGGTCGACCCCGACAAGGTGCACGTGGTGCACAACGGCATCGACAGCGAGCTGTGGCGGCGGGACACCTCCGAGAAGGCCGCGGAGTTCGTCCGGTCCCAGGGCCTGGACCCGCAGGCGCGCACGGCGGTGTTCCTGGGCCGGATCACCCGGCAGAAGGGGCTGCCCTACCTGCTGCGGGCCCTGCGCGCGGTCGACGACGACGTGCAGATCGTCCTGCTGGCCGGTGCCCCCGACACGAAGGAGATCGAGGCCGAGGTCGTCGGCCTGGTCGACCAGCTGCGCGCCGACCGGGGCGAGGGGGCCGCTCCCGTCGTGTGGATCGGCGAGATGCTGCCGCGGGAGAAGGTGATCGCGGTCCTCTCGCACGCGACCGTCTTCCTGTGCCCGTCGGTCTACGAGCCGCTGGGGATCGTCAACCTCGAGGCCATGGCCTGCGGGGCACCGGTCGTGGCCACGGCCACCGGCGGCATCCCCGAGGTCGTCCTCGACGGCGAGACCGGCTGGCTGGTCCCGATCGAGCAGGTCTCCGACGGCACCGGCACGCCCGTCGACGAGGACGCCTTCGTCGCCGACCTGGGCCAGGCCATGGTCGCCGCCCTGTCCGACCCCGAGGAGGCCGCCCGGCGCGGGGAGGCTGGCCGCCGGCGGGCCGTCGAGCAGTTCGCCTGGACGACCATCGCCGAGCGCACGGTCGAGGTCTACCGCGCCGTCCTGGAGGGCCGCGCCCCCCAGCTGCCCGAGCTGGGGTAGCTCCTCGCGGCCCGGGCGGCTACCGGCCCGGCGTGTCGCGCACTGTGCACGTTCAGCTGCGGCGTGTCCCGTGCCCTGGCACCGATCTCGCAACAAGGCACCGCCTCCGAGACGAACCGTCAGGCTCCGATCTCGCGCTGCCGCACGTGGATCCGGGACAGGTCGCGCCCGAGGTTCTGCCGGACGACCGTGCGGATCCGCTCCAGGACCTCCTCCGGTCGCCGGGTGATGCTCGACGGCGTCACCGGGACCACGACGATCCCGTGCTCGACGTAGGTGGCGTCCTTCTCGACCGTGGCCGACCACAGGTCCCGCCCCTCGTCGTCGTAGCCGCTGTGGTGCTGGCGGGAGTGCACCTGCACCGCCACCCCGGCGGAGGCGAAGTAGCCGTCCGGGCACCCGATCACCTGTCCGTCCGGCATCGTGAGGACCGGGTTGAGGAGATAGGGTGGCAGGTCGGCGGCAGCACGGACGAGCTCGGCGAGACCTGCCTCGGGGACGCTCCACGCGCCCTCGGTGAACTCCTGGAGTGCGGCCCGGACCGTCCGCAGACCTCTCGTCGACCGCTGGGCCAGCTCGTCGTGGAGCAGCCTCGGGTGCGTCAGCCTTCGCTGCAGCGCGGCGATCGTCGTCGACCGCAGCGCTTCTCCGGTCAGACCCTGGAGCACGGCGGCGTCGCAGAGGGCCCACGCGACCGTCGTGACCGGGAGGCCTTCCCAGTGCCGTGCCACCTGGACCGGACGGGTCGTGCGCCTCGTGGCCACGTCAGCCTGCCTGCGGGCTCGTCGGGTGCACGGCACCAGGAACAGGCAGTTCCCCAGGGGGCTGACCGGCAGGCCGTAGCGGTCCAGGGCCACCCGTCCGGTCAGCACCGCTCCGTCCCCGGCCCACAGGTGGGCGGCGACGAGGCGGTCGTCCGGACCCATCGGCCCACGGTGCGGGGCGAAGACACCCGGGTAGACGCGCTGGATGGTCCGTCCCTGCGCGTGCCGGATCGCGTCCCCCGACCAGCCGGCGTCCCGCAGCTGGAGGGAGGTCGCCAGGCCACGCTGGTGGTCCAGGTGAGGAAACGTCCGGGTCACGCCCACACGTGGCCGGGACCGGACGGGTTCGTCGTCGGGCATGACGGCGATGGTGCTGGGCCGCCTGCGGCTGGGTCAGTCTGCCGCCGACGCTGTGGAAGAGGTGCGCTGGCGTCTCGACCATGTGCAGGCCTGGCTGCTGCAGGTCCTGTGCTGCGCCGACGGTGCTCAGGCCCGCGACACGCCGCAACGCTTCCGCACAGTGCACGACACGCCGGGGCGGGGGGGCGGGATTGCTGCGGCCGACGAGACGCCGGGGCGGGATGAGGCACGGCCGCCGAGACGCCGGGCCGGTCTCCCTACGACCGGTAGGCCAGGTGCAGGGCTGCGGCGTTGGTCGCGTCGGCGAGCGCCGTGGTGGCCCGGCCCTGCAACCGGCGGAGCACCTCGGCCCGGGCGGCCGTCGTCGCCGCGTCGAGCGACCCGGTCACCGCGTCCAGGCCCGCGTCGGCCAGGCGCAGCACGGTGCCGGCCAGGTCGATCACCCGCAGGGCCCGCGGGGGCAGCCCGTCCGGGAGCCCCCAGCTGCCGGCACCGTCCCTGACCGCCCTGGCGCGGGCGGCCCCACGGTCGGCGTGGGGGCCGAAGGGCGGTGCCCCGGCACGGAGCAGCTCCTCGGTCGACCCGGCCAGGGCGGTCCGCAGCCCCAGCTCGATCTGCCCCAGGTCCAGGGCCTCGATCCGGTGGGTCGGCACCGGCTCGGCCGGGTAGGCGGTCCACCGGGCCGACCACCCCTGGTCGCCCTCGGGGCCGAACGTCTCCAGGGTCGGGACCAGCGCCCCGCCGAGCTGTGGCACGAAGACGCACTCCTGGGCCCGGGTGGCGGCGTCGACGAGCTCGACCGGGCCCCGCGGCATACCCGCCACGTCACCGGGGCGGGGGAGCGCCACGAGCACCGCCCGCTCCCCGAGGGAGGCCCACAGCCGCATCCCCTCGACCAGGCCGCTGACCTCGTCGACGTCGGGCAGGGCCCGGCGCGGCAGCTCGTCGACGGGCACCCGCCCCTGCAGGGCGCCGGTGCCCCACAGGGCGACGCGGACGCCGGCGGGCAGCTCGTGCTCGGACACGGCCCCGATGGTATGCCGCGACCACCCGCGGGGCGGCGCGGCACCGCGTTCAGGGGTGACTAGAGTGGCGCACCATGAGCGATGTCCTCGAATTCGCCGGAGTCGGCGTGCGCCGCGGGACGACCGACCTGCTCAGGGACGTCGACTGGTCGATCGAGGAGGGGGAGCGCTGGGTCGTCATCGGCCCCAACGGTGCCGGCAAGACCACCCTGCTGCAGCTGGCCGCCGCCCGGATGCACCCCACGACCGGCGTGGCCGGCGTGCTCGGCGAGGTGCTGGGCACGGTCGACGTCTTCGAGCTCCGTCCGCGGATCGGCGTCTCCAGCGCGGCCGTGGCCGACCGGATCCCCGACGAGGAGCGGGTCAGCGACGTCGTCGTCACCGCCGCCTACGGGGTGCTGGGCCGGTGGCGGGAGGAGTACGACGCCGCCGACGAGCAGCGGGCCGCCGAGCTGCTCGAGGCACTGGGCGTCGCCCACCTCTCCCGGCGTCGTTTCGGCACGCTCTCCGAGGGTGAGCGCAAGCGCGTGCAGATCGCCCGGGCGCTGATGACCGACCCCGAGCTCATGCTGCTCGACGAGCCCGCCGCCGGCCTCGACCTGCGCGGCCGGGAGGACCTCGTGGGGCGTCTGAGCCTGCTCGCCGAGGACCTCGAGGCGCCGGCCATGGTGCTGGTGACCCACCACGTCGAGGAGATCCCGCCGGGGTTCACCGACATCCTCATGCTGCGGGACGGCGGCGTGGTCGCGGCGGGGCCGATCGAGGTGACCCTGACGGCGGAGAACCTCTCGGCGACCTTCGGCATCCCGCTCGTCGTCGACCGGCACGGGCGACGCTGGTCGGCCCGGGCCCAGCAGCCGGAGGCGACCACGGACGGCCGGCAGACGCGCCCCGAGGAGCCGACCGCCCGGTGAGCGTCTGGGAGATCCTCGCCATCGTCCTGGCGGGGCTGGCCGCCGGGACCATCAACACCATCGTCGGCTCGGGCACGCTCGTGACCTTCCCGACCCTGCTGTTCTTCGGCTACCCCCCCGTGTCGGCCAACATCTCCAACAGCCTCGGCCTCGTGCCCGGCGGCATCACCGGGGCCTGGGGCTACCGGCACGAGCTGCGCACGCTCGGACCCATGCTGCGCCGGCTGGCCCCGGCCTCCCTGGTGGGCTCCGTCATGGGTGCGCTGCTGCTGCTCGTGCTGCCGCCGGCCGCGTTCGAGGCGATCGTGCCCGTCCTCATCTTCCTGGCACTGCTGCTGGTCGTCTTCGGCCCGCGACTGTCGGCCTGGGCCGCCCGGCACCACGCCGACCGGATCACCCCCGGCCGGTGGGTCGTCCTGCTGCTGGGCATCCTCGTGGCGGGGATGTACGGCGGCTACTTCGGCGCGGCCCAAGGCGTCCTGCTGCTCGGCATCATGAGCATCCTGCTGCCGCTGGGGATCCAGCAGATCAACGGGATCAAGAACGTGCTCGGCATGATCGTCAACTTCGTCGCCGCCGTCGTCTTCATCATCGTCGCCCCCGGCACGGTCAACTGGACGATCGTGCTCCTCATCAGCATCGGCTCGCTCGTCGGCGGCGTCGTCGGGGCGCGGGTCGGCCGGGCCATGCCGCCGGCGCTGCTGCGGGCCGTGATCGTCGTCATCGGCTCGGTCGCCATCGTCAACCTGCTGCTGACCTGATGACGCCCGCAGAGCCGCCCCTCGGTCCACCGGCGGAGCCACCGCACCTTCCTCCCGGCGTGACCTGGATCGAGGACCCGGACGACCCCCGCGTCCGCGACTACCTGCACCTGACCGACGTCGCCCTGCGGCGTGTCCTCGAGCCGGCCGAGGGTCTCTACCTGGCCGAGTCGGACAAGGTCATCACCCGCGCCCTCGAGGCGGGCCACCGGATGCGGTCGCTGCTGCTGACCCCCCGGTGGGTCGAGGACCTGGCCCAGCTGGTCTCCCCGGCCGTCGCCGCCGGGACCCCGGTCCTCGTGGCCAGCCCCGCCGTCGTGCGCACGATGACCGGCTTCCACCTGCACCGGGGCGCCATCGCCGCGATGCACCGCCCCCAGCTGCCGACGCTGGCGGACGTGCTGGCCGGTGCCCGCCGGGTCGCCGTGCTCGAGGACGTCGTCGACCACACCAACGTCGGGGCGGCCTTCCGCTCGGCCGCCGCCCTGGGCGTGGACGCCGTGCTCGTCACCCCACGCTGCGCCGACCCCCTCTACCGACGGTCGGTCCGGGTGTCGATGGGCACCGTCTTCCAGGTCCCGTGGACCCGGGTAGAGCCCTGGCCCGGCGGCGTCCGGAGCCTGCAGGAGGCCGGCTTCACCGTGGCCGCGCTCGCCCTCGCCGACGACGCCGTTCCCCTCGACCGGCTCGCGGCCGACCCGCCGGACCGGCTCGCCCTCGTGCTGGGCACCGAGGGCGACGGCCTGTCCCGCCGGACGGTGGAGGCCGCCGACGTGGTCGTGCGCATCCCCATGGGCGGCGGCGTGGACAGCCTCAACGTGGCCGCCGCCTCGGCCGTGGCCTTCTGGGCGCTGCGACCCGAGGAGCCGGCTCCCTGAACCCTTGACGGTGCTCCGGCGCCGGGCGGACACTGGACCGGTCGGAGCCACCCGCACCCAGGGGGTCTGCCATGGACGGCACCCGCAGCCCGGACGCTGACGACCCGGTCGTCACCGACCCGGACAAGTACCACGTGGTCCTCGAGAACGACCGTGTCCGCGTCCTGGAGTACCGCGACGACCCGGGCGCCCGGACCAGCCCGCACCGGCACCCGGACTCGGTGATGTGCACCCTGTCGACCTTCGACCGGCGCCTGCACTTCGAGGGCGGCACGCGGGACGTGCACCTGGAGACGGGGCACGTCGGCTGGCTGCCCGCCCAGGTGCACGCGGGGGAGAACACCGGCACGAGCCCGACCCACGTCCTCTTCGTCGAGCTCAAGGACTCCACGTCCACCCCGAGCACGAGTCCGGACGCCGCGCCCGCCTGACACCCGCCCCCCGCAGGCTCAGACGTCGTAGTCCACGACCACGGGGGAGTGGTCCGACAGGCGCACGCCCCGGTGGTCCCGGTCGACCACGGCCGACACCGCCGTCCGGGCCAGCCGCGGCGTGGCCAGGTGGTAGTCGATCCGCCAGCCGGCGTCCCGCTCGTAGGCCCGCCCCAGCCAGCTCCACCACGAGTACGGCCCGGCCACGTCCGGGTGCACCGAGCGCACCACGTCGACGAGCGTCCGGGGCGAGACCAAGTCCTCCATCCAGGCGCGTTCCTCCGGCAGGAACCCCTCGGAGGTCTGCGCGCGCCGCCACGCGGCCACGGCCACGTCCTGCCGCGTGTGCGCCACGTTGAGGTCGCCCAGGAGGACGAACTCCCGCCCCCGGCCGGCGGCCGCGCGCCGGCTCCTGGTCAGCTGCCGGGCGAAGGCGGCCAGAAAGCGCATCTTGCGCTCGTAGCGGGCCCCGCCGTCGGGCTTCTCCCTCATCCGGGCGGGCACCTGCAGGTGGGCGGGGAGCCCGCCCTTGGGCAGGTAGAGGCTGGCCACGGTCAGCGGCGTCCCGGGCAGGTCCAGGTCCACCTCGACGTACCGCCCCTCGTGCGCGTGCCGCGACAGCCCCCTGGCCAGGGGCACCTCGTCCGGGGCGGGCACGGTGTGCAGGTGGTCCTCGTCGGGCGCCCGGACGAGCACGTCGGCGTCCCACGTGCGCACGGCCGCCGGGGCCTCCCGGGTCAGCACCGCGACGCCGTTGCGTCCCGGCACCTGGCCCGGCTCGTAGACGACGTGGTGGTCGCCGAAGGCCCCGGCCGGCAGTGCGCCCAGCGGGCAGCGCACCTCCTGCAGGGCGACCACGTCGCAGCCCCGGGTGGCCAGCCAGTCACCGAACCCCCTCCGGTGGGAGGCCCGGATCCCGTTGATGTTCAGGGTGGCGACGCGCAGCACCGGACGAGGGTATGTCGTGCCCGTGCCGATGCCTTCCCCGGGGGCGCAGCGGCCACCCAGCCGGTGCTGACAGGCTGCCCCTGTGCTCGAGCAGATCTGGGAGAGGGCGCTGACCCCCCAGCCGGCCCCGTCGTCGACGGTCGTCCTCGTGGTGGCCCTGGCGGCGCTGCTGACGACCTGGAGCCCCGTCGGCTACCGCCTCGTGCGGCACCTGGTCACCCTGCTCCACGAGGCCGGGCACGCCGCCACCGGCGTCCTCGTGGGCCGGCGCGTGCACGGCATACGCCTGCACGCGGACACCTCCGGGCTGACGCTCTCGCGGGGCCGCCCGCGGGGGCCAGGAATGGTGCTCATGCTCCTCGCGGGCTACCCGGCTCCGGCGCTGGTCGGGCTCGCGGGCGCCGTGCTGCTGTCCCAGGGGTATGCCGCGGGGCTGCTCTGGACGCTGGTGCTCCTGTGCGCCGTCGTGCTGCTGCTCGTGCGCAACGTCTACGGCCTGCTCGTCGTGGTGGCGACCGGGGCGCTGGTGGCGCTGCTCTCCTGGACGGCCGAGCCGTGGCTGCTCTCCTGGCTGGCCACCGCCCTCGTGTGGGTGGTCGTCCTCGCCGCGCCCAGGTCGGTCGTGGAGCTGCAGCGGCAGCGCCGCCGGGGGGCCCGCGGCACGGACGTCGACCAGCTGGCCGCGCTCACCGGCGTGCCGGCGGTGCTGTGGGTCGCGGTGCTGTGGGCGGTGACGGTCGCGTGCCTCGGGCTGACGGGGTGGCTGCTGCTGCGGTGGTGAGGGCGGGAGGCTACTGGATCCCCTGATCGACCAGCCGGTCGACGGCTGCGACGGCGTCCTGGTCCCCGGAGAGCTCCACCGCCGACCGCGGCCCGCGCCCCCAGGCCCACAGGGCCAGGTCGCGGGCGGTGCCGGACACCGTGGCGGTGGGCAGGGCGGGGTCGGCGTCCTCCCCGGCACGCCGGGCACGGGCCATGTCGAACTCGGTCCCCGACTCCGGGCCCGTGCCGTGCCACCGGCCCACGTCGACCCGCCACCGGTCCCCGGTGTCGGTGGCCACGAGCTCGACGATCGCCGTCGAGTCGTCCTGGGCCCAGCCGGGCACGTAGCCCCACATGACGTCGACGCAGTGCTCCACCGCCCCGGCCGCGACCTCCGGGTCGAGGGGGGAGAGCGGCAGGCCGGCGGTCAGCTCCGCGTCGACCCGGTGCAGGGTGGCCTCGTAGGTCTGCATGCGGCGGGTGAAGCCGACGGTCTGGTCCGGCGGCCACCAGGACCAGCGGGGCTCCTCGTCGTCGAGCCGCGCGAGCTGCTCGAGCAGGGCCTCGGTGGCCCGGGCCCGGGCGTCGAGCAGCTCCTCGGTGGTTCCCGGGCGCGGGGGAGCGGCGGCCTCGACGGCCTCGGCACCCTCGTCGTCCCGGACGTCGTCGCGCAGGACGGCCGCCCAGAAGGCGTGGACCTCTCCCAGATGGTGCAGCAGCTGGGCGGCGTCCCAGCCCGGGCAGGTCGGCACGGGCGCGGCCGGGTCGGTGGAGGAGAGCACCTCCGCGAAGCGGTCGGACTCGGAGCGGATGACGGCCAGGCGGTCCATGACGGTCCACGCTAGCCCTGCCGGGCGGTGCCGTCGAGGGTCTCGACGGATGGAGGCCGGGCGGCTCTAGACCTCCACCGCCAGGCCGTCGACGACCTGCACCCCGGGCAGGTCTGCCGTCGCCGCGCCCGGCAGCCGCAGCTTGCTGCGCCGTACGCCGGAGCCGATGACGACGGCCTCCCGCTCCAGGACACGGGCGTCGACGAGCACGGGCCAGTCGCCGGGCAGACCCACGGGCGTGATCCCGCCGTACTCCATGCCGGTCCGGGCCACCGCGTCGTCCATGGACATGAAGGAGCACTTGCGCACGTCCAGGGCCTTGCGGACCGTCCGGTTGACGTCGGCCCGGGTGTGACCGAGCACGAGGACGGACGCCACCCGCTCCTCGCCGGCGCGCGACCCGGCCACGACGAGGCAGTTGGCCATGTCGCGCATCTCCATGCCCGTGCTGGCCACCAGGTCGGCGGTGTCGGCCAGGTCGGGGTCGATCTCGGCGACCTCGACCCGACCGACGTCCACGGTGCCGGCGGACCGCATACCCTCCAGCGCGGAGCGCACCGGGGCGGCCAGCAGGTCGGGGCGCTCCAGCGCCGGGACCCAGTCCAGCCTCACAGCTGGTAGGTGCCGGTGATCGAGCCCCGGGCCAGGACGTTGCCCAGCGTGCTGAACTGCGCCTTGGCGACCGACGTCTGGGCGTCCACCCCCGTGTCGGCGGCGTCCAGGGCCCACACGGTGAACACGTAGCGGTGGGCCGGGTCGCCCTGGGGCGGCGCGCAGCCGCCGTAGTCGCGGGTGCCGTAGTCGTTGGCCAGGGTGGTGGCGCCCTCGCCGACGGGCTGCCCGAACTCCCCGGCACCGGCCCGCAGGGACGTCACCTCTGCGGGGATGCCGGCCACCGCCCAGTGGCGGAAGCCGCCCAGCACGGGGGCGTCCGGGTCGTGGCACACGAGCAGGTAGGAGCGCGTGCCCTCGGGGGCACCGCTCCAGGACAGCTGGGGGGAGGTGTTGCCGAACCCGAAACCGGCCGTCTCCGGCAGCGGGGACCCGTCCTCGAAGTCCTCGCTGGTGACCGTCAGCTCGGCCGGGGCCTTCGGCAGGTTCTCGAGCGGGTGCGGGGGGAAGGTGCGTTCGAGGTTCATGAGCCGACCCTAACGACCACCCCCGACAGGTGCACCTGGGGTCGGCGGGCCCGTGGCACAGTGGCCCCATGTCCGACCCCAGGCGCTGCATCCTGCACCTGGACCTGGACGCCTTCTTCGCCGCCGTCGAGCAGCGGGACAAGCCGTCCCTGCGGGGCCGCCCCGTCGTCGTCGGGGGCACGGGGCACCGGGGCGTGGTCTCGACCGCGTCGTACGAGGCCCGGGTCTACGGGGCCCGGTCGGCCATGCCGACGGCCGAGGCACGGAGGCGCTGCCCGCCCGGCACGGCGTTCCTCTCGACCCGCTTCGCCGCATACCGGACCACCTCGACCGTCGTCATGGACATCCTGCGCACGCGCTCGCCGCTCGTGGAGCAGGTGTCGGTGGACGAGGCCTACGTCGACCTCACGGCGGGGGAGGACCCCCCGGGCTGGGAGGGGGAGGAGCTGGAGCGGTGGTGCGCCGACCTGCTCGCCGAGATCACCGGTGCCACGGGTGGGCTGACCGCGTCCGTGGGGGTGGCGACCTCGAAGATGATGGCCAAGCTGGCTAGCGAGATGGACAAGCCGGCAGGGACGACCGTCGTGCGGCCCGGGCGCGAGCTGGCCGTCCTGCACCCGCTGCCCGTGCGTGCCGTGCCCGGTGTCGGTCCGGCGACGGCCGCGCGGCTGCGCACGTTCGGGGTCGAGACCGTCGGCGATCTGGCCCGGGTCTCCCGCAGCGACCTCGTCGCGATCTTCGGGACGGCGCACGGGGAGTCGTTGCATCGCCTGGGACGGGCCGAGGACGACCGGCCCGTCGTGGTGGAGAGGGAGGCCAAGAGCATCTCCGTGGAGGAGACCTTCGAGACCGACGTGGCCGAGCGGGCGCTGCTGGACGGCGAGCTCGTCCGGATGGCGGACCGGTTGGCGGGCCGGCTGGAGGCCGCCGCGACGTTCGCGCGCACCGTCACGGTCAAGCTGCGCCGCCACGACTTCACCACGCAGACCCGGTCGGCCACGCTGCCGTTCGCCACCGGGGACGGGACGGTCGTGCTGCGGGAGGCGCGACGGCTGCTCGCCGGCGTTGACGTGTCGGCGGGCGTGCGTCTGCTCGGCCTGGGGGTCAGCGGGCTGACCGACCACGCCCAGGAGGAGCTGCTCGTGCTCGAGGGTGCGGTCCACGAGGAGCTCCTGCTCCCCGACGCCAGCTCGCCGGTCGAGACGGTGACCGAGGCGGGCCCCACGAGCACGGTCGAGACCCGGCTGGGGGGCTCCACGGGGTGGCGGACGGGGCAGGACGTGCACCATCAGGAGCACGGGCCCGGATGGGTATGGGGCAGCGGCCGGGGTCGGGTCACGGTCCGTTTCGAGGGCCCGCGGACGGCGCCGGGGCCGGTGCGCACGTTCCACGCGGACGACCCGGCCCTGGCTCCGGCGGAGCCGCCGGACTGGCGCACCGGCTGACCGCCGACGGGGCGTCCGGGACACGCCACGGATGTCACCCCAGGGGTGCAGGAGCACCGTCCCGTCCGTGGTAATCTTGTCCGTCGTTGCCCGCTCCCCGCGGGTGGCACCACCTGTCCGGGTGGCGGAATGGCAGACGCGCTAGCTTGAGGTGCTAGTGCCCTTAACGGGCGTGGGGGTTCAAGTCCCCCTCCGGACACCATGTAGGGCTATGACCTGCGGAAACGCGGTAATTTCGACGACCGGGGAGTCGAACCCCCACGCGATGGCGGGGTTGCCTGGATGCGGGGGTGGCCATCACGTGGGTCAGATCGCTTCAACGACCGCGGTCAGTTCGCCCGCCGCGTCGCCGGTGTTGACAACTCCACGTGGCTCCAGCAGGAGGGCCCTGACCTCTCCGTCCGCACGGGGGCAGTCCTCACGGGTGTGCCAGACGAAGTCACCCTGGACCTTGACCAGCTTGACCTCGTAGTCGTTGATCCTGGCCACCAGCTTCGGGGACCAGTGGTCGGAGAACCGGTTGAACTTCTCGCTGAGGTCCACGACGTCGTCACTCACGGCCACTGCCCTTCATCGTCGGGTGAGGAGATGAGCCAGGGGCGGGTGGGCGAGGACCGGACCGCGTCGCCGGCCACCGGTTCAGCGCCAGTAGTCGTTGGCGGCAGCGATCGTGGCGAACTCGATGGCGACGACCTGCGCGGCCATCGTCAGCGAGTCGGCGGCGCTCGCGTAGCCGGGGCGCAAGGCCTTGCGCATCTCTGCGTCCGGCTGGATCGCACCGACAGACTTCCGCGCCATCGCGAGCGCCAGCTCCCGGCCCTCCTGAGGGGTTGCGGTGATCAACGTGTTGCCCGGAACGAGTTCCATCGGTCAGGCCTCCTGGGTCGGGGTATGGGCAGGTGGATGTTGGAGCATCCCGTCCGGTGAACCTCTCACGGACAGGTGAGCCCGTCCAGCCCCCCGGCCACGGTTCCCGCGGTTCGGGAGTTCCACGAGCCCGACCGTGCGTCAGTCCCGGCGGCAGGTTGCCGCTTTCGACCCCGCACCGTGGGGTCGGGCGCATACAGGTGGCCAGCGGCATGGCCGGACGCGATCCGGAGGCGGCGCAGCTCGCCTTCTAGAAGGGCCGGCGGACGGGAGCGACGGGCGGTAGTGACGACACTGAGTGTCATTCGGCGTCCGGTCATCGGTACGGTGCACTCACGGTGCTTCGCCTTCGGTTCTTCGCGGCTGGGCAGTTGCGGGCAGCCGCGACCATGCTGGGCGGGTCGTTCACGGAGGAGGGCAGTCGGAATGAGCCTAGGCCAGCAGATCGGCGCGGAGTTCGAGGCCTTCGACTTTCCGCATGACACGCACACCTACGAGGTCTTCCGGGGCGGTTCGGGGCCGGCGGTTCTGGTGCTCCATGAGATCCCGGGGTTGCATCCGGGCGTCATCGACTTCGCCCGTCGGCTCGTCTCCGCCGGGTACACCGTGTTCTTGCCGTCCCTGTTCGGTCGGCCCGTGGTGCCGGCGACGGGCCGCGAGGTCGCGCGATCGACGCTGCGCGTCTGTGTGGCGCGGGAGTTCACCAAGGTGGCCGATCGCACGAGCCCGGTCGTGGGGTGGCTGCGGGCACTGGCGGCGTCGGCCTACGGCGAGTGTGGCGGGCCGGGGGTCGGTGTGGTCGGGATGTGCTTCACCGGAGGTTTTGCGCTGGCGACGGCGCTTGAGCCCTCGGTCGTCGCTTCCGTGATGAGTCAGCCGGCCATGCCGGTCCCGATCGGGCATCGTGGCCGTGCCGCCCTTGGTCTGGATCCGCAGGACCTCGCGACCATCACGGCACGAGCCGATGACGACCTGCGCGTGCTCGGGCTCCGGTTCACCAACGACCGGGGTTGCCCGCCGGAGAGGTTCGAGACCCTGCGGGCCTCGCTCGGGGCGTCCTTCGAGGCCATCGAGATCGACTCGTCGCCGGGCAATGCTGCTGGTATTTCGCCGTCGGCGCACTCGGTCCTCACGATCTCCCTGGTCGACGAACCGGGGCATCCGACGAGGGTCGCCCTCGACCGGGTCCTGACGTTCCTGGCCGAGCAGCTCCGACGTTGACCCACCCCTGGACCCGACTGCCACCTTCCCAACGCACCGCTAGCGTGCTAACGCGAGCTAAGACCTCTGCCGGTCGAAGCGCGGGTGGTCCTCAGGAATGAGTGACCCGGTGACCTGGTGGTGCGGCCAGGCGAGGGTATGCGGTGCGCTGAGGGTCACGTAGTTCGGCTGTTCCTTCGCGTGCACCGTGTCAGGATGGACAGGTACGTGCGCGGCGGGCGGGTTGGCAGTCCAGGCGGCGACGAAGAGCAGCCAGCGCAGCGCGAGGTTGAGCGTGAGCATGAGGGTCGCCACGGCGGCGAAGGTGGAGAAGAGCGGGCCTGCCGAGATGGCGCCGACGACGGAGGCACCGCCCACCCGGAGCAGACCGAATCCGACCGCACCGAGCACCATTCCCTGGCGCATGTCCGCCCAGGGGGTCCGGATCTTGCTGATGACGCGCAGGACAAGCCATACCAGCAGCGCGTCAAGGACCGCGATGAGCAGCAGGGCGGCACCAGCGAGCAGCCAGCCGGCGACTGAGCTGCGCAACCCCAGCCAGGCCATGAGGTCCTCGCCGAGCAAGGTCATCGCTGAGACGGCGGCCGAGGAGGTGAAGATCGTCAGGGTGAGGAGGAAGAAGCCCCACAGGTCGATGACCTTGCCCCGGACGAAGCGCAGCGGTGCGCCGCCGAGGCCGAACATCTGCCGCACGGTGCGGCGCAGCCCCGTCATCATGGTGATGGCGGTCCACAGGATGACCACCGTCGAGATGGCGGTCGTCCAACCCCAGGTGCCGTCCCGGAGAAGATCCTCGGCCCCGATCAGCCCGTCGTTGCTGCCGTCGTCGACGATGCCTGGCACGACGGAGTTGACGATGTCGATGACCCCCGCGACGAGCTCGGGCCGCCCCCCGAGGAAGGCCCGGGCGGTGTTGACGATGATCGTCAGTGCCGCCGTCAGCGAGAGCAGCGCCGTGAAGGTGACTCCACCGGACCCGAGGTTGCCCCAGGCGATGACGTAGCGCAGCCCGGCGCGGACGAGGCGCGGCTGACGCCCCACGTCGAGCAGGTCGTACCACCAGTCCTGCAGCCGGCCTGACCGGTGGGCCTCACGGACCCGGTCGCGCGCCGCCGCCGCTCGATCGCGACGTCTGCGGGGCTCCTGCGTGAGGGATGACATGGGCCCCATCCTGCCCCCCATCGGGGCCGGCCGAGGACGCCCAACCGGATCCAGGGGTCATCGCCCGTCTGCTTCGAGGCCGACTCCATGGGACCGTCAGGACGTGGTCAGAGGCCGCAATGACGGTCACGGGGACGAGGGCAGCGGAGCACGTCGGCTCCCAAGCACGGGGGACGCGGACATCCAGCACGCCTGGAGGAACGCCAGCGCCTGGTCGAGTACGAGTACCTCGGTGGAGGACCGCCTCCTGGTGAATCGGCCCTGACCGTCACGGGCCGGCTGCTGGAGCTGGTCGCCGTGCCCGCTCAAGCACCCGTGGGCATCATCCACGCCGACCGCCTACGACCGAAGTTCTCCGACTACCGGAGATGAGGGCAAGCAGCACATGAGCACAAGGCCCGCCCCGAGGAGACCGGCCTGGACGAGCTGGACCCGGGCACGAACTCCGCCCGCGACGCCGTCCACTTCCGCCGCATCCAGACCGCCCACGCCAACCTGAGCGCCGCCGAGGACGACCTGCGCGAATCCGTCCAGGCCGCCCGCGACGCAGGTGACTCATGAACCATCATCGGCGCCGCTCTAAACATCACTCGACAGGCAGCCCAGCAACGATTCGGGGGAAACTGACCCACTCGGGCAGCGGCAAAGTGGAGCATCCCATCATGGGATGCTCACGGCATGACGACACAGATTGCGGTACGGCTCCCTGACGAGATGGTTCGCTTTCTGGACCGGAGCGTCGCCAGTGGCAAGGCTGCCAGCCGAGCCGCGCTGGTGGCCGCGGCCCTGGAGCGCGAGATGCGCGTTCAGGCCGCGCATCAGGACGTCCAGACCCTGGAGACGAAGGGCACGTCGATGACCTTGACGATCTGGTCGCCTGGTCCGTGGGCCGCGCGACACTGGACGACTGACCTTGCGCGAGATCTGCCTGGCGCGGCTGGACAAGACGCGCCCCGTCCTGGTGCTCACTCGTGACACTGCCCGCGCCGTGATGACCAAGGTGACCGTGGCTCCCATCATGTCGACCGTCAAGGGGTTGTCCAGCGAAGTACCGGTAGGACGTGCCAACGGGCTGGACCACGACAGTGCTGTCTCGATCGACAACGTCCTGACCATCCCTGCCGACCTCCTGGGCAGGACGCTGGGGTTCCTCACGCCCGAGCAGGAGCGCCACCTTGCCAGAGCCATCGTGCTGGCGTACGACCTCGAAGTGCCGTTGCTCGAAGAGCCGTGATCGCCCCCTGAGAGACCCAGCGACGATGCTTTCCGATCGAACTGGAATGGAGAGCGACCAGCCGCATGTCCTGGTGCTGCTACTGAGGTAGCAATCATAATCTTACCCAGGTAGTATCGATGCATGAAGGTAAGCGTAAGTCTCAGCGAGGAAGACCTCGCGGCCCTCGACCGATACGTCGAAGAAGCTGGCCTCGAGTCGAGGTCAGCTGCCGTCCAGCAGGCCATCCGCCGCCTGCAGGACCCGCAACTGGAGGCGGCCTATGCCGCCGCCTGGGAGGAGTGGGCCGTGGCGGGGGACGAGGACGCGTGGGCGTCAGCGTCCTCGGACGGGCTGACCGATGCTGCGCGGTGAGATCCTTCTCGTCGATCTGGATCCAGCGCGTGGTAGCGAGGCCAACAAACGGCGTCCCGCGGTGCTCGTCAGCAATGATCGGGCGAACACCATGGCTCAACGACTCGGTCGCGGAGTAGTCACCGTCGTGCCGGTGACCAGCAACGTGGTGCGGGTCTTCCCGTTCCAGGTGTTACTGCCAGCTCACGAGACAGGACTGCGGGTGGACTCCAAGGCCCAGGCGGAGCAGGTGCGCTCGGTCGCGGTCGAGAGTGTCGGTTCTGCAGTAGGCCGGGTGCCGCCCCGCCTCATGGCTGGGGTCGACGAAGCGTTGCGAATGCATCTACAGCTATGACCGCCCGAGGCGCTGCAGAGCGTTGGATACCAAAGTGATCCCAAAACCGGATGGCGATGACTCTGCGACTGTCTCCGGAGGACGAGCGAGCCTTGGCGGCCCTGGCGGAGGCCCAGGGTGTGAGCAAGCAGGAGGCGACGGTGCGGGCGATCCGGGAGGCGGCCGCGCGGCGCGGTCACGAGGAGCGTGTGCGTGAGCTGTCTGCACGTGGACGGGAGCGGTACGCCGACCTGCTCGAGCGTCTCGGACGCTGACCTTGGAGTACCTGACCACCGAGGACCTGCTCGCGCTGGCAGCGGACCTGGGCGTAGGTCCGGTCCAGTACCTTGGCCTGCTGGACTCCGCAGCCCACCGCCCCAGCGCGAGCGTCTTCGGACGTGACGCCTACTCCGGCATCGATGCCAAGGCGGGGGCGCTGCTGGAGTCCATCGTCGTCAACCACCCGCTCGTTGATGACAACAAGCGGTTGGGGTGGCTCGCAGTGGTCGTGTTCTACAGCCTCAACGGCGTCGATCTTCAAGCACCCGAGGACGACGCGTACGACCTGGTCATCGCCCTCGCCAGCGGCACGGCCGACCACCAGGCGGCAACTCGTCACTTAGCCAAGTGGCACGAGTTCGAGCTAGCGGCTCGCGGCATGCCGGATGTTCGTTCAGGATGCGTCGCCAAGTTTGCGGATGACGTACTGGTTGAGGCTGAGGTGCTCTTCGGCTGCCTTGATGGCGAGCTGGCGGTGGAGTCGTTCACCGACGCGGAGGTTGAACTTGCCCGAGTAGCTGCGCGAGGACAGTGGGTCGGGGATCGGCTCGTCGTTGCGGTGCATGTCCTCGACGACGGTGTTCACGAGATCGCGAAGGCTGTGCAGTGCCTCGTCCTGAGTGGGTGCGAGCCAGGACAGGCAGGGCAGCTCGAGGCAGGTGGCGACGAACTCTTGGTCCTCGGGAGACCAGGTGACGCGGTAGGTGTAGTGGGTGACGTCGGGGATCGTGGTGCTCACTGGGCTTCCTCCTTCTTGTCGATCGCTGCCAGGACCTGGCGGACCTGGTAGGCCTTGGCCTTGCCGTGGTCGTTTGGATATTCACTCGCGGGTCCCCGGGCCAGGGGGTCTTGTACACGGGCGTGGGAGCCGCCGCTTGTCCGGGGCGGTCCGAAGTAGTGCTCGCACACCTTGGCCAGGTCCTCGTGCCGGATGTTGGCCGGGTCGGCCCTCATCTGAGCCAGGATCTTCACACCTGAGGGCACAACTGGATGGTACTGCCCGTAGTACCACGGAGCAAGGTTCGCGACCCGAAGCCGGGCTGGTCAAGGCGCGGACCGTCGTTCGTTTAGGTGCCGGAGGCCATGTAGGCGGCGAGGATGTAGTTGGGGTGCCGGTCGAGGTTCTTGCGTGCTCGGTCATAGCGCATGGTGGTGCGGGGATCGGCGTGGCGCGCGGCGATCTGGACGTCGCGCAGGTCCACGCCGGCGTCGAGCATGGTGGTGACGAAGGTGTGCCGAAGCATGTGCGGGTGCATCCGGGGAAAGTTGATCCCGGCGTCCTCGGCCAGGTGGTGCAGGCGACGGGTCGCGGCGTGCCGGTCCATCCGACCTCCCTGCCGGTTGCGCAGGATCGGCCCTTCCTCACGGTGGTCGACGGCGCGTTCGATCGCGCGCTGCACTGCTGGCGGCAGGGGTGTCAGGACGACCTTGCCGCCCTTGCCGCAGACCTTCAGCACCCGGTGGCCGTGCTCCTCGCGCAGGTCCTGGATGTTCGCGCCGCACGCCTCGAAGATGCGCAGGCCGAGCAGGCCGAGCATGGTGACGAGGGCGAAGTCGTTGACGTTGACGCTGGTGCGGCCGGCCTGCAGCATCGCTTCGAACTGCAGGTGGGACAGGCCCAGGGTGGGTGATTCGGGTGGAACGTGCGGGCGGCGGACGTGGTCGGCCGGGGAGGCGGTCAGGACACCGTCGATGACGGCCGTGCGGTAGAACCCGGCCACGACGGACAGCCGCCGGGAGATCGTGGACGGCTTGTAACGGCGGGTCTCCTGCATCCACCGCACGTACAGCTCGACGTGCACCCGATGGGCGGTCAGCGGGTCGACGTGACGTGCGGCGCACCAGGCCAGGAAGGCGCCCAGGTCTGACTCGGTGTGGGTGCGCGTCTGCCCGGTGTAACGGGCAAGGTGCGCCGCTATCGCCTGGCGCAGCTCGGCAACGGAGGGGTCCTCGGTCGGGACCGGAACGAGGGCGGCGGTGATCTGGAAGTTGTTCATGAACCATCCTGACCCGCAGATGATCGATGCGAACTCGAGCCGACCGACGCGCGGCACTAGCGTGCGTCCCACTCGCCATGCGGCACTTCCGGATGTTTCCTATGGCAAGGGGTCGAGCCTGACCTGTCCCAACTGTCGGCCGTCGTGGCCGAGAATCGACAGCCGTTGCGCGCGTCGCCCGGGCCAGGCGACGACGCATCGCCCATGGCAGGGAACCGCGATCTGCCGACCCTCGAGGACGAGATGGGCAACGTCTACGTTGACCCGCACGAGGACGTAGTTGATCCACCGCCCGCGGGTAGTCCACCACCTCTTGTGATGACCGTCCAGGATGCCGCCGGCGCCTTCCATCGCCAGGATCCGGGGATCATCCACACCAAGGCTTGTGCGCCCGCCGGCAGGCAGTTCTGCAGGCCGCTCGTGGAGGGCGTCGTCATCCAGTGCTCCACCGCCACCGCCGCCGAGGGTCACCCACTCCCCGTTGTGACGAGCGAAGACATGAGTTTCCTCGACGTTGCAGCCCACGCTCCTGCGCGCGAACATGGTCACCGCTACGTCGTCGGAGATGTCGACCGCCATAGCGGCATGCCGGCGACGGCGGCTCAGGCTCCTCACCGGAGTGAGCTCGCGAGACTCGATGAGTCGGAGGCTTTCTGCAACGGCGTCATAGGCCATGCCTCAACCTACGGCTAGAAGGGGCAAGACAGACCGCAGGCCGCAGCACCACCCGCGGCATGTCAGTGCATCCCTCCTTCGGACGTCGGGTCTTGCTGGTCTGCTCCTATTGGGGCCACAATGAACCTTGGACGCAGTGTCTGGCTTGCCTCCGGCCCTTCGATCGATGGGGCCCGAATACTGAAAGCTCAGGAGATGACGGAATCTCGTGGACGCTCGGGCGTCCCGCCGGGGGGCGGTCGAGCGTGGATCGACGGCGTATCCCTGATGGTTGCTTTCGCGGCGTTAGGCTTCGCCATCGTCGCTTGGTCCCGACCACTGCCGGTGGACCCGCGGAGTGTTCCGTCGCTGGGTTCTCCTGAAGCACCGCATCACATCAGCGCCCACAACGAGGCCAGGCTCGAGCTGTTCGAGTTTCTTGACGAGAATCAAGGCCGACTCGTCCGACTGAACGTGACGCTGGATGAGGACCTGCGTTCGGGCGTGATACTCCGAGATGAACCCTCCTTCTCTGGGTCTAGTTTTACCATCCCGGGCCCGGAGTGCCCTGAGGTTCCGATCGAGAACCTAACGGGGGAGTCATGCGTGAGATATGATTTGCGACTGAACGGAGCCGCGGCTGAAGGCTCGGCTCTTTTTGATGACCACGGTTGGCGTCTACGCGGCTATTTCGCCAGTGACGGATATGTCAGCACAAGGCAAGGAATTCAAACGTACGTAATCTATCCAGTGAGCTTGGCGGAAGCGGTCTTGTAGGCGGCGATAAGTAGCCGCCCGCCAAAACAGAAATCCGTACAGCACAGCGCCGACGCGGGCGGCCGATTTGAGGGGCCACTGCATCGCTGCCTATAGTTCCACCCCGCGGCAGATGCGTGTGCCGGCTCGGCGGGCCCCTTAGGGAAACGCGTGACGTCCTAAGTTCAGTCCTCGCTCGTTAAGGTTCCCCCTGTGCTGAACGAACCCCGAACTGGCGCTCGGCCAACCACGTCCGATGACGGCCCGCACCGACAGGTCGACCAGCAGGCACCGCCAACCATCTGGGGGCAGCTGATCGCCGATGTCTTCGCCCTCGAGGGCGTCGTCGAGGGGATCAGCCAGGTGTCTCCCGCATCGTCGCGGGCGGTCTACCTCAGCGACATGGCGGAGGAAGTTGCGCCTGAAACATCTCTGGCGCCAGGCAAGCGCCTCGAACCGGTGCATCTTCACGGGGTACAGGACACCAGCGTGCACCTGGTACTGCCCACGGCCCGAGGCCAAGAGCTGGTTCGTCTGGGCTGGGCAGAACCGCACCAGTACGCGGATTACGGCACAGAGTTCATGATCTACGGTCCTCGAGACACCGCCGAGCTGGCTGGTGTTCTGTCCGTCATCGAAGAGAGCCTGAACTTCGCGCGCGCCGGCGCCTAGCATTGCTGGAAACACGTGCGTCGCGGCAAATCCGGTCGTTTCCATGTCGGCTTGGCCGCCGCGTCATCCTCCGAGACGTCGATCATGTCGGGCTCAGCGAGGATGGTGCCCATGACGCACAGCTTAGGGCTCAAGGGTCGGACAGTACGGGTGGGCGGACAGCCCCGGCGCGCCCTCCTGCAATCCCTACGCGAGTTCGGCGTACGGCTCAACACCCACGCCGAGACACTGCTTGAGCACCCAGCGTTTGATAATCCGGAGAGTCAAGATCTGCAGTTTGTCGAGCGAACTGTGCAGCAGCTCGGTCTGTCGGCCGGCGGCACTCAGTCGCAGGTGTTCGAGGCGGCACGGACGCACGGCTTCCACCTCTGCCCAGTGGTCAGCGGCCCGTTCCTCCGGCTGGCAATGATGGACCAGCCAAACGCACCGGACTCCGTCTTGTCTGCGGGTCGGGCGCCAACCGGGGCCATTCACGTGGCGTCGAAACCGCTGAGTAGCGACGAGGCATACCCGAAAGGCTTCTATCTGCGCGTCGTCGACGACGAAGTCTGGCTGAGGGGGTATCGGTGCGACGACACCTATCGATGGGGTCCGGAACAGCGGCTCGCCCTCGTCGCACCGTAGAAGCGACCTGCGGCTACGTCTTTCATTGACGGCAGGAGCGGGCCTGACCGCTTCGAGCGCGAGTTCGCTGCCGAGCGGTTCTTCCTGCGCCCCCGGGCCCCGGTCAATAGTGTCGCCTGCCATCGAGCCCAAGTTGACCCAGCAGCGCTGGTCGTAGAAGGTTGACGCCGGTTTCCGACTCGGGAGGGACAAGGATCACCCATGGCCAAGGCCTCGACGATCAGCGCTGGGCTCGCCGCGCTTCTGCTCGCTGCACCGCTGGCGGCGCACGCGACCTCGCAGGAGCGACCCGCGCCGTTGACCGAGACGCCCCTGCCGGTGGTCGGCTCCCTGACGTCGCAGTCGGCCTGGGGCGGGTCGCTCAGCCGGTTCGACGAGGTGCTGCACGGCGTCTGGCGCATCGACGGGGGCACGGTCGCCTACTGGTCGGTGCGGCACCGGCCCTCCGACGGCGACCGGGGGACGCTCACCAGCGAGGCCCACCAGCTGCGGGGCGGCACCGCCAACCTGACGACGCCTCCCGGGTTCACCGAGACCTCGTTGGCGGCCCGGGAGATCGGCGAGCTCTACCCGGTCCTCCTCGACGAGACGACCCGGACGTGTCTGTGCACCAACGTGACGGAGATGGGCCTCAACGACGCCAGGGCGGCGCAGGTCTCCGACGGCTGGCAGCTGGTCTACGCCGTCTTCCCCGAGCTGCCGACCGAGGTCACCACTGTCGACATGCACGTGGACGGCTTCGGTGCGATCCTGCCCGACGTCCCGGTCCAGGACGGCCCGCTCCCCGAGCCGCAGGTCCCGGCCGACGAGTGGGTGGCCTCCGGACAAGGCTGGCCGACGCCGCCGGCCGCACAGGAGATCGCCCGCGCCGCCGAGGCCCGCACCCTGGGCGCGGTGTGGACGCTGGCCGAACGTTCGGGCGCCACCGACGGGTCGTGGACCCAGCGCGACTCCGGCACGGTCCGCGACATCGACATCGCCGCGGACGTGCTCTTCGCCTTCGACAAGTTCGAGGTCACCACCAAGGCCGACAAGGTCCTCGACCACATCGCCGAGGAGATCGGTGACGCGCAGGTGAGCTCGGCCACGATCGTGGGCCACACCGACGGCCAGGGCACCGAGGCCTACAACCAGACGCTCTCAGAGAAGCGCGCGCGGTCGGTGGAGGCCGAGCTGTCCGCGCGCCTGCCCGAGGTGAGCTTCACCGTAGAGGGCCGCGGCTGGCACGAGCCGATCGCCTCCAACAAGACCGACGAGGGCCGAGCACTCAACCGCCGCGTCACCATCACGCTCGAGGGCATCGCCAACCAGGAGGGACGTCGATGAGCCGCCGCAGCACCGCACGGTCCGCAGCACGACCCGTAGCCCTGGCCGCGGCGCTGACCCTGCTGCTCACCGCCTGCGACAACGGCGCCTCGGACCCGGAGCCCACCAGCGCCACGGCGGACGCGGCGCAGACCTCCGCCCCCACCACCACCTCTGCCCCGGCCGACGCCTCCGGCACCGACGACGCCGTCCTCACCACCGAGCCGGTCGCCGCGCCGATCATCGCCGACGACGTGGTCGCCCAGCTGGACGCGGCCGTCTCGGAGGAGACCCAGCCCGTCGCGACCACCACGGCACAGACCGAGGGCCTGCCCCCCGGGGCCACCCTCGACGTGCTCCAGCTCGACCAGACCGACTCCGGCGGCTACCTGCTGCGCGTGCGGCTCAGCTGGGGGAAGGCCACCACGCTGTCCCCCGACCAGCACCGGTCTCTGTCGCTCGACGGGGAGTCCGTCTTCGTCGACGGCATCCGGCTGTTGGACGGCGACGCCGACCGCTTCGCGCTGCCGACGGTCTACGCACCCCAGGACGACGAGCAGGTCGACGACACCGAGCGGTTCCGATGCCTGTGCTCGGACCTGGTCTCCCAGGTGCCGCCGCAGGGTCGGATCCTCGGAGCCCTCTACGGACCGCTCGGCGACGGTGCCCAGTTAGACACCCTGACCGTCGAGGTGCCCGGCTTCGAGCCGATCGCCGACGTGCCCGTCAACACGGCCGGCTGAGCCCGTCCCCTCAGCCGCTCAGCGCCGCGCGCCAACGGGATGAGGACTGTGCGCTGCTCGCCCCCTCCCATGCCTGCCAAAGATCTCGTGCATCCTCAAGGTGCCCGCGAGCCACATCCAGCCGCCGTCTCAAGGTAAGGCGCTGCTGGCGGCACTTGCGGATGCCGGTCGGACTATGTTGCTCAGACCCGGTGTCGAAAGGCGAGCAGCACGGCTGCTGTCGCGGGTATGTAGGCCAGCAAGGGAATGCCGCTGCCGAGCGTGAGGACTGCGGTGCCAATGGTTGTTGGCACCAGAGCGGCGAGGAGTAGCGCGTCGGCTTGCCACAGGGCGACGGGTATTGCTGAGGCGTCGCCCATCGGGGTCGGTGCAGGTGTGAGCAGGATCAGTGGCATGGGCCCTTTGGCCGCGTCGAACATGCGGACCACGACGCAGAACAGGGCAGAGCCGAGCGTCAGTGCTGCCATCAGGGGTTGACCTCCGAGCAGCACCGCGAGAAGCCCGGCCGTGGTACCCACGGTCAGGACCACGGCGACGGGCAGCAAGGCGTGCAGGCTCAGGAGTTGGTGGTCGGACAGCCCGTAGAGCGTGGGCGCGGCGATGGCCTCCACCGCGTGGCGGAAACCGTCGCTCCACACGCCCAGAGCCATGTACCCCATCAAGGAGGAGGTGCCGACGACGAACAAGGCCATCTGGTCCGGGAGGGTGGTGGAGAGGGCGCCCATCAGGATCGCCAGGCACAGTGCCGCCCCGGCGACCAGGCTGCGGATCGGGGTGCGCAGCGCACCGATCAGGTCGCGGCGCAGGAAGAGGACGGGCAGCAGCGTGGTGTC
The DNA here is from genome assembly GCF_006519705.1 of Ornithinimicrobium kibberense. Lineage (NCBI taxonomy): Bacteria > Bacillati > Actinomycetota > Actinomycetes > Micrococcales > Ornithinimicrobiaceae > Ornithinimicrobium > Ornithinimicrobium kibberense. The sequence continues at coordinate 170,194 of NZ_VFXM01000011.1, forward strand.
TCCGACGGCACCGGCCGGTCTGGGGCGGCGCGGCCGCGTCCGGTAGGTAGCCGCCGCGGCTGCGAGATCACCGGCTCCACCGGCGGTGGTGGCAGTGTGCCAACGGTGTGCCTGCTCAAGCAGGGCCGGGCCGCTGAGCCGGTCGCGCAACGGCGGCACGACCACCAGCAGGCACAATGCGGCGGCGGTCAGCAGCCCCCATCCGGCCAAGTCCAACGGGCCGGGCCACCACAGCGCCAGGCCTCCGGTGATGAGCAGGCACAGTGCCGCCGCCCAGGTCGTGGTCCGGGGGGTCAGTGCCTGTCCTGCCAACCAGGCGACAGCGACGAGGATTCCAACCGTCGCACCCGCCAGTACGCCCCCCACGAGGGTCGTCGCCCCCGCCACTTCGGCACGTACCAGCGCCGCGGGAGGGACCGCACCGAGGACGGCCGCCACGAGCAGGAGCAGCAGCAACGTGGACCGGAACGGGCTGCGAAGACTCACCCTGCGAGGCTGCGGCCCGCCAGCTATCAGGTGGATCTTGAACGGGCTCAGGGGGACAGGGCCACGGGTCCTACCGACGGCCAGAGCGGCGACCAGCAGCAGTCCGGTGCAGGCCACCACGAGGGACGGAAACTGCTCGTGGCCGACGAGCGTGACGAGCGGAGGGCTGCTCAGAGAGACCACTACGGTGTACAGGGCGGGACCGGTCAGGACAGCCAGCAGCAGGACGGTGACGTAGACCCGGTAGAGCACGCCAGCGCTACGGTTCATGCCGCGACCGTCAGGTGCAGGGTCTGGTCGCTCAGCTCGGAACTGACGCGGGGGTCGTGAGTGGCCAGCACCACGGTGGTGCCGGCAGAGATCCGCGAACGGAGGGTCTCGATCACCATGCTGATCCTGTCGACGTCCAACCGGTGCTCGGGCTCGTCCAGCACCAGCACCGAGCTGGGCCGAACCAGCGTCAGAGCCAGCGCGAACAGTTGCGCCTGGCCCGAGGAAAGCTGGTGGGGGAAGCGGGACATCAGCTGACCAAGACCCAGTTCCTGGACGATCCCCGTGACCTGCCCCGGCGCGTTCGGCTCATGCGACCGCCAGGTCTGAGCCACCAGGCGCAGGTGCTCATCGAGGGTCAGGTCTCGCGCCACGGGGGGAGGACCGATCTGCGCGGCAAGTTCCTGACGAAAGACCTGGTCACGCTCATCGCAACGGCGACCTCGGACGCTCGCCGCACCCTGAGTGGGCCGTTGCAGACCTGCCAGCACCCGCAGCAAGGTGGTCTTGCCTGAACCGTTACTGCCCGTGACGGCCAGGCACTGGCCCTGAGACAACGAGAACGAGACCGGCGGCAGGGCCGATGCCCCCTCGATATAACCACCTGGGCCTCTCTCACCTCAACCGCACAGACCACCCGGCGAGTATGCCCCAGCGCTCCGAGGAGCGTTCGACCGCACTCCGACCACTCAGCCAGCACAAACCCGTTGCGGCAGAGGCGGACGCTGATCAACTGTGCGGCGGGCGCGTGCACCGGGCCCCTAGTCTTGGCTGCATGGCGACCTTCCACACCGTGCTCGAGGCGACCGGGGGGAACAACGTCGGCATCGTCGTGCCTGAGTCGACAGTGCTTGCCTTCAACCGTGGGAAGCGAGTACCCGTCATCGTCACGATCGACGGCGGTTACACGTACAAGACGACCATTGGGGTGATGGGAGGCCGCTACCTCGTCTCGTTCAACGCGGAAACCCGCAAGCAGACGGGGCGCGGCGCCGGCAACGAGGTCGAGGTGGACCTGGTTGTTGACCCCGAGCGCTGAAGGTCATTCGGGCGGCCTGGCCGCTCACCGGATGCGGCATGAGCGGACGGGTCGCTGTCATCCGAAGGATGCGTCCCTCTACGACACAATCGGACCATGCAGCCTCGATTCGTTGAGAAGCCAGGGTCGCCGGATCCGGCTCTAGATCCGTTCCGCAGAGGAGTGGCAAGAGCCTTCGAGGATGGAGTCGAGGTCGGTTTTCTATGGTCGCGGGTTGGCTGGATGTGGACCGTCGTCGGTCCATTCTGGGCCAGGCGTCACGTCAGTCCCGAAGAGCGCATGGAGTGGTTCCTCGAGTTCCATGAACCTCCCGCGGGCGACCAGATGCCCTTCACCGAGGGCTTCTATGACGCCGGGGAGATGCTGGAGGACTTCCGCCGGGCCGAGGTGAACATGAACGGGCACACCTACGCCCTGCAGTGGCTACACGGAGGGGAGGCCGCAGCCGTACCGGCCCCCGAGGGCTTCTGGGACGAGCACCTCTGATTATCGGGTCGCGAGGCCTCCATCAGCGGCATGACCGGATGCCTCTTGAGCGCA